>CALFUK010000012.1 GCA_937929945.1 uncultured Saprospiraceae bacterium
CAAAGAAGAAACGAAATTCTTAATGCAGAATACAGACAAAAAATGTACGGCGACAAATAGTCACTGTACATCATCAAGTACAAATAGAAGGCTAATCATGCAAATGATTAGCCTTCTTTAGTTTGCATTGTTTTTTAAAGTCTTCTACTAAGTGGGGCCTACACATCATATGTAAGGGGCTTCTCTGCCCCCACTTAAATCTGTCTTCTAACTGAATCCAGAGCCTTTCCCATATCTGTATATACAGTTCCAAATATATCCAAAAGCTATATCGTGCTTCTACACTCTAACTCACCAGACGTATCTGACCCTTACCTTAGCTAAGAGCAGCAGCCCTATAGTACCATATAGCAGCCTATCTACCCTCTTCCGCCTCTTCCACCTTGCTGACCTCCGCCTGATCCATCATTACCATCGTCTCCTGATTTTAGATCTGTATTTCTGATTTTACTTCTGCGCTCTTTGAAATTGACCTTGCCAAATTTATACCTGAAAGTCACTCCAATCGATCTGAAAGGTACAGCGAACGAAGACTCCTGCCTGAATCCATTCCCCGTGATATCAGAGTCAAAGCTCTTGAATTCGCTCCACGGCTCGACGACTCTGATCCCAATACTCGAATTCTTGAAATCTTTTCTGACACCAAATATCAACATGGAAAAACTCGGATTACGGCCTTGAAGTGTATAGCGCGGAGAAGAAAAGATTCCTGTAAAATCTCCTTTGATCGACGAAGAGATCGCCAGCTCCGCGCTGGTAAAGAGACGGTAGGCCAAAGCGCTATTCTCACGCAGCTCTCCGTCTATGACGCCAGAAGCATCATAGGTATTGACATCCCCTCCCCCTCTGAGCGTGACTTTGCCCGCTGTCTTACTCATAAAGATATTGACACCGACAGAATTATTCAGACCTACGTTATTGAAAGTAGTGCGGGATCGATTGACCGTCTGGTCGCTCACAATGGATTCTATCAGCTCAGATGTCCTGCGATAATAGAGTGATCCAAATATGGAGATACCTACGAAATTAGTATTGTACCCTAACTCAATCTGTTTGGTCAATTCTGGCCCTAAGAAAGGATTCCCAAAGCTGACATTTCCAATATCTGCGTTATTCACAAACGGATTAATGAATCTAAGACTCGGTCGTTGGATCCGTTCGCTGTAGCTCAGCTTCAATGTTCTAAAGTTAGACAGTGTCTTCGAGATTGCAATGTTAGGTAGGAAGTTATTATAGGCATTTTCAAATTTTTGCTCTGAGACATCCCCATCACCATTAATGATGGTTCTCTCATATCTCCCACCGACGACAGCATTCATTTTACCGATATAGAAGTTATAGGACAGATAGCCAGCGTATACATCTTGATCATAGAGAAAGCGATTGGATCGGTCGCCATCAAGATTATCATAACTATTAGTCCCCTCATTAAAGAGGAAATACTCAGCGGCACTGTCAATGGTTCTGATCACTGATTTGATGCCAAGTTCAACCTTGTTCGCTTTGCCGACAGGATGTACATAGTCTATCTGGGCCGTGACTTCTAAATTATCAGGATCATTGAATATCCGCTCATCTCTTAGGACGAAATTTTCTGTGGCACTGACGTCTCTTACAGTGTTATCCTGGCTTTGTATTCCCCCAGACAGCTGCACGGCAAAGACTAACTCTCTCTTCTCATTATCCGCAAATTTCTTAGTGTAATCCGTATTCCAGTCATATCCACTATTGAGCGTACTGCCGAAAGTCGTTCCATTGAAGCTATTCTTCGTCGTCAGGTCACTGGCTAGTCTGAACCACTCGCTTGTGCCATCTCTATCAAAGCCAAAGCCTCTGAGATTGATCGAAGTATTAATGGCATTGAAAGCATTAAAATCATAAAAAGCACTGGCTGAGCCTCCGAAACCGAGCCGAGATTGATTCGTCACCCCTTCTCGTGAGAAAGACACAATACCAGTAGGCACCAAGGTTCTCGTAAATGAGTTATCCGCATCGTTAGGGACAGAATAATAGACACCTCCATTCGCGCTAAAGCCAAATCGCCCCTTGCCTATATTAAGATTCAGGTTGGCGTTATTTTGCCTGTTGCCAAGAGAAGCATTCACTGTACCTGCTATTCCCTCTATGTTGTCCTTTTTGGTGATGATGTTAATGATACCCCCAGACCCCTCACCATCATATTTGGCTCCTGGTGAAGTGATCACCTCTACTTTTTTTATCTGATCAGCAGGAAACATCTTGAGTGCATCGGCCGCATTAGCCGAAAACATGCCTGAAGGCTTACCATTAATCAAAATCTGAATCTGCTGTGAACCACGGAGTGATACATTGCCATCCAAATCAACGGAAAGCATCGGCACCTTTCTCAAGACATCAGTCGCATCTCCACCCGCAATGGATGAGTCATCCTCAGCATTGAATACGATTTTATCCACCTTATTTTCGATGAGCGCGCGCTTGTCTTTGATTTCTACGGCATCGAGGACTATGTTATCTTGGGCCAAGCTGACATTGCCAACTGCATAATCTGGATCCTTAAGCGTCAGAATGACTTCCTCCACTTTTTTAGTCTCATAGCCTAAGAAGGATACCTCTAAAGCATATCGGCCATCCTTGATGTCTGTCAGCTTGAAAGACCCATCCTCTTCGGATAGGACACCATTAATCACCTTTTCGGAGCCCTCCTTCATGAGCGAGATCGTCGCATAGCTGACTGGCTGATTCGTCGCTGGGTCGATGATCTTTCCCGTTATTTTGCCTTTGATCGATGGCCCTTTCTTTCCTCCAAATCCGCCCCACTGAGCTGACAAATGGAATGAACAAACGAGGCAAAGGATTATGGTAGATAATAATTTCATAGTTTTTTCGCTGCTGTTACACGTCTTTAAATAGAAATAGTCGAATCAAGTTCAAATAAAACACGATTTTGCGGACTTATCTTGATTAATCGACGATAGCACAAAAATCAACTACATAACCTTACTAAGTCAATAGCACCTGAAAGCACTCACAGAATTATACAGATATTTCTCATCCAAGTACCAAACTGTTTTTTTGGACTATCCTGTGGATCCCATACCGCGATACAATACGGCCAAGGGGCCGCACGAGTCCCTGCTACATATCATTAGTACCAATAGAGCTGAATATAAAGTATTCCTCCAGGCTATGCAGCAATACATCGCTCGATTAGAACTCATCCCATCAGTCCAAACGGACTCAAAGACGCCTTACTGGAGTAATGACTTCTTACCTGCATTGGACACGGCTGCGCTATACACGATGATCTCGAATAAGAAGCCACAGCGGTACATAGAAATAGGCAGTGGCAACTCTACTAAGGTAGCGGCTCTCGCCATCAGTGATCAACAGCTTTCTACTGAAATAATATCCATCGACCCTCAGCCGCGAGCAGATGTTTCTGCCTTGGTGGATCAGTTCATCCAGAGCCCCTTTGAAAAACTTGACTTTTTTAAACAAGTCAAAATTGAATCAGGTGATCTGTTATTTATAGACAACTCGCACAGACTCCTACCCAACTCTGACGTGATGGTCCTCTTCTTAGAGATACTGCCGCAGCTGCCGACTGGTGTGATCGTCCATCTGCATGATATATACCTGCCTTTCGATTATCCACAGTTCATGTGTGACAGGTATTACTCAGAGCAGTATATGCTGGCCGCATTTCTGATCAATAATCCTGAAAGGTACCATACCATCTGCCCAAACTATTTTATCAGCGAAGACAAAGGCTTGAGTCAGCAGTATGAGTGGCTTTGGGAAATTCCAGCATTGCAAGAGGCAGAACAGCACGGCGGATCTTACTGGATAGAAATCAGATGAGTGTAGCATCAGACGACTCAGACCATCAAGGAATCTGAAGTGCATTAAGATAATCACTAATCGCTTTTTGATGAGCCTCATCCCGCTCCGCTACTAACACTCTGATCAACACAAAGCCTGTCTTTTCAGGAGACACGATCTGCTCGATATCTGCCTCCTGATCCATTGCATCATCGCTAATGATGATGTTCAGCGTATCCGAGTCATACTGCATATCGTTCTTGACATAAAAATTGACAGTATTCTCTTGATATAAAGCGACTGACCAATAAATAGAATCAGGCATAGCTCCCAAAATATGAATCGGACCGTCAGTGAGATCGTAAAATAGTGTGGCGTATGCAAAATCAGGATTCGGCTTGACGACCAGCTTAGCGTTTTCATCGGGCGCCATCAGGACGCTAAACTGATTGACAGCCGCTCCAGGTCGACTCAGTGCCATCTTAGAGAATCGACTGTAAATATAATCTGGCAAATAATGAATGGCCACAGTGCGACCCACCAAGGCAGAAGCACAAAACAGTAAGAAATAAATGAGTGTCTTTTTCAATTGACTTTGATAATTTCTGGCAACGCTATGGTGGCTAAATTTTCATACACAGTGGGAGACGCATTATATAACCTAAGTGTGATACTGAGAGCCTTATTGTTGCCCGCCGGCAGCCAGTTACCCTCTTGCTGGTCAGCCGATATTTTAATTTGATATTGATCTATCCATTGATCGCTGGCTTCTGGATTGAGCGTGTCACGCGGCACGTAGTCCATGGTCGCAGCATTGTAGCCATAGCGCTGGTCTTGATTAGGTATGAGATAATCATCAGCTCCGTATAAGGTATAGCTCCAGTACCTGGCGTCTGGCACGACTCCCGTCAGCACATAATCATAGGCTTATGACAAAGGCTCACCGGCGCTGTCTACTGTGGCATTATAATAGATGACCTCTGACTCCCGCAAGGCGAATAGCCCTACCAATGCGATCAGTGCTCGCTGTCGAGGCTGCTGTAGATCCATCACGGGATTGACTCTCCAGGGCCCATTAGCTAGCATAAAGTCCGCCTCCTGGCTGGTACGCTTCAGATCATACAGCGCATAGGCTCCTCCTGCAGACAGACCAGCAAGGCAAATGACAAGACCGATTATGAGTGATTTCAAAATTTGGATTTACACTATTGTGACATATTGAATTGGTCAGACTATATCTTTTACCGCATCCTTAAACTCCGTCCAGGCGATGGTTTCGTTTTCACTATCATCAAATTTTTCGATTAACTTCTTGGCCACGATGGAACGGATAAATCCACCAACTTTTGCTTTTTTCAGCAAGTCTTTGATTTCATTTTTATCGAGTTCTCCATCAGCATTTTTATCAAAAAAATTAAAGGCTAATTCAGGAGAATCAAAATGCTGGGTCAAGACTATTTTAATCTTATTCAGTATTTCTTTTTCTTTTTTTGAGGCCATATGATTATCGTTTATGGATTCTGCAATGTGGTATTTATTCTTGGATTAATTGTTTCGCTTTTTCCAATTCAGCTTGGTCATTTACATTCATTAGTATAGTGGCATCTTCAAGAGGTATTTCTTTCACATCATTATTGATGAGTACCTTACGAGGACACGAATAGCCCAGTGCCATAAATTCTAATAAGGACAAATAAGACTTAGGCTCCCAAATCGTACAAAGCGGATCGGGGAACTCAGCATCAGGCCTGATGAAACAAGTAGCCATCTTAGACCTATCGCGCTCATTCATCAATGTGGATATCACCTGCTCATTAACAAAAGGAAGATCAGACGCGATGACCAGCCACGCTGCATTAGGGTCAGATCGAAAAGCGGATAGCATCCCTCCAAAAGGACCAAGGTCTAAGTACTGATCTTCGATCGCTATAGGCTGAAATACATTATCCTGATCTGACCTGAGCGAGACAAATACATCTTGGCAAAATGGTGCCATGATGCCGCTGAGATGATCTACCTGATTCGTACCATGATAATTTATTAAAGTCTTATCGTGCCCCATGCGCTGGCTTTTACCTCCAGCCAGGATGAGTCCCTTGACTACATCATCGGTCTTCCATGAGCTGATTAGGTGATCAGCCACAGCCTGCATGTCCGCATAATGGATGATCGGTGTGTCCTCAGATGTGACCTCATCGAGAAAATCGTAGACCTCCAGATTCTCCTCCTTCAGGATGATCAGATCTACATCAGTCAGCCTGTCTAGCTTTTTAGAAAGTGACTCCTTCTTTCGCTCGTCTATGAAGACGATTTGCTTTTCAGCTGTGAAATGATTCCCATTGATCATAATCAGATCGAGATCATTATAGAGCAGCCTCCTCTTGTACATATTGTCATAAGCTTGTACATCAAGAGATAGATAACTCTCGAACTGTGTCGCCTGCTGATGAAACGTCATGCCCGGAGCCTCATGGTCATGGGATGCATCTATATAGCCCAGCTTCACTCGATCAGATAGTAAGTCTGCTACCGCAGTCACCCAAGAAGCAATCGTATCGCAGGTCGTGCCAATGATGGCAAACTCATTCCGTCCCCACTGGCCCATCTTCGGTCTGGCGAGCTTAGTGTGTTTCTGGTGTGCTGTCATGCTAAACTGATTGATCTGATTGATAATCGCTCTTACCTCCAGTCTTAGTCAGTAGCCTGGTCTCTACGATTCTTATATCATGAGAGAGCGCTTTGCACATGTCATATATGGTCAGTGCCGCCACCGACGCCCCGACGAGTGCCTCCATCTCCACACCTGTCTTTCCCTCCACTAAGGCCACACACTTGATGATGATCTGACGACTACCACCAGCTGTAATATCGATTGAGACCTTATTTAGACTGAGAGGATGGCATAGCGGGATGAGACTACTCGTCTGCTTACTGGCCTGAATACCCGCAATGATGGCGGTGTGAAATACGGGCCCCTTCTTAGTCTGCAATTCGTCATCGGTGATGAGGCTAAAGATCTCATCCGTGACCTCGACGATAGACTGAGCTTCTGCTCGTCTCGATGTGACAGTCTTAGCTCCGACATCCACCATGGTGGGATTACCCGTGCTATCTACATGACTCAACTTACTCATAATTTCAAAATTACAACTATGATGTGATTATCAGCTAGCTGAACAAAAATTAAAAGTGAGGGGCCGTGGTCTCAGGGAATCGATTACAAGGCATCTATCCAGGTCCAGCCTGGCTTTACACTAATGCAAGCCGAGATGTCATTCCAAATAATTAGCGTAGATGGTATTGAGAATTCTCTTCAGATCTGACAGGTCTTTGTGATCTAGTCCTTGCCAGCCCTTATCTCGATTGGACTGTACCTCTGGTAATACTCTGTCAATCACCTCCCTGCCTGCTTCTGTCAGTATGACCTTATGCCGCCTTCTGTCTCCTTCAAAGGGTAGCCTATCCGTATATCCCTTCTTACATAGCAGGTCAATGATCCTGGATACAGTAGGTGCATCCTTGTAGGTATCATCAGCTATTTGATTCTGCGATAAGCCTTCATCACAGCCATTCAGACGATTGAGCAGCAGCCATTGTTCTGGAGTTAGATCTATATTGAGAGATTTAAATCTTTGGTTGAGGTCACTTCTGAGAGCCTTCACTGCTCGATCCATGATATATCCGAATGCTGGTACTTCTTTCATCGTGACACAAAGATTATTAGTCTATTAAAATTAACAAACAAAGAGGGAATTAATTTATTGCAAATATTTCTGATCCAACGGTTAACATTAATCATAAATAATCGTTTTCTATAAATAAAGCAGCCGAGGGATGGAAAATGATGATAGTCAAGCGATGATGAACTACAGTCACTCCCTAATAAACATTCCGTTTTAGGTATTTTATAATCACCCATCATCCACATTTAGAAGGAATAATGCATCCCAAATGGATGATTAAACATAGTTATTTACATGTAGGCATTTTGCCTGTCAATTTTAATCAATGAAATACAATTATAGATATAATATAGCTTTGATCTTGATGATCCTATGGAGCTCTCTTGCCGCACAGACAGATAAGAGAATACTCAGTGGATACATCAAGGATGCTGACAATGGTGAGACACTCATCGGGGCCAATGTCTATATCCCTTCACTCAATGCGGGTACTGTATCCAATGAATACGGCTTTTATTCCATGACCATATTACCTGGAAATTACGAAGTGGTGTATTCTTACTTGGGCTTTCAGCAGCAGTCGATGACCGTGGACCTAAGTCAGAATGTGACTCTCAATGTGGAACTGAACGTAGAATCAGCGACACTGGACGAAGTCGTCGTCAGCTCTAAGGCTAAAAATGCCAATATCAGCGATCTGGAAATGAGTGTTAATACCCTAGACATCGGGACCATAGAAAAGCTGCCTACCCTGCTGGGGGAAGTGGAGATCCTGCGAAGCATCCAGCTACTCCCCGGTGTCACCTCCGTCGGAGAGGGAGCAGCTGGATTCAATGTGAGAGGTGGCAGTATAGATCAGAATCTCGTCCTTCTGGATGAAGCACCGGTGTATAATTCTTCCCACCTCTTTGGATTCTTCTCTGTCTTCAATCCGGATGCTGTCAAAGATGTAAAGCTCTACAAAGGTGGTATACCCGCCAGATACGGAGGTAGGCTGTCCTCCATCTTAGATGTAAGAATGAAAGAAGGTAATAATAAACGTCTGGCTGTCAATGGTGGCGTCGGCGCTATCTTCAGCAGGCTGTCCATCGAAGCCCCGATCGTCAAGGATAAATCATCCTTCATATTTGCAGCTAGGCGCTCCTACATCGACGTATTAGCTAAGCCGTTTTTATCGGAAGACCTCAATGATTCTGTCCTGAATTTCTACGACCTCACGCTAAAGACGAATTATAACATCAATGAAAAGAATCGAATTTTTCTCTCAGGGTATATGGGACGAGATAATTTTGGATTTGGTGATGATGCTGGATTTAACTGGGGTAATCGCACCCTGACGCTGCGGTGGAATCACCTCTTCAGCGAACGACTCTTCTCTAACTTCACCCTACTCGCCAGTGACTATGATTATGACATTAATTTTGGAGACGACTCTCAGAATAGTTTCAGTTGGAATGCTAGTATCATCAACTACAGCGTGAAGCCAGAGCTGACCTACTTCATCACACCAGGCAATGAGCTGCGCTTCGGCGGCCAGGCCATCATCTACGAATTCGAACCAGGTAATGCTGTCGGTGTCAGCGAAGGCGAAATCAGAGACCTCAGCCTGGACTCTAAGTACGCCATCGAAAATGCGCTATTCATCGAAAACGAACTGAACATCAATGATAAGCTGAGCGTCAACTACGGCCTGAGGTACTCCAGCTTCAACTATACGGGTAATGGGACTGCCTATACCTTTGGAGAGTCAGAGGCAGGTACTCGCAGGCCCGTGACAGGTGCACAGACATTCGATCAGTGGGAGTCCATCAAGCGGCACAGTGCCTTCGAGCCTCGTCTGTCTCTGAACTATGTCTTCAGTGAGTCTAGCTCAGTCAAGGCCAGCTTCATGAGAACAGCGCAGTACATCCATCTTATCTCTAATACCGCCGCCTCGACACCGGTAGATATCTGGACGCCCAGCACCAATAATATCCAGCCGCAGAAGGCCAGCCAATTCGCAATCGGTTTTTTCCAAAACATTAAAGATGATAGCTATGAATTCTCAGCAGAAGCATACTATAAAGACTATGACCAGCTGGTAGACTACATCGATGGCTCAGACTTACTACTAAATGAATTACTAGAAGGTGACCTTCTGGAAGGAGATGGCAGAGCCTATGGCTTGGAGCTCTTGATGAAGAAGACTCAAGGCAGATTCTCTGGATGGCTGAGCTACACTCTGGCGCGTACGGAGCGCAAAGTAGCCGGAATCAACAATGATGAATGGTATCCCTCAAGATTTGACCAGACTCATAACCTAAGCCTCTCGGGTTTCTACGAGCTAGGTAAGCGATGGAGTATCAGCAGTACCTTCTCCATGATCTCGGGGACACCACTGACCTTCCCGACATCCCGATTCGAGCAGCAAGGCTATGTCATCCCTCACAATGCCCAGGATTCGAGAAACAATACGAGAATACCGACCTACCACAGACTAGACTTCTCAGCTACCTTGGGTCCTAAAGATCGGCCGAACAAAAAATGGAAGGGGGAATGGGTATTCTCAATCTATAATGTCTACAGCCGCCGAAATCCATTCTCTATCTATTTCAGGCAAGAGCTGGGTGATATATCACCAGGCCAAGCCATCAACACAGAAGCTGTAAAATTATCAGTGATTGGGAATTTTATACCATCGGTATCTTATAATTTTTCATTTTAGGATTGACTTACAAAAGTAAAAATTATGCATCTATCTAATTATAAATCAATATTTTACGCATTACTAATTTTAAGCATCTATTCTTGCGAAGACATCATTGATGTAGATCTCCAGGAGGCAGCACCGCAGCTTGTCATTGATGCCTGGATCAGCGATGAGGCTAAGGAGCAGGTCATCACCCTGTCACTCAGTCAAAATTATTTTGTCGCTGACTTTGTAGAAAAAATACAGGATGCTGAGGTGTCCGTCACCCATGAGAACGGGCAGGTATATGACTTCATCCATCAAGAAGAGGGCCGATACGTTTATGACGCTGTCTCTGATGGGAGCATCAGCCGCACTGGTAGTGAGTTCACCCTTTCTGTAGTCTGGGCTGGTGGCAGCTACAGCTCCACGACCAGACAAAACCGTGTGCCAGCTGTGGACTCCATCGGATTCGAACTCAGAGAAAATGAGATCATCGGACCTGATGGCATCTATGCTCAGTTTTTTGCGCGCGACTTCGAAGGTAATGGAGATGCCTACTGGATCAAGACATACAAAAATGGCGTGTTCAGAAATGGGCCACGTGAGATGAATATAGCTTATGATGCAGCCTTCGATGCAGGGACTGGTGTCGATGGCATCATCTTTATCCCTCCTGTCAGAGAATTAGTGAATCCTGTCAATGAAGAATTTCTCCCCATACCATGGGAGGAAGAAGAGACCATCGCCGTAGAAATTCATTCTATATCTACTGACGCATTCCAGTTTCTTGAAATAGCTAGGGATCAAATGATCAACGGCGATAATGGGATCTTTGCCATACCCTTAGCGAACACGCGAAGCAACATCACCAATACGGAGACTGGAGAGCGTGCTTTAGGCTTTTTTAATGTCGCTTCTGTCTCTTCATTAGAAAGAACTGTGTCTTTGTAAGCTTTGCTAACATAAATTCATTTGCTTATCGCTTACATGAGCTAATCGTGGTCTTATTGATACATCCGATAGACCTTTCATCTGAACCTAATATCCTGATAATCAGCACTGTACTAAATATCAATTTATAACTATTTGATGCTCCTTCAGCCAGCTTGCTTTCTCAACTTTTGAGGCATATCAATCCAAGCTATACCGCATCCATCATCCAATGAACGGCTAAGTATGAATGCTCTGCTATATACCAAATGAGTCTATGTGTAGATACACATAGACTCGTGAGTGACAGGCATGATGATATATTAGCAGCAGATTCGAGCTATGTCTCTGCATAGTGAAATGTACTTAAGAGCTGTCTCGAACCGTGCTTATAGCTTTAGTAACTTCTTGGTAATGGTCTGCTCTCCATTGCTGATGGTGTAATAATACATCCCATGCTTAGGTAGCTGATCTGAGCTGATGATGATCTCATGTGTCCCTGGCTCAGTGCTATCTTGGCTAGAGTAGATCATCCGTCCTGATAGATCTGTGATGGTAATGTCGATGCTCGCAGGTGCTGATACTTGGTATCGAATGATGGTCTGATCATGAAAGGGATTCGGTTCATTTTGCGTGACCACCAGTGATTCCATCTTAGATTCTGTCTCAAATGCGAGCTCCACAGCACGGGTCTCTATCTGCCCCAGACTGACAGAATACATCTCTGCCGCTATCGCATCCTCTAAGGAGATCGCAGCTGAAATAGGTGTAGACTGATCTGCCCTCAGCAGTAGAGAGAACATGATATCTCCTGCCGCGAGTGCATCTACTTCTCCAGTCCAGCTGAATGAGAGTATATCTTCTTCTATGTGATAATTAGATTCGTCCAGGTCCAAAGCAGCAGGTATGACTTCCATAAGTTCTAACACTGAGAGATTCAGCTGTAACTGAATCCCAGCCATATCCATATCGTCTGTCGCACGGATATCAACTTGGTGGATATCTCCTGCAGAAAGCAGGGCATCATCCACTTGCAGAGATACTTGATCCGTATACCTGATTTGGCTTCTTCTTCTGGAGTTAGGATCAGCATCACCATTCATATCCCCTATCTTCACACCTATAAAATCATACTGGTCCTGAGAACCCTGAAAATCAATGATCATGATCTCGTCTAAGAAAGGCCAGGGAGAGTATGGGTCTGCAAAGGCCTGATCAGCATCAAAGAAAAGCCAGCTTTTGTTATTTGGAAATTTGTCATACTTACCCAAAATCAGCCCTCTGATCTCTTGAATATCGGCAATGCTAAGGCTCTGGTCTCCATTCACATCTGCAGCAAGATACCAGTAGGGGCTGGAGAGTCGAAGATTACCGATAATGATCAAGTACAGCTCCACGATATCTCTGGTGCTCACACCATTGAGGTAGCGGTCTTCCTTAGAGGCTGTCAAGCGGAAGTTTTGGTCAACTGGATTGTCTCTGAATGCATAAACTCCATTTTGACCAGTGGTGAATTCTTGAGGATAGAGTGTGTCGTTAGATTCGATTCGCACAACTGCCTGACTGATCAAATCTCCAAATCTAGTACGGAGTGATCCTGCTATGCTGAAGCTGTCCACGCAGGGCGTACATGGCCCCACATATCCGCCATCTTGCAAATGCGCCAAGAGGGAGTCGGAACTAATACAGCTGGATACACCATTGTCGCAGATATAGATGCTGTCTGGGCTGCAGTACCAGCTGCTGTCATAGCGCATGTCTTCTAAGAATTGGAAACAGTCAGGTAAGCTATCTCGATTGATATCAAAAGTATCAGACACTCCTGGACAAAGATCAAATCGGTCCACAATCCCATCACAATCAAAGTCAGTGTCGTCGCATGGAAGACACAGTATCCCTCCGCAATCTATGCCGAGCTCATCTCCATTCTGAATACCGTCACGGCAATCAATGCAATCTCCGCTCTCGTCTAAGGCATATGGGCAAAAATTATGAGCATTAGGATCGGTGCATCCAGATCCAGTGAGAGGCACATCATCATCTGGCCAATCCATGGACGAATGCCCAGAACCTGAGCTCGTACCCGATCCTGATGGAAACATATCAGCACATGGATTACCCGTGCCTGTACCCGTCATAGCCATCATAATCTTCTGATTATCAGCGCTATAATGAGATATTCTAATGTCATCATTACAGATATCATCGGTTGCGAATAGGGAATGAAAAAGTAATAACAGGAATGCTGTTCCAATCAACTTCATAGAATCGGTTTGGTCTAATGTGAAAATAAATTAATTCAGGTGTGGGTCTTAGACATGTTCTGGAACTCAAAGATAAGTCCCTGTGAGAGCACATGATATGGTGTAAACCCTACATGTGTCGTCGGTGTATCTACTAAACCTAAAAAGGAGGGTTTTATTATCTCAGCTGGATCATCTTAGCACTAAGAATTTCGCCTCGATATTCGAGTTGATAGTGATGGACTCCTCGACTCTCAAGCTCGCTGATTGTCAGCTCATTGAGACCTGCAGGATAGCTTGATTCATCTCTGCGGATCAGCCTGCCTGATGCATCATATATGGTCAAGACAGCCGTATCAGCCTCTGGAATCATGAATGAAATAGTCGTCTGATATTGAAATGGATTGGGCACATTCTGATGCAGGGCAAATGGCTCTTCTGCTACCGCTTCTATCTTATTAAAGCTGAGATCATAAGTCTGCAGCCCAGCACCTACATATATTTCATTAGACATGTCTTGCAGCTGCTCTATCGTAAGAACATCCTCAGTGTAGATGGTGAATAAAGGGTCATCGCTGAGCATCACACCATTTGGGTCATGCCAGCACATTTTAAAATGATTGTCTTTCAGGTAGTAATTCGTTCTGTCAAAGTTCAATTGGGCGGGCTGTATCGAGAGAAAGCTTTGCTCTAAGTCCTTCACATCAAACTGAAATCCAAAAACTGGTTGTTCTGATTTAAGCGAAAAATTATATGCATAGTAGTTATCTGTCACTTTTCGTTCGCTGTAGTCTATGCTAATGATTTTGTCTGACCGAGTCTCTACATCTAATTCCTGCTCAGACTCAAGGCTGTTATTCACGTCTCCAATTTTGACCCCAATAAAGTTCTGATCGCTGTAATCCGCATTGGATTCCGTAAGCTGCCGCCCTATTGAGAATGGCCAAGGATCCAGTGGATCAGCGAATTCACTAGATTCATCGATAAAATGCCAGTTGATACCATGACTCCACTGCTCTATCACGCCGATAATCATTCTTCTCATGACGATGATATCCACGACAGACACCTCATTATTCAGACTAATATCAGCAGCTATCATTTTATAAGGTGTCTCTAAGGTATCCAGGCGCAGAATATGCCGCTGGATGAGCAGTATATCCAATGTAGTAACACCATCAATCGGCAAATCTGAGCGGTCACCCAAGAGTGAATAATTATCCCTCGCACTAATACTCTCAAACGAAAACATTCCAAAAGAATCTGATACTGCTGTATAGCTAGTATCAAACTGATTAGGCGTCAGGCGGAGCATTACATCTGGAATGGCTCTGCCTATGTCAGTAGCTATTTGACCCGATAAAGTCACCAAGCTATCCATGATTATCAGTGAGTCTTGCATAGCAGTAGAATCTATCGTCATTGTATCTATCACAGTCATCGTATCCACCATCGTCAGCGTGTCGACCATCATCATGGTATCCACCATCATCATTGTATCTGCCATTGTCATTGTGTCCACCATAACCATCGTGTCCACCATCATCATTGTATCTACTATCATCATGGTATCCACCATTGTCATCGTGTCCACCATTGCCATCGTATCGACAATCATCATCGTATCCACCATTGTCAGAGTATCTACCATCGTCATCGTATCTACCATCGTCAGAGTATCTACCATCGTCATCGTGTCTACCATCTCCATTGTATCTACCATCATCATTGTGTCTACCATCATCATTGTATCTACCATCTCCATTGTATCTACCATCATCACTGTGTCTACCATCGACATTGTATCTACCATTGCCATCGTATCAACGATCATCATTGTATCTACCATCGCCATCGTGTCAACCATCTCCATTGTATCTACCATCATCACTGTGTCTACCATCGCCATTGTATCTACCATCGCCATTGTATCTACCATTGCCATCGTATCTACTATTGCCATCGTATCAACGATCATCATTGTATCTACCATCGCCATCGTATCTACCATTAATGAGTCAAGCATGTCTATGGTATCTAGTATTGGTGCTCCTATTGATAGTGTAGTACTGAAGAGGTTATCACTGGTTTTGATCTGGATGAAATCCTCGCCTATTTCGCTTAGCTCATAGCAATATTCTGCCATGCCATCCTCAGAACTAACTGCAATGATGGTATCGGGATGAACTCCATCGATGATGATATTCAGAGGAATATCAGCTAATAGATTGTTCGTCACGTTTTCGAAGATCATGATATTTATGCAGGCCATACCACCTACATTTCCAGTATTATTAAAATCAAGAATAGAAATGGTATAATTCAACTCTCTCCCAAGACACTCGCAGCTCGGGGATAAAATATCCACAGGCGTAGCTGCATTGCCATCATCACAGGGATCCCCCGGTAGCTTATCATCTGTGCAGTCTGCTACCAATATAGCACAGGGATCACAGGCTGCACCACCACAATCAATCCCTTCTTCATCTCTATTTTGGATTCCATCTGTACAGTCTCCGCAGCTAGCTGCGTACTCTGCATCATCGATTATATCTGTGACCTCACAATCATTAGCATCCGTCACTGTGATACTCGTCGGACTCGTAATGGCAATCATTTCCATAGTATCCGATTGGCCATCCCAATTATAGCTATAAGGGGAGGTTCCACCCACTACATTAGCTGTAGCACTGCATTCACTTTGAAACTCTAATTGAATATCTACGATAAATGAATCTGGCTGTGTGATGACTCTTGAGCAAATACTCTGGTCTCCCCTGATGTTGGTCAGCGTGACACTATAACTACCAGCTGGAAGTAACGAGATCGTGGGTAAGGTATCACCACTGCTCCAGGCTATATCCAGTGAGTCGAGCTCGGCATTACTATCTACTGACATCTGGCCATCTGAGCCTCCAAAGCAGGTGACATCAGAGACTCGGAGTATTTCACAGTTCAGTTCTTCTTGAGCACTGATGACTACTGCCCAACATATGCAAACAGATATTACGAAAAGTCGGCTCATTTGATTAGATTTTGGAGTATAACATATTAATAATACAAATAATACACCAATATCCTACGGAGGCTACTTATTGCCCAAGACACTCTGCTAAATTATCAGATACTTGTGTGCCGATAAGTCGAGAAAACGGATTAATTTTAGATGGCATACACCCTTGCATCGTCTCACAAGGTCAGAATTTATATAATTTTCGTCTATGGAAGCTTATGCTCAAATCTTAACATATATCATCCCTGGCTTCGTCTTATTGATCATCATAGAGGCAATCATAGCCCGAATCATGGGCATGAAGGTATATCGATCAATGGATACGATTTCGAGCTTAAGTTCTGGATTGACGAATACGCTTAAGAGTCTACTGGGTCTTTCTATTGTCATCGTAAGCTATACCTGGATGGTGGATCACCTCGCATTATTTGAAATAAAGTCGAGTCTACTTTTATATTTCATGACATTCATCGGATTAGACTTCGCTGGATACTGGTCACACCGATTTAATCACGTAGTCAATATCATGTGGAATAGACACATCATACATCACAGCAGTGAGGAGTATAATCTCGCATGTGCCCTGCGTCAAACGGTCAGTGGTTTTGTGGGTGTGTACTTCTTCCTATACGTTCCGATGGCATTCATTGGCATCCCTGCTGAGGTGATAGCTGTGGCAGCTCCCATACACTTATTCTCTCAGTTCTGGTATCATACCAGAGTCATCAAGCGGATGGGATTCTTAGAGCACATCCTGGTCACGCCCTCTCACCACCGAGTCCATCATGCGATTAATCCTATCTATATTGATAAAAACTACTCTGAAGTGCTTATCATCTGGGATAAGTGGTTTGGGACTTTCCAAGAGGAGCTGGATACCGAGCCCCCTGTGTATGGCACTAAGATGCCAGCAGAAACATGGAACCCGCTGATCATCAACTTCATGCACCTCTGGCTGCTGATGAAAGATGCCTGGCTGACTAAAAGCTACAGGGACAAATTGAGAATATGGTTTATGCCGACTGGATGGCGGCCAGCGGACGTCACAGAAAAGTACCCCCTAACGATGACAGAAGATGTGCATGCGCGAAAAAAATATCAAACCTCAGCTTCACGAGCACTTCATATTTGGTCTTGGACTCAGCTGATTGCACATAACCTATTGATCTATTACATCTTGAGTTTTATTGTCACTTTTGATTTTACAGCCATCGTGCTTTATGTCACATTTGTGATGGTATCCATATTCAGTGCTACCACACTGATGGATCGACACTCTCTGGCACTGCCAGTAGAAGTGATTAAGGCAGGACTCGGGCTGACTCTCATATGGTGGTACCAGGGCTGGTTCGATCTTGATGTTGTTATTCCCTACGCTACTTGGATGATGTGTTTATATTTATTGGCTTCATTGATCATGACGATTTACTTTACAAAGTATGACAAAATCAATGAAGCCAACAGTACACTTACTGCAGTGTAAAAAAATGAATCCTTAATTACAGGCTTCTATATCAGCTAAGAAGATAGCGCCCAACTTGACTTCAAAACTTTCTTTGAGTACGATACTTGTACCTGCTCTATAGCTTATATTATTTGCAGGCTGGATGATTCCGTTTGACTGGATATTGATTCTAGCCCGTCGATCTGATCGGATCAGATCATACGTGAGCTCAGCTATGAAGTTCAGACAGGGCGAATTATCACAGCCATCAGGAATACCATCACCATCTGAATCGACTGCATCATCAAAGCCTGCACAGACATCACAGCCATCGCTGACATTATCTCCATCAGTATCCACGGCATCATCAAAGCCGGGACATATGTCACAGCCGTTGGGGATACCATCACCGTCAGAATCAATCGTATCATTAGAGCCCGCACAAATATCTAGGTCATCACAAATGCCATCATGATCGCTATCATTGAGCGCAGAATCAGGACACACATCATTCTGGTCGCAGATGCCATCCATATCTGTATCTGGTGATTGGGGCGTACATGGAGTACAGTATGAATATGTCAGTCCATCCACTCTAATCACTCCTAATCCACCATCTTGAATCTTAATGGCCTGAGGACCTGATGAGGAAGCCGTGAAGCACAACTGCTGTGGTTCAAAATTTGCGTCGCCCGTCTGATTATAGATATAAAATGAGCTACCATTTACATCAAAATCAACTCTTCCGATACCAGAGCTAAAACCTACAGTGAGGCATATTTCTGCCCCAACTTCCATGTCTGGCGTAGTCAGATTCAGTATATCATTATTTCCTGATATTGATCCTGTCATAGTACCATCTGGAACTCCTCCAGCATTAGCTGGATTATTGATGCCTTGGGCACTACTATATACTGCGCTTCCTGTAGTAGTATTAGCACTGCACTGGCAGCTGGGTGTATTATATGCTGGATCAGCTACGGCACAGGGACAGTAGTTATATCTAGAGCCATCCACAACCAGAGTGCCCTTTCCTGATCTTGATACAGCTACCGTCTGCACACCTTCTTGAAATACCTCAAAGCAATATTCATAACCCGAATAATTAGTATCTCCGGAGACATTATCAAAAAAGTAATTTCCAAGTCCATTCACATTGAATTTGACAGCTCCATCTACATCGTTGAAGCCAATGGTAAAACAAATGACCTCCCCTATTTCTAAATATGGAAATTCTATCACTAACTCATCAAAATTTCCAACAACTCCAGATGGTTGACCATTAGCTAATCCACCTGCTAGTTCTGGCCGATTGGGAACACCCACATTGGAGACATATGTGCCTCCCGCTGTCATGGTACCAGCTGGGCAAAAGCAGCTAGGTGTAGGATCATATCCATTCTCATCTATACATGGCACCAGATCATCTAGATCACCCACACCTACAGTGATACCATCTCCATCACAATCATTTGTGGGCAGGGCTGTCCATCCTGCTGGCTCTGGGAGACCCAATACTCCATCCGCAGTACATGGATCATTAGGCATTTGATCTGTAGCATCACAGATACCATCTTGATCAGAATCGGCTGTGGGTGTCCCCTCACAGTTACATGAATCATTGTATCTATCATCAATCGTACAGACTAATCCGTCATCACAAGCTGTACCAATAAGATCGTTGTCAAAACCAGGGCAGAAATCAATCGCATCGCAGTGTCCGTCTCCATCACTATCAGGAGATCCTACAGGACAGGCACAATACTCAGGCGCTCCACTATTGATCCAAGATTGGATCATAGCTAGCTCATCACTATCCATTGCTCCACCCACACGAGAATTCATACTGTTGCCTCTGATGGGAGTACCACATCCCACAAAGCCAGCGGTTGTGATCACGCCCACTAGGTTATTGGGTGTCAGAATACCAGGGCCACATTTATTACCTCCAGCTATCATTGCATCATAGGATGTGAGGCTGAGACCACCTGATCCATTATTACCGTGGCAGCCGGTGCAGCCATTATCTTCAAAGAGGGCTCCCATGACATCCCAGCCATAGAGACCATTATCACATTGGTCATCGTCATTATCCACATAGTTAGGCGGCTGATTGCATTGGATGATAGCCTTTGTGGGATCTCCCAGCCCGTCTCCATCCGTGTCAGCATACCAGCTGATCTCCCCAGGGCCATCACAGACACCACAGACATCTTTCGTGCCATAGCACGCTGTATGATCAATATCAAACCGCACTTCACTTAGTGACACACAGAATATATTAGTGTAACTTGATTTTGCCGTAATTAAGATTTTCTTGGCAAACTGCCCACCCATGTCGGTGACTTTGACACCAGCATATGTCGCAGATTCATCAGCTTGTGGCAAGACAAATGAGCCCAGTGAAATCCAAGTGACACCATCCTCAGAATAATCTATGACCATGTCTTTAATCCCGTATTGACTTTCGTTGGTTCTATTGGCATTCCATATCCAGATATCATTTATCGCTTCAGCTTGATCAAACTCAAAGGCTATCCAATTACTAATGCCATGCACTGGGTTGGGATTAATCACCTTCAGACATGACACCCAGCTATCCTCCCACACATTGTTATCCTCCAGGCACTGTTGCTGTGCTTGTGAGCTTACGGCTAGCATGCACATCAATGCTAGAAAGACTGATGTAGTACGCAGGCGGGATATGATTACAGTTGACATTTGACTCATTTATAATTTCATTTTAGCTCATAAAACCAATAGGCATGGTAGAAGATGACGGGTCGTAAAAATTAGTGATGTTGGGTAAAATCTCAGTGAGATCTCCTGAAGAAGCACCAAACCAGAGAGCTAATTCAGCAAAATATTCATCACAAGATGTGGTAGGAATGATTCTGCCTGCTCCTGTATCTAGAGGATTTCCAAGATAGAGATCAGGGTATTGGCCAAAAATCCTTTTACCCTGGACGGCACCTCCCATGACCATGGCGTGTCCCCCCCAGCCGTGGTCTGAGCCATCACCATTGGAGACTAGTTTTCTGGCAAAGTCAGAAATAGTGAAAGTGGTGACATCATTTTCCAGACCTAATTCTTCCATGGCAGAATAAAAGGAATGCATGGCATTATCCAGAGTAGATAATAGTAGGGCGTGCTCATTGATGATGTCATCATGAGTGTCAAATCCTCCCAACTGAACAAAAAATGTTTGATTGGTGACTCCCAGAGTATCTCTAGCAGCGATTGTCCTGGCTACCATATTGAGTCTAGAGGACAGTTTGTCTGATCCAAATATGGTCGAGATAGGCGTACCTGATGCAATGGCTGAACCAAATGATAGAGAGTTACTTTTCGACCCGACAATAGAATTGGAGTAGGCTTGCTCCAAAACATTCTGATACGACACATCTAAGATATTATCTAATGTCTGTCGTTTCATTGACTGATAGAAGCTATTGCTATCAGAGCCAGTGATGGCTACACTACCTGTTCCAACATCTTGTATGGCAAAAGGCTGCACTGTATTGCCTGTCTGAAACTGATTCAGTCCATCAAGGGATATATTCATGGAGATATCTTGATTCATGTTATTTTGACTCAAGATATCAGCCAGTCTTCCTCCCCAGCCCACTGCATTTCTGTCTTGCGGTACAGAGGTCTGCCAGTGATTTTGTTGATCTGAGTGAGAGAAGAGCCCTACTGGTAGGTTGTTACCAATATTAAAATCATTTAATGATGTAGGCTCCACGATGGCCCCGATATTAGCTATCAGAGAGAGTTTCTCCTGATCGAATAGTGCTTTTGTTTTGCTCAGACTAGGATGTAATCCGAGTGATCTTCCATTAGAATTCAACGGATTCAGCGGTAGTATATCTGCCTTTGGAATAGCCACATTAGTTCTCACAGCGGCATACTCGTTATAAGAGCTACTGTCTGTGGGTATCAAGGTATTGAAGCTATCATTTCCGCCAGCCAGCAGGATGCACACCAGAGCCTTATAGTTACCATTGACAGGTGTATTCACCCAGCTTCTATTAGCGGAGGCAGCTGCATGTAGCAGGCCCATATTAGTAATACCAGAGAGTAGTGTGGTAGCTCCCACGGATGCACAGCCCAGACCTAAAGAGCTGAGAAAGTCTCTCCTGTTATGATGGTGATGATGTTTTCCCATGTCGCTATTTTAGAATTATGTAATTAGGTGATATCATGATGTAGTAGATGGCATCAACTACTGCATTTTCAGCACCATAAAAATTGAGTGTATTACTATTTTGGTTGATGGTGTCCATGATGATTGTTTTGACCTCCGCTGATAGCTGGCCTCGGCTTAGTATGATATCCAGGCGATCTATGAGTGCTGACAGCCCCATAGTATTATACAGATTGATCTCATCAGTAAGATCTAAAGTAGGCGCATCACTGGTATTATTTCTCAAGCCCTCATTATCAGCACTAGGTCTAGTGTAATTATCAAAAGGTCGTCTCTTTAGTGCTCCTTCTACGATATTCAGGTAGTGAATGCCCGTAGTACTATGCAGTATCTGAAATTCTGGAGATATCATTTCGTTGGCCTGTACGATATCTTTCTCCGCATAAAAGGGAGAAAAAAAATTGAACACCGTAGGAGAAGCCAGAAACGATTGCTGCACTCTTGGAAACAGAGTAGACTCATCCTTCCAATAAAATCTTCCCGATGGTGTAGCGATATCAAAAGCAAGGAATAAATTAGTCAGCCGCTCCATAGGCTGTAAGAGTTTTCCGCTTTTGACGTCATCTATCCAGCTGCATTCTCTCGCTTCTGGGTCTAGCAGGATGGCCTTTATCACGGCGCCCATGTCACCCCTCACTTGTTGTCCATTATTATTGAAGACGGTGGCTACCCGATTTACATAGGCGGGTGTTGGATTAGATTTCACTAGTTGCTGGATAAGTCTAATGCTGATGAAAGGCCCCACATTATCATGTTCATACAGGATATCAATGGCATCATTGATATCATCCATACCAGCGCGGCCAGCTGGCAGAACCGTACCATCGATCATGATTTTCTCACTTTTATCATGGTAGTCCTCAAACATTTTCATAGGCACTGTAAGATCATACGAAGACACGGATCTGCCGAATGTGTGTGGTGAGCCAGGGACACTCACATCGCCCCCAGAGAGGCCAGTGAATACCTTCGCTATTTCTTGTATATCTTCGATATCATAGGTGGGGATTGAGTTGCCATCAGCGTCCCGCTTATGTGTGCCGTCATTATTCATCTCGAATAAGCCTATGGAGAAAAGCTGCATGATTTCTCTTGCATAGTTCTCATCAGGAGATGTGCCTTGTACTAAGTCAGTTTTTTGGTTTTGAAAGTGGCTGAGATAGATACCCATGGCAGGATGCATAGTCACCTCCATCAGTAAGTCTCTGTAATTGCCAAATGCATTGAGATACAATACATCATAGTAACTTGATGCGGAGAATCCTCTATTATTGAGCGTACTATTCGTAGGTGATATCACGAATATCTGACTCAGTGCGAAGGCAATCTTCTGACGCAACACGTCTGGATTTTCAAATAAGCTTTCATAGAAAGTATAGCTCATATAATCTGTACGATCATCATCATTATTGATGATCGTATTCGCATCGTTGAAGACTTCTATATATTTTGCAGCAAATGAGTTAGGAGTCATATTCATTTGCGTGCTGATCCACGTCTCAATATTAGACTGGGATAGCTGCTCTAATGCTTCATAATTAGCTCCCATGGTGGCCTGAGATAAAAACCTAGAGGCACCTTCTAAATCAATGATGTGTTTGCTACCTGTGACAGTATGCTGTGGAAGATTGCCACTAGTAGTTCTAGAAGAAGTCACAGTGATGCCCACATCATGACCATCTCCTAAATAGTCATCATACATCTGGCCATCAGCTGCAGATGCAAACACGAGCAGACACACAAGAATGAAAATTGATTTAATATCCATTGAGAACACGATTAATGTGAATTAATGTGCCCGCGAAAAGCTCTACGTTTTAATTTGAAAAATAAAAATTATACTAAGAAAGGAAAAGGAGAACCTCCTTTTAATTTATTAAGTAGCATTGAGTCTAACACGGGTAGTACAAAGGTATTAAAAATAAAAGTACTGTGTCCATACATTAGCACCTGTACCATGAACGTTTTGTGCTTCTTAGACATATCCACAAAAAAAGAGCCGACTCATCAGTGTGAGTCGGCTCTTTTATTGATTAATTCTATCTTTCGATTAGCTCACTATTTCAGCAAGATCATCTTACGTGTCTCTACTTGATCATCGTATCGGACTTGGTAGTACATGATACCAGATGATAGTAGATCGTCTGCCTTGAGCACGACTGTATGCTGACCCTGCCCTAAGAGAGCTGTCTCTTTGTGCAGCAGCTTTCCACTGACATCGAAGACCGTGGTCTCTACCATACCTGTAGAAGGTACAGAGATATTGATCACCGTATTATCTGCGAATGGATTTGGCTGATTCTGACTCACAGCAAATACATCAGTACGCGGCTCATCAAAGACCAGTGTGATCTCATGTATTGCTAAATCTTCGCCTTGGTATGCTTCAGATACAATATCCTCCAGTGAAAGCCGAAGCATATCACTCAGCATACCAGACTCAGTCGCTCTGAAGTCTATGTAGAATAATGCCTGATCATCCGAGATAGCTCTGGTATCATTCCAACTGATTCGAGTTGATGCCGCCTGATTATTCAGGTTAGAAGCTCCCCAGCCCAGCACCTCACTGCCACTCGCTGCATAGTCCAGACCTGCGTGCTCTAGTGAAAGCTGGAAGCCTAATAAGTGTTTAGCGTCGCTCACAGATACTTCTATGGTAGCAGTCTCTCCTTTGGTCAGATATCTATCTTCTATATGGAATTCGACTGGTGCCTCACTAGTCCTGATTTCTGTTCTCCCGAAGCCTTGGAGTGAGGCAGTGCCATTGACATCACCTACTTTGATGGCTATGAAGTTTTGATTATCCAGACTCTCTTCCAAGTTACTGATGCTGATGACCGTCTGAAGTGGCCATGGTGATAGCGTATCGGCAAATGTTTGACCAGCAGGGATGATGACCCAGCTATCACTGTTTGGAAAGCGATTGACATTACCGACGATCACGTTTCTGAAGGTTATAATATCACTGACCGATACGGAGCTACTCGCATCCGCATCTGCTGCAATGACCTTGAACGGACTGTCTAATAGCTCACTGCCTAAGATGTGTTTCTGAATCAGCACTAAATCCAATGTGGTCACCCCATTCAATAGCTGATCGTCATATGCTGCACTCAGTCTGTAATCTTGGAATAGCGCATTGTTATTAAAGACATACGATCCGTCATTAGCAGATTGGGTCATTCTCGAAAATTCTACTTGTGTGGTATCAGCATTAAGAAGCGTAATGGCTACATCAGACAGAACTTCTCCTAATAGAGTCGTCACTGCACCTGTGATGAATACACCACTACTGTCTACCATACCGGGGCCCATACCTGATGTATCTACAGGAGCGCTGCAGTCCGCTTGAATTCTGATATCGATCTCACACTTAGCTCCATTTCTGGAAGAATCCCAGACCCATATATCAAATGATCTGGAGGTATCCACATTTTCACATTCTATTTCAATCGACCTCTGTGTCGAGAATGCGACTTCTCTCGGATTAATCGGTGTGACATCTCGAGGGACTATGCTGTATCGGAGATTATTAGGCACCGTACAGTTATCGATACTATTCAGATTGAAGTCAGAAGCGACAATGGTCGTAGACATACTATCTGCCACAGCTACGACTGGTGAAGTAGACAGGCATATAGGCGTCGGAGGAGTGACATCATCGAATCTAATGGTCGTCACTTTCGAGGCCTTATTGCCACAAGCATCAGTCACTTCGATCAGTACAAAATAGACAAAGCCTTCATCTCCTGATCGGGTGCTCAATGTAAACTCTGAACCAGTGAAATTATACTCACTCAAGCCTTCATCATCAAATACGGGGAAGCCAATAAAATTCCTCACTCTTACTCTCCAATCCAAGTCGCCACTTAGCTCCGAAGCACCACATACATCAGATGCTGATATGGTCAGAGAATCTATGCCTGAACAACCGAGCGGATTACCATTACTATCTAATTCTCTATCAGTACTAACAATGAGGGTATCAGGCGCATTAATGATTGGCTCTGAGTCATCATCAAGCGATATGATCTGCTCATAGGTATAGATACCATCTCTGGAAATTCGCGAAGGAACATACCGCACATAGGTCAATGAGCCATCTCCTGAGCAGGACTCACATCCATTCCTAAGATCTTCGACTGCCTCAAAATTCATAGCAGCAAGATCATCTGCTCCATCATCTGGACGACCAAGAGCGGTGTATGTACACCAGTCTATGATCGTATGCCGTACAAATACTTGGACACAAGCGCCTGATTGATTCACCACTGAATCTATCTCTGAGGAGTAGGCTAATAAATCACAGCTGGATTCGCACCACGTCGCCGTGCCAAATCCATCATCAGGATTAGAACAGATGACTGGATCTCCTAAAAATATGTTGTCTACGATTTCTTCGCTCACAGTCGTACTGTCAGCACAGGTCAGCCTGACACCTGCTAGTGAGCTACCATTGCGCGGCGCCGGCCATCTGATCGTCAGAGGGTCAAAGGCATCCTCTGCTGATATGGTGATCAACTGAGTACAGCTGGTCTCGATACTATCGACAGCCCCATTGGCATTAGAGTCGATGTACCAGGTCCGACTGATCGTACCTAAGCCACATGTATCTATCTCCGTAGAGTTATCTATGAATGATAGCTCAGCTGTGAAACTGCATAAGCCAGCACCAGTAATCTCAGGTCTATTTTCCGCTGCATTGACATCATCTACACACTGGATATTGAGTGGACCACATGCGATGGCGACTGACGGATCGAATACGCTCACAGTCGTCCTACAGGATGTTGAAACCGCATCACCATCCTTAGTCACGACCGTGACAGCTACTCCCTCTAAGTCTTCACAACATAAGGTAAGAGTCGATTTACACAGGACATAAGGCAGTGTCCTTTCTTCTCTGATGGATCCATCTTGGTTAAGTATACTTTCTATAAATTCGTCATCTACACTACAGGCATTAGCTGCTGTATAAGCTACCTCTCCATCTACCATAACCACATCTCCCGTAGATAGGGTGACAGCTCCGGCATTGAAATCTACGGTCCTGATGATGCAGTAATCATCCGCATTAGTCGTGACTCCCAGATCTGACAGTCCTAAAGTAAACTGTCCGTCTCCCGCTGCTCCAAGATCAGTCACGGGTATACTCACAATATCATCACTGCATTCAAATGAAATCAATGGATTACAGAATCGATTGTTATCGGTGATATCCACATCGATGCGACACTGGCTGATGATGCCTTCCTGACTACGTGTCACGACCACCACTTCCTTAGCACCGATCTCATCACAGCATACTTCTATGGTTTCTTGACAGACCGCGAAGCTGATACCATTGACCATGCCATCAGGACTACAGCCTTCGACATATCCAAATGCGATCTCTCCCGTACCAGGATTCACGCTTCCTGCATCAAAATTCGCTGCGTACACGAGACATCGATTCACCAGGATGTCCTGTCCATTCGCAGTGATTGTCTCTACTGCTTGGATGCCGAGATCTGACAATGACAAGCTGGTAGCTACGTCTATTTGAGTATCTATCCTTGTCGCTGCATTATTAAATGACTGCGTAATGGTGAATGGGATCGGAGTCTCAATATCCTCATCCAAGACCGTGAAGCAATACTGTGCTATCACACTCTCACTACTCAGGGTGACAGCATTATCAGAGCTATAGGCACCTGAGATGGACCCATTATCAGCATCTACAGTAGCTATATCACAGCCTATGCCTGCCACTAAGCCGTTATTACAGCTGAGGTAGCCGTAGGCAGCAGCGTTCCATCTCAATGTATAGTTGAGCATATTGAGATCACTAATTTCTCTTGCGATAAGATTACCACATACCGTATCTCCATTCATGGCCAAGAGATCAAAAACAATCCGTTCAGAATTTTCAATTACAATGGAGCTGTCTCGTACAAATCCTCCAGCTTCTCTGAAGACACTCATCTGCGTAAAGGTGGTATCTAAGGTGAGAATGGTATCAAATACCACAGCTGAATCAACTCCAACGAATGTCTGGCTGATCACTGGGACTGAATCCTGAGATGCGGTGGTGACAATTGTTGTCATTGTGTCAATGGTGAGGGTCGTATCTCTTGCAAAGATGGTATTGATTACAATAGAGGTATCAGTCCTCACGAAATTACTATCCAGCGTCAGAATGGTATCAATGACTAAGGTCATACTATCGATGACGAATACACTATCCACGAGCATACTATCAATCACAAAGCTACTATCCACCATCACAGCTGATGTATCAATATCAAATACATCAGTCACTATGGTGACAGTGTCCATGACTTCCATGCTATCAATCAGGAAGGTCGAGTCGATCCGAATCATCGTATCCATGACGAATACACTATCAAGAACGAACATCGTATCCGCTGTAAATGTAGAGTCAAAGACTGTCATACTACTGGTCATGATACTGGAGTCAATCGACGCTATGATATTCTGTATGACCAATACACTATCAGGTATTTTAGTCGTCGTAATAACGAGCATCGAATCTGTCGTACTCATCGTATCCACCGTGATGATGCTCTGAAATATCGTCGTGGTATCCATCATAGCCACACTGTCCACGCTAAATACATCTACCAGAGTAAAGACTGTATCTACTCTAAATCCACCCTGACCGACCAACATACTGTCCAGCATAAACATGCTATCTATGACAGTATTCATCGTGATCACGTCCATGGAGTCTACCCTTTCAAAGCTGCGATTCACCACGAAGCTGGAGTCAAAGGTACTGGTGCTGACGAAGGTGGTATCCATCATGAATATCGTGTCCATAACGATCATGGTATCCATACCCATAATGGTGTCAAACCCAACGAATACATCTTGTATCATAGTCATAGTATCTACCATAATCATGGTATCAATAGATGACAACACACTATCCATCACCAGCATGGAGTCGATGATCATCATGCTGTCCAGGTCAAACATGGTGTCTCTGACGAACATGCTATCTGGTGTAAACATGCTGTCTATGACAAATGAGGTCGTATCAAAACTGATGATCGTATCCACTCTAAATATGGAATCTAACTGATCCATACCCCCGATGACTTCATTAGTAACAATGGTAAACATTGTAGAATCAATGCTTATAATCGTATCAGGCATCATCATCGTATCGATGACGAGCATACTATCTATAGTAAAAATAGAATCTGTAACAAGCATCGTATCATTCACCACACTGGAGTCAACACCTGTCAATACCTGTGTTACCACGAAAGCAGAATCCATGGTGGCCACGCTATCAAACCTGATGATCGAGTCGGTCCTCAGAAACATAGAATCAAGCTCAAAGACTGTCACCGTACTGCTGATGGTATCCGTACCGACCACACTGGTATCAAAGGTCATCGTAGTGGTAAAAACTAAAGAGGTGTCCATAATCATGATGCTGTCGGCGACAAACATGCTGTCGATCACAAGTATTGTATCTGTGGATCTGATGGTATCAATCGTAGATGGATTACCCGATAGATCAAAGGACAGTACATCTGCTGTCTCTGTAGGACTGTCGACGGAAGCTGTCGTGATGGTGCTGTCAGCCAAGGCTGTAATATCAAAGGTGAAAGCTAAGTCATCGGGACAGTCAAAGCCTGTATCCGTCACTGGATCGGTCGGCTCTGGCATGGTGACCATCGTATCCATGGGTACAGTGACCATCGTATCCACTGGAGTAACGACCATCGTGTCCACTGGCGTGACGACCATTGTATCTTGCCCACCTCCCATATCAGGGTTATCCTCCATACATCCGATCAGCGTGAGGTTAATCACCGCATTAAAGCTCTCTCCAATGCTTTGACCTTCGCCCCACTCTACGACTAAGGTGTTTTGACCTAATAAATTAATCGCGGGGAATCCTCCTGAAAGGATCTCATCTCTTTCGGCAAGCGTGACCTCATTCACATCGGCACCGAGATCTATGTAGAATCTGTAGAACTGACCTGCTCTGATGGTTCTGGGTCCTATGCTACCGGTCTGATTCCAAGTGAATTCTATCGCTTGAGATTTAAAATCAATATCGTATATGTCTGATACAGAGACGAGTTCTGCAGACCCTTCGGCCATCACGACTAGAGAACTATCATTCAGTATCACACTCTCTGATCCGTCATTCGTATCAGCGTCCTGAAAAGTGGATCTCACACTGACAGTCTGCCCCTCTAAAGTACAGGCGAGACTGGGATTAAATACAGCTGTGGGATTGCCATCAGGCATATTCGGGTTTTCTTCATTAGGCTCTTCTTCTCCTGTATTGATGGCACTTCCTAAAGTGATCTGGACGCGGCAGGTGTCGATATTCACACCATCCTGAGATTCTATTATGGTAATATCTCTTACACCAAGTTCATTTTCGCAAAAGCGGAGTGTCGATTCACACAGGACGAATAATATCGTATCGACATTGATGGTATTACCCGCAGAATCTTGCTCAGAGAAGAGGCGGTCTCCAGAAGAGTCGCAGCCATTGTTAAACCGATAGGCTGGATTCTCATTGACAAATATAGTATCTCCATCAGGCAAGGTAGCTGGACCAAAATCAAAGTCCACGGACCTAAGCATACAGAGATCTGTCCCTTGATCATTAGTCACTAAGTCAGAAAGATTTACGACATACATACCTGTGCTGCTGTCCAGTAAGGCATCAGGATCAAACGTCGCATCTGGCGGGCATTCTAATAAGTTATTTGATTCTACTGCCTCAAAACCAGTTGAGAAAGTGACTAAGGCAGTCACAATGAGAGCAGCAATCACAGCATTAATTGATTTCTTTTTCATACTCAGGTATCGCGATATTATAAAAGTTTGTCTGTCGAGGGCATAATTAGCCCGATTAGATTTAGGTCTATGTACTTAGGATCAAGAAGTGAAGATAGGTAATTCAAATAATTAACTGTCTAATAATCAATAATTTATCAATCGAGATTCACTGTGTAATCGATACTCATTGACCCTCAATATTATATTCATTATCATAAATTATATATGATCTCGAAAGGTAGAAATTTTGTCTTTTTTATCGTGTGATTATCCATCTGCACGCGACCTAAGCTGCATTGATGTGGTCTAAGAGTGATACATTTGTCGTAGAAAATTAATCCATTCATGAGTTACTCCATCCATCCCATTGACCTAAAATTCAACGGCTACGCATTAGACATCTATTCCTTCCTGATCAAGACCGAATCAGGGCCGATCATCGTGGAGTCTGGACCACACTCGTGCTTAGAAGCACTGACAAAAGGTCTGGCGGATCATGGCTACCGCAAAGAAGATGTGAAGCACGTATTTCTTACTCATATCCACTTAGACCACGCCGGTGGTGCCTGGTGCTTTGGAGAGCATGGAGCTAAGATCTACGTCCACCCACTCGGATTTAAGCATCTCCACGATCCATCTCGTCTACTGGCATCCGCTAAGATGATCTATGGGAAGGAGATGGACCGGATGTGGGGTACGCTGCGCCCCATCCCCGCTGACCAATTCTGCGTAATGGAAGATGGCGAATCTCGAGAAGTACTCGGCCTTAACTTTATCTCTCATCATACGCCTGGACACGCGAAGCACCATACCGCATGGCAGCTTGACTCATATCTATTCACTGGTGATCTGGCCGGTATAAAGCATCCAGAAGGAGCAGTCATCCCACCCTGCCCTCCGCCAGATATCAACATTGACCTATGGATTTCCAGCATTGATAAGGTCCTGTCCATCAAGGCAATAGATACCTACTACGTGACCCACGGAGCTAAGGTAGATCAAGTAGGAGATCATATGGCAGCCCTTAAGCACGCGCTGACTTCATTTTCAGCATTCGTCAAGCCCTACCATGAAAAAGGGGTGCCACCCGCCGAAGTATTGCCAGAATTTGCAGCCTTTGTCCGGCGCTTCTTAACTGAGCAAAATCTATCGACTGAAGCCATAGATACTTTTGTCAATGGTGGCGCTATTATGGCAGACCTCATGGGACTCATGAGGTATTGGAAAAAGAAAGAAGAATCAAATCAAGCTTGATGAGATACTACCTCTTAGCACTATGCCTATGGGTCGTCGGATGCCAGCGCAGCATATCGACTAAGGAATCAGCGACCCTAGACTACAGCCACATCCCCTCCAAGAAAGGGGTATGCTGGGTAGGTGGTGACTCCATCAGCATGCATAATCTTGTCGATCTGGCTGAGACTGGTGCGAACTGGTTGTCACAGACTCCCTTCGCCTGGCAGGACGGCATCCATAACCCCGACCTGAAAATGGAGACCATACGGGTATGGTGGGGAGAGGCAGATCGCGGCCTCATGAAAACGACCAGACTAGCGCAGGCTCAAGGCATCAAGACCATGCTCAAACCTCACATCTGGATCAGAAATGCCAATGGTAAGTGGAGATCAGATTTAGAAATGAAGTCCGAAGCAGACTGGGACGAATGGTTTGGTAAGTATGAGCGTATGATCCTGCACTACGCCAAGGTAGCAGAGCACAGCGGCATGGAGGCACTCTGCATCGGCACAGAGCTACATCAAGCCACAGTCCAAAAGCCAGAGCGATGGAGAGCAATCATCAAAAAGATAAGAGACATCTACAGTGGAGAATTGACTTACGCGGCTAACTGGTATAAAGAATACGAAGAGATTACTTTCTGGGATGAGCTAGACTACATAGGCATCCAAGCATACTTCCCCCTCAGTGATGGAAATAACCCTGAGAAAACCGAAATCTTACAAAGATGGCGAAAGCATAAGGAGAAAATGCACGATATCTCCATCAAGTATGACAAGCAGATCGTCTTCACTGAGATCGGATATAAGAACACCAGCGACTCAGCTGTGGAGCCTTGGACCTGGCCCCAAAATTTAGATAAGGCTCAGGTCATTCAGTCAGACGAGACCCAAATCAAACTGTATGAGGCCATGTTTGAAAGTCTCTTCCATGAGCCATGGATTGATGGCATCTTCATTTGGAAGTGGTTTCATACCACCCACCAGTACGAGTCCTATGAAGCTTACTTTGCCGCTCGCGAAGCCCGATTTGATTCCTTGCGAAGGGTAAGAGGATGGAAAGACCGACCTAAGGTATACTTCACACCTCAGCGTACTCAGGCCATCGAAGTACTCAAAGATTGGTACCAGAGGCAACCTCTGGATTAGGAGATCGTAATGGTATAGTTGTATTTCTTTTCTTCTGACTCCTTGATTTTCTTGTGATCGGTATGAGGCGCCTTCGGCTTGGACGGTGTGATATGATAGCTGACGATGGGCTCCTTCGCTGCTGGAGTCGAGTTCTCTATGGGTGCAGATTGTATTGGCTTCTTCGGTATTTTAAAATGAATTCTGACAGTCTTATGAAATGTGACTTTTAGCTTACGTGGACCTTTGGGTATTTCGAATTCTAGAAGCTTGACAATCCTGATCGCCTCTTCGTCACAGCCATGACCCAGAGATGATATGACCTTAGCGCTGATCACTTTACCCAGATGATTAATATCATATTTCAGCTGGACGAAGCCTTCTACCTGCTGATCGAGTGCTTCTTGCGGATATTTTAATTGCTGCATGATGAATGCCTTGTAAGCTTTTTGCCCTCCAGGATAAATGGGTTTTCTGATGAAGCGCTTATCTCTTGAGGTCTTATCCATTCAATAATATTAGCATGAATTTTTAAAAATGCGAATCAATCGTGGAAATATACCACAGAAATTAAAGCAATTGGACTAATGTTACGATCTTGTCCCTTTCTCGTCTAATACTATACAAGACACATCAAGCTTGTCATAGAGAAATAAGAAAAATGAAAATTTACCAATTAGGTCTGCGGACTGAGTCAGCGTGTCTAAGACTATGAGAGCACTAGTGATATCTGGAGGAGGAAGTAAAGGAGCATTTGCTGGAGGGCTAGCACAATACCTTATTCAAGATTTAGAGAGGGAGTATGATGCATTCGTAGGAACCTCTACTGGCAGCTTACTGATCCCACACCTGTCTATAGGAAAGATAGATAAGATCAGAAAAATATACACCAGTGTCACACAGGATGATATATACAGCACCTGCCCCTTCAAGATCAAAAAGCAGCCCGATGGCTCCATCAAGACCTCCATCAATCACTTCAATACCCTGAAAATGTTTCTCAAACGAAGGAAAACCTTCGGAGAGCATAAAAACCTACTGCACACCATCCGCAGGACCATCTCCGAGGAGGACTACGCAGAAGTACAGCAGTCTGGTAAGAAGGTGATCGTCACGGTGTCTAATCTCTCTACGAATAAGGTAGAATATAAGTATGCGAATGACTGTACCTACGAAGATTTCACCGAGTGGCTCTGGGCATCCTCCAGCTTTGTGCCCTTCATGAGTATCGTAGAGAAGAAGGGCTACGAATATGCAGATGGAGGCTTTGGCAACTATATCCCGATTGAGGAAGCTGTGAACCTGGGCGCTAAGGTCATCGATGTCATCGTCCTGTCTACGCGCCACCAGCACATCGTCAAAGAGACCACACGCAATGCCTTCGATGTGATGCTAAGATCTCTGATGTTTATGAACTATCAGATGGGCAGACATGACATCCTCATCGGTCACTTAGAGAGCATCTATAATAATGATGTGAAAGTCAATTTCATTTTTTGTCCCAGAGAATTGACTGAGTATTCATTCTTCTTTGACCCCATCCAGATGAGGAGTTGGTGGCATGAGGGATATGAATACGCCAAACTAAAATTTGGGAAAAAAGTGTCAGGCTTTTAAATTTAAGCGATATTTACGTAACAATTCCTCTTTAACTAAAATACACAATCTACTCATAATCTATTTGAGAGCGTAATTATACATTTTATCGTTCATTGTATCTTACCATGACATCCGACCTAAGGACTCTATCATATCTTGCCATTATAGCGATCAGCCTCAGCTATCATGCAGTTCTTAGCGGTCAAAATAAGACTCTCGTTTTCAATTCGCTTACTCGATCTAATGGCTTACCTAACAACACGATCAATGATATCGCTGAAGACGCATTAGGCTTCATTTGGTTTGGCACCAATGATGGTCTGGTACGGTATGATTCTCCTTCGCAAATGAAAATATTTAAGGAAGGTGATATCGGGCTAAAGAGCAGTAACATTAAAACCATTCACGCGAGCAAGGATTCTGCACTATGGATAGGCACCGACTTCGGAGGGCTGACTAAGCTAAACATCACTACCCTCGAATATGAGAACTACAATACCACCTCACCACTTCCTTACAAAATAAATCACGATGTTGTGACAGCTGTCTTTGTAGACTCCAGAGGGAATACATGGATCGGTAGTGAAACTGGCCTGAATATCATCGCCGCTGACAATACACAATCATTCATATTTGAAGGTAGTGAAATCATGCGCACAGAAAAACCAATCTTGAGTATTACAGAAGATGATAAAGGCTGGATTTGGATTGGTACCTGGGAGCATGGTCTACACTTGTTTATCCCTCCTGAAGACATCACTGATAAAACCATATCATTCAGAAGCTTAAGGCCTTCAGATATCAGTTCTTCACTAAGTGTGTGGAGTATGACTCAGGATAGTTCAGGTGGCTATTGGGTCGCGACTCATGGTGCAGGACTTTTCCATATGTCTGTCCCTGATGATATTGAGTCAAACAGTGAAGATCCAGATTGGAATCCAAGCTTCACCAATTTTCAAGTTAACTCCTCTACATCGGGCTACATCTCCTCTGATATCGTCTATGATGTAGAAGTGGATCATATTGGTAATCTCTGGGTTGCCACAGTTGGCGGTCTGAATATACTGAGAGCGCCATCGATCACTAAGAATATGACGGCGACGAAAGAGAGTATTAGATTTGAAAGTCATAAATCCATTCCATTTAATCAGACTTCTATCGTAGGAGATATACTTAGTAAATTATATTTCGACAGCAATCATATCATGTGGGTGGGCGCCTATAAAGGCATCAGTCAGTTTAATCAATATTCTAATCAGTTCAATTTTAATAGCACGATTGATAATGAAACAACCAGCCGAAACTTAGTCAATAATATCCAGCAAATCAATCAGACTGAAGTCCTGATAGCCACTGAATTTGGTGGACTCTTTGTATACGATACGGAACGAAGAAAAATGCTGACACCCAAAACTGATTTTATCCCAGAGAAGTATAAAGAGATATTCGATATGTGCGAAGACGCAAAAGGAGGGTATTACTTAGGTGTTAAAAGTGGTGTGCTACACATAAATCTTGACCAAAGGTCTTATCAGTTATTCCCCCTCCCTGACACAACGATTCAAACTTATGGCACATTCCCGATAAAGAATATATATAGAGACAATGAAGGTGAAATCTGGTGTGGATCAGAGTATGGAATGTTTTTACTAAGTGAAAATATCAAAGGCATTAAAACACTTCAACCATATCTTCAAGAAAAGCTGACAAATAAATCTATAACTCAAACATACCAAGACACAAAAGGTAATACCTGGATAACGACCTACAATGGACTAAATAAATTAGTAAAAGGAAAGAATGGGTACCAAATTATAAAATACAGAAGAAATTCAGAAGAGGAAAATAAGTCCATTCCACAAAACCAGATCTTATCCATTGGAGAATTTGAAAATCACATATACTTAGGAGGACGTAATGGTGTATTCAGCCTGAACTTAGAGACAAATCAGTTCGATATACTCGACTTCCAGACTGAAAGACACAATATTGCAGACCTTGCTATTTCGGAAGCAGGTGTATTATGGGCCTCTACCTCAGACGGTATTTTAAAGTTTGATTTGCTTAAATCAGAAATCAACTTTTTTGAAGAAACAGAAGGCATTGGAGAAGTCACAATGCGGTCGAACAATGTCACGATAAATGAAGAACAACAAGTGTACTTTGGCGGAGCGAATGGATTTTTAAAAATAGATCCAAAGTCAATCATCGAAAATGATAAAGCCCCTAATGTATACATCACAGATATTTCTGTCATCAATTCTTCAGGTACCGAATCCATTAATGGATTAAATCTGGAGTCCATGGAAATAGATGCCGATAGTTATTATTTGTCAATAGAGTTCGCCGGACTCAATTATTATCAAATCGAAAAGAATCAATACAAATACAAATTAAATGGATTCGATGAGCAGTGGGTCATGGCTAAGCCTGGCCAAAAAGCGATTTATACGAATTTAGACCATGGTCACTATACATTCGAAGTGACAGCAGCTAATAGCAAAGGCATCTGGAATGCACAGCCGACAAGCATCGAAATCAAGGTGAACTCTTACCTGTGGGAGCGATCGTGGTTTAGAATTTTAAGTTTGATTTTGCTGGGATTCATCATTTGGTCATTATTCAAATTATACACCAATCGGATAAGTGCAAGAAATAAACTATTGAGCGATTTAAATGAGAATCTCAATACAGAAATATCTGAAAAGAAAGAAGCGGAAGCAGCTCTATTAGAGAGGGAAAAATCCATGAAGATATTATTGTCAAAACTGGATAATGCTAATAAAGATTTAGTCAGATCCAATAAAGACTTGGAGCAGTTTGCCTTTATCGTATCTCATGATATGAAAGAGCCTCTCCGTACCATTGGGTCATTCACTAATCTGCTAAAGAGTAAGTACAGTTCTATTCTAGATGATAAGGCTCAGGTATACATTAATTTTATCACCAATGGTGTGGACCGATTATCCGCATTGATACATAGCCTGTTAGAATATTCTATCGCCGGGAATAAAGATTTCGAATTTCAAGACACTGACTTAAATCAAATCGTCAATGATAAAATCCAAGATCTAAATCAGTTTATCCAGGATAAAAATGCTTCGATCGTCGTCGAGAATACGCTCCCAACCATCAGCTGCGTCAAAGATCAAATCGGAATGGTATTTTATAATATCATCCTGAACGGAATAAAGTTTAACACCTCAGAAAGACCAAAGATCAAGATCAGTGCAGAAAACCGTGAAGCTCACTGGGAATTTTCGATTCGTGATAATGGCATCGGCATTCCAGAAGAATACCAGCAGCAGGTATTAGAACTATTCAAGCGCCTGCACAGGAAAGAAGAATATGAAGGCACTGGCATAGGGCTATCACTGACCAATCGTATCATCAACAATCATAATGGCACTCTTTGGATCGATTCTGCTGTAGGTGAAGGGACCACGATATTCTTTAGTCTACCCCAGTCTCAGTGATATGATATGATAATTTCTGATCAGTACCAATCTAAAATTCGGACCTTAATTCCCCGCATGATGATTTTCACCATACTATATTCTTAACAAAGGCCGTGAATCCAAATCATACACATTAAAATAAATTATATGTGTATTTGACTGATATTGCATTATAAAAAAGCCTATCTTTAGGATGTGATAATCTACACACATACAGCAAGATCATACAGGAACACTCAGAGGGCCATTCGGTCCTGATATCTACATATAACCCATCATAGGGATAGCATCCCGTTTTCACCATCATCATTTATCTCTTTTACTTTGGCATGGAATACACCATTCGAATAGCATCTGAGGATGATATCAAATATTCAAATGAGATATCAGACTTATATAAGCGATCAGCAGAAGAGCGCGGCACAGGCATAGCCCTGAGGCAGCCAGCATACATTCTAAAAAAGATCAAAGCAGAACACGCCGTCATAGCTATGCAAGCTGATGAGCTGGCAGGCTTCTGCTATGTAGAAACCTTCAGCAGCGGAGAGTATGTCTCTAACTCTGGACTGATCGTAAAGTCAAAATTCAGAGGCCAAGGACTCGCCAAAAAGATAAAGAAGACTGCAGTCCAGCTCGCTCGCAGTAAATATCCACAGGCAAAACTCTTTGGGATCACCACCAGTGATGTGGTCCTTAGAATCAATAGTGAGCTGGGCTACAAGCCAGTCACATTTAACAAGCTGACTACGGATGCAGAATTCTGGAATGGCTGCTCCAGCTGTCGCAACTATGATATCCTCCTGCGCAACGAAAAGAAAATGTGCCTCTGTACCGCCATGCTGGCACCATCGAAACTAGAAAAGAAACAAGCAAAAGAAGCCAAGAAAGCCGAAAAGAAAATCATCAAACAAGCTGTCAAAAAAGCAATCAAGGACGCCAAAAAGAATAAAGCCCATGAGTAATAAAGTCGTATTAGCCTACAGCGGGGGCCTAGATACATCTTTCTGTATCCCCTATCTAATAGAGCAAGGCTATGAGGTGGATGCCATCACCATCGATACAGGTGGCTTCCTCTCTAAAGAAAAAGACCTGATCGAAAAAAGAGCCTACGAGCTGGGTGCCCGTCACTATGAATGCATCGACATCAGTGCTCAGTATTATAAGAAATGCCTCAAGTATTTGCTCTATGGTAATGTGCTCAGAAATCACACCTATCCCCTGTCCGTGAGTTCTGAAAGAGCCTTTCAAGCACTGGCCATCCTGCAGTACTGCCAAGAAAATGATGCGACACATGTAGCCCATGGCAGCACCGGAGCCGGCAATGATCAGATCCGATTTGACCTTATCTTCCAGAGCCTGGCACCCGAAATCCAGATCATCACACCGATCAGAGACAACTCACTATCCAGACAAGAGGAAGTAGATTATTTAAAGCAGCACGGTGTGAACTGGAGCGAGGAAAAGAAAAACTACTCCATCAATGTCGGCATCTGGGGCACCTCCGTAGGTGGCAAAGAGACGCTGACCTCTGATCAAGCTTTACCCAGCTCAGCCTACCCCTCGCAACTGAAGAAGACTGATCCCAGTACACTCACAGTCAGCTTCACCGCAGGAGAGGTATCAGGGCTGAATGGTAAAGCCTATGATGACCCTATACAGCTGATCAAAGACTTAGAAGTCATCGGCTCTGCTTATGCCATTGGGCGCGACATACACGTGGGTGATACCATCATCGGCATTAAGGGCCGAGTGGGATTTGAGGCAGCAGCAGCCATGATCCTGATCAAAGCGCATCAGCTCCTGGAGAAACACGTCTTATCTAAATGGCAAGCACACTGGAAGCAGCAGATGGCTGACTGGTACGGCATGATGCTGCACGAAGGTCAGTTCCTGGATCCCGTGATGAGGAATCTGGAATGCTTTATAGAAGATACTCAGGCCCACGTCACGGGCGATGTATACATGACCCTGAAGCCATACCACTTCTCCCTCAATGGCATCAGCTCCCCCCATGACCTGATGAAAAGCGAATTCGGTCAGTATGGAGAAAAAAATGAAGGCTGGTCAGCAGCAGAAGCGAAAGGCTTCATCAAGATACTTTCTAACCAGTACAAGATTTATCACGGTGTGAACCAAACAAAAATAAAACTATGATCCAGGCAGCAATCATTGGCGGAGGCGGATTCACTGCTGGAGAGCTCATCAGAATACTCCTGCATCATCCTGGAGTCAACCTAAACTACGTCCTCAGCGAGAGCCAAGTGGGTAAGCTACTATCTGATACGCACCAAGACCTCATAGGAGAGACCGGTATCACATTTACGGATGAGTATAGCCCAGAAGTAGATGTCACATTCCTGTGCAAAGGCCACGGAAAATCAAAACAATTTATAGATAAGCATACCATCCCAGAATCCACCACGATCATTGACCTCAGTCGGGACTTCAGACTCAAGGATGGCAATCCGTATATCTATGGTCTGCCAGAACTGAATCGAGAAGTCATCAAAAATAATAACCGCATCGCTAATCCAGGCTGCTTCGCGACCGCCATCCAGCTAGCACTCCTGCCTTTAGCCCAGGCAAGAGCACTACACTCCGATGTCCACCTGCAAGGCATCACCGGCGCTACGGGCGCTGGCCAGGCTAAGCTGGACACCACCCACTTCAGCTGGAGGAATAATAACATCTCCGTCTATAAGCCATTCAAACATCAGCATCTGACAGAGGTCTATCAGACCATACAGCAGTGTCAGGATGAATATCGATCAGAGCTGTGCTTCATCCCCATGCGAGGTGACTTCACGAGAGGTATACTCATCAGTGGCTATGTGAAGACTGACTTATCAGAAGGCGAATTACTCAATTTATACCATGAGCAATACGCACACGAACCATTCACTCACGTGACGGAACATAACATCCATCTGAAGCAAGTGGTGAATACGAACAAATGCCTGATCCATGTGGAAAAGCACGGTGACAAGGCCTTCATCATCAGCGCCATCGATAATCTGCTCAAAGGCGCATCTGGGCAGGCCGTACAAAACATGAACATTCACTTCGGACTGGAAGAGCACACCGGCCTGCATCTTAAACCCATGGCATACTGATTATGATAGCACTCTACGATGTATACAGCCTCTTCGAGATAGAGCCCGTCAAAGCTGCAGGACCATATGTCTATGAGGCAGATGGGACAGAATATTTAGATTTTTACGGAGGTCATGCGGTCATCTCTATCGGCCACTCACACCCTCATTATATCAGACGGATGAAAGACCAAATTGACAAGATGGTCTTCTATTCTAATAGTGTGCAGAACTCGCTGCAATCAGAATTCTGCCAGCTGCTGCAGCAAGCCAGTGGGCTGGATGGCTTTGATCTCTTCTTCTGTAACTCAGGGGCCGAAGCTAATGAGAATGCGCTCAAACTGGCCTCCTTTCACAATGACAGAACCAAGGTGCTGTCTTTGAAAAAAGGATTTCACGGCAGGACCTCAGCAGCGGTGAATAGCACTGACAGCCAGAAGATCATCGCCCCCATCAATAAGGGATTCGAAGTGATATATCACGATATCGCTGATGAAGAAGCCATGTACCAAGATGTGATGAGTGGCGACTTCTGCGCCGTGATCATCGAGGCCATACAGGGCATCGGCGGCATCCACGAAGTGCCGGATCAATACCTGAATCGTATCATGCAGGCCTGTGAGCAGACAGACACCGCCTTCATCGCTGATGAGGTGCAGGCTGGATACGCGCGCTCTGGCGACTTCTTCTCCTTTCAGCGAAGTGGCATCAGGCCAGATGTGATCTCCATGGCGAAAGGCATGGGCAATGGATTTCCAATCGGCGGAGTGCTGATCAATAGTGCTAAAATACCAGCGTGGAAAGGCATGCTGGGATCTACCTTTGGTGGCAGTCACTTAGCCTGTGCCGCGGGCTCAGCAGTATTAGAAGTGATCATCGAAGAAGACTTACAGACGCACGCCGCAGGCATGGGAGAATACCTCATGAAGCAGCTCAAGGTCATTGATAGAATCAGCGAAGTGCGAGGAAGAGGCCTGATGATTGGTTTACAATTTGACAAGCCCGTAGCTGATCTGCGCAAGCACATGTTGCATGAGCATAAAGTATTCACGGGCAGCTCTTCTGATAAGCACGTCATGAGACTGCTGCCTCCGCTGAATATCAATCGAAGGCAGGCTGATCATTTTATCAGGGCACTGCTGGCCAGTATAGCAGACATTAATTTCTGAATGATTATGCTTTGATCTTGTCATAGCATAATGCATTAAAACCATCGTTACATACCATAAGGTCTTAAATCATTAAAATCCAATGAAGCATTTTTACTCAGTCGATAGCGTCAGTAATGTAGGAGCTCTAGTCAGTGATGCACTGGCCATGAAGCGGCACAGTGTGCCACATCCACATCATACCCAGGGCAAAAGCATGCTCCTGCTCTTCTTCAATCCCAGCCTTAGGACGAGACTCAGCACGCAGCTGGCAGCGCAGCAGCTCGGCATGCACACCATCTGCATGAATGCTGGCGAGGGATGGAAGTGGGAGATAGAGTCAGGCGTGATCATGAACATGGACAAGGCAGAGCATATCAAAGATGCCGCAAAGGTCATCAGCCAGTATGTGGACATCGTGGGCATCAGATCCTTTCCTGGACTCACAGATCGAGAGGAGGACTACCGAGATGAACTGATGCAAGAATTCATGACTCATGCCGAAATCCCTGTAGTAAATATGGAGTCATCCATCTATCATCCGCTGCAATCACTGACAGATCTGATCACCATAGAAGAAGCCAGAGCTGACCGGGCCAAGCTAAAGGTGGTGCTGAGCTGGGCGCCCCACCCTAAGGCCCTGCCCCAAGCAGTATCTAATTCTTTCCTGCAGTGGATGGCTAAGACCAATCACGAAGTCACCGTGACCCATCCTCATGGCTATGAGCTGAAAGAAGAATTCACTCAAGGTACCACCATAGAGTATGACCAGATGAAAGCCTTTGAAGGGGCGGACATCATCTACACTAAAAACTGGTCAGCCTATGAGCCATATGGTCAGATCCTGACGGAAGACCAGCACTGGATGGTCAATAAGAAAAAAATGGCTGTGACGAATGAAGCAAAATTCATGCACTGCCTGCCTGTCAGAAGAAATGTAGTGGTCACTGATGGCGTCATGAATGGACCCAACGCACTGATCTATCAGCAGGCAGGCAATCGGCTGCACGCTGCGAAAACCGTAATCTACAACTTACTAAATCAAAAAAACAATGGCTAAAAATCTAATCATCTTTGACATCGACGGCACTGTGACCGAAAGCGAAAATCATCACCTAGTCGCTTACGAATATGCCCTGCAAGAGATGGGCATAGAGAATATCAATACTGACTGGCCCTCCTACCAGCACATCACAGATCGGCATGTCTTAGCTGTGAACTTTCTTCGTCATTTTGGAGAAGAGCTGAGCCTCTCTGACGTGAAAGACTGTGAAGCCCTGATCATGAAAAAATTAGAGACGATGCCCAGCATCGCACAGAAGCCTGGTGCAGCTACCTTGATCAATGAGCTGTGGAATCACGATGACTGGGATCTGGCTTTCGCCACAGGCTCTCTCTACCTGCCTGCTGTCAAAAAGCTGAAGGATGCAGAGATCAAATACAAGCCCTCCGTAGTCATCGCCTCTAATGAGATCGAAACCAGGGAAGGACTGATTACTGCAGCCATAGAAGCTGCCAAAAAACTAAATCATGTGACTCACTATCAGTCAATTCTATCCTGTGGTGACGGGCTGTGGGACTGGCAGACAGCACAGCGTAGCGGAGTCAGCTTTCTCGGAGTGAGCACCCACCACAAGCAAGAATTAATAGCTGCTGGGGTGACGCAGCACATTGACGACTGGCAGGATATAAGTCCTGAAGATCTTTATGCCTACATCAGTGAGGACATTGATATCACTTCGTAAAGCGGATTGACTCATTAGTGAAAGCACCACAGAAGTGAGTGACAGTAACGCTTTATTATATAGCTCTCGATAAGAGGGTAAAATCTGATAAAAATGGAGACATTAGAAATCATTAAAATAGGAGGAAAAATAATCAGCGATGACCAGCTGCTGCAGACATTCATCAGCTCATTCAGTCAGATCAAAGGTGCGAAGATACTAGTGCATGGCGGAGGAAGAGCAGCCACCGAGCTATCTGCGATCCTGGGCATCAAGACGAAGATGATGCATGGTCGTAGAGTCACGGACAAGGAAACACTAAGAGTCGCCACCATGGTCTATGCCGGGCTAATCAATAAATCCATCGTAGCCAAACTGCAGGCACAATCCTGCCAAGCCATTGGCCTCAGCGGAGCTGATGGCAATCTGATACAATCACACAAAAGAGAAGTGACGGACATTGACTACGGCTATGTAGGCGACATCGACCAGGTGAATGACAGCTTACTGCTGAGTCTCATACAAGACGCCTACACGCCAGTGATCTGCCCTCTGACGCATGACAGCCGCGGTCAGCTGCTCAATACGAATGCCGACACCATAGCTGCCAAGCTCACCCAGGCTATGTCCAAGCACTATGAAGTGCGACTGAAATACTGCTTCGAATACAATGGCGTGCTGAAGGACCTCGAGGATCAGAGCTCCATACTAAGTACTGTCAGCTCAGCAGACATCAAAACCTACATCAAGGATGGCACCTTTGCGAATGGTATGATCCCCAAAGCTGAAAATGCCTTTCACGCGCTGCAGCACGGAGCCAGCCAGGTCAATATCTGCGGCATAGAGCATGTACACGAGGCTAACCCAGGAACTCAATTTATCATATGATCTTGATATTAATACAACGTAATAGGTCAGTACGCTTGAGAATTAGCCGAAAGGCATGAAGCCACAAATTGGAATTAAATGAATACTGCTGACAGCATCTACATCCTACAAAAGCTCATCTCAACTCCCTCTCTATCAAAGGAGGAAGGTGCCACGGCAGACATCATTTCAGCTGCTTTAGCATCCTTTGGTGTGCAGCCAAAGAGAATTGGGCATAACATCATAGCTCATACTCCAGGTGCTGCGGGATTGCCTATTGTCTTGCTAAACAGTCATCATGACACTGTAAAAGTATCCGAAGGCTGGACGAAAGATCCCTTTGGAGCAGAGCTGAAAGATGGAGTTATTTATGGTTTAGGGAGTAATGATGCAGGTGCGTCTCTGGTGTCACTCATGAATTGCTTCGTGCACTATCATCAGCAAGAAGCCCTACCCTACCAGCTGTATTTCATCGCTTCTGCTGAGGAAGAAATATCTGGAAAAGGCGGATTAGAATTGGCCCTGCGTGAGCTCAGCCTGCAGCCTGATGTCGCTATTGTCGGTGAGCCCACAGAGTGCCAGATGGCCGTAGCTGAGAAGGGATTGATCGTGATCGACGGGGAGGCATCTGGTATCGCTGGTCATGCGGCTAATCAGATCGGTGACAATGCGATCTACAAAGCGATGAAGGACATCCAATGGATCGAGAACTATACATTCGCCAAACAGAGTGAATGGCTAAATCAGGTGAAAGTCACGGTGACTCAGATCGAAGCAGGCTACCAGCATAATGTGATCCCTGACCTGTGCAAATTCGTGATCGACTGTCGAGTCAATGACCAATACAGCTTTGTGGATTTTTTAGAAATCCTGCGAACCAACTGCTCTTCTATTTTGACACCACGATCGCTACGACTCAAGCCTTCATCCATCGCCATGGACCATCCCTTAGTACAGAAAGGCAAGGCCATGGGTCTATCGGCTTATGGCTCGAATACCTTATCAGACCAGGTATTTCTGAATTGTCCCAGTCTTAAAATAGGACCAGGGGACAGTCATAGATCGCACCAAGCAGACGAGTACATCCGTATAGCAGAAATAGAGCAAGGCATATCCACCTACAAAGAAATCCTAAGTGGCTTGATCATATAAATGAAATAAGGAAAGAAACCATACCACTTCACCAATTCAAAAAAATAAGCCTATGAAACTCTGGCAAAAAGACTCTTCCATAGATCAGCTCATAGAGCGATTCACGATAGGTCAGGATAATGTATTAGATTTGGAATTAGCGCAATACGACGTACTCGGATCCATGGCCCACGCTAAGATGCTGCATAAGATCGGTATCCTCACAGCTGAAGAGCTAGCGCAGCTCATATCCGCCTTGGAGGACATTCAGATGACGATCCGATCTGGCCACTTCAAAATAGAGGAGGGCGTAGAGGACATCCACTCCCAAGTAGAATTCATCCTCACAGAAAAGCTCGGAGATGTAGGTAAAAAAATTCATGCTGGTCGCTCTCGCAATGATCAGGTACTACTCGATCTCAAGCTATACTACCGAGATAAGATAGATCAGATACTAGAGCTGATGGAGTCCTTAGCTCATGTATTCGTGCAGCAGAGTGATAGCTACCAGCAGTATCTGATGCCAGGCTACACGCATATGCAGGTCGGGATGGTATCCTCATTTGGTATGTGGTACGGCAGCTTCGCAGAGGCCATCGTGGATGACATCCGCTCCCTGAGGGACATCCGCAAGATCATTAATCAAAATCCTCTCGGTTCGGCAGCGGGCTATGGCAACTCATTCCCATTAGACAGAGAGGAGACGACTCGTTTATTGGATTTTGATGATCTATGCTACAACTCGATGTATGCTCAATTCACCAGAGGAAAGACGGAGTTAATACTCTCAAATAGCTTATCATCAATTAGTTATACATTAAATAAATTTGCTATGGATGTATGTCTCTACTGTGGACAGAATCATGGATTCATCAAGCTGCCAGCGGAACTGACCACTGGCTCTTCCATCATGCCACATAAGAAAAACCCTGATGTCTTCGAGCTGATCAGAGCCAAGTCCAGCCAGCTGATGGCACTACCGACTCAGATCATGATGATCACACATAACCTGATCTCAGGCTACCACAGAGACTTTCAGCAGCTCAAAGAAGTCCTTTTCCCCGCCATCCATCAGATCATCGATGTGCTGCAGATCACGCTGCACTGTGTGCCACACATCATGCCACAGCAGGACCTGCTCGTAGAAGATAAGTATCTGTACCTGTACTCTGTAGAAGAGGTGAATCGGCTGGTTCAGGCTGGTACATCATTTCGCGATGCCTATCTGCTAGTGAAAGACCAGATAGCTGATGGAAGCTTTAGGCCTGAGAAAACTCTAAAACACACTCACTTAGGCAGCCTGGGTAATCTCGCTAATGAGCAAATCTTGGCAAAACTATTGTAAGCTAATGCATACGGACCTCCACTGTAAATGTAGAATTGGAGGCAACCATCTGACTAAAATTGTCATATACTATACTATGAGACCTTAAATGAGGCATCGTAACATTCTGATTGCTTATTTTTGCATTAGCTAAATGGAGTGATAAGCAATTGATTCTATCTCCAATGATGAAGTTAATCATTGAAGTGTCAGAAATGAAACTAATTAGCACACTCACTAGTAAGCTTAGCTAATGACTGAAGGCCTAAAATTTACAATACTTAAACCTGCAAAAAACATTACAAATATGAAATACTTGCTATTCACATTTTTACTTGGCTTAGCTATGTCTTTTACCTCTTGTACCAGCGATGAAGATATTGATGGCGGCGGACCCATGCCAGATCAAGATGTAGAACAAGTGGAGGAACCTGATGGCAGCGACCTGGTGGACGCACCAACATTCAGCCTCAAGACATATGATGACATGGATCTTAAATCCTCAGCCTATGAGGGTAAAGTCTTAGTCGTCTTCTTTTTTGGCAATAGCTGTCCACCATGCATCGGTGTCGGTCCAGACATCGAGGATAAGCTCAATAAAGATTTTTCAGATAAGTCTGACTATGCCATCGTCGGTATAGACCAGTGGGATGGTAATGCCGCCTCAGTAGAGAGCTTTCAGTCTAAAACTGGAGTTAGCTTTCCTCTTGGTCTGATGGGGAGTGATGTCGCTAAGGAGTACGGCACCACTTATGACAGACTGCTCGTCGTCAATAAAGAAGGAAAGATAGCCTACAAAGGAAATAGCATCGCGGCTAACAATCTCGATGATGTCATCGACTTGGTGAAAACCATGGTAGACTAATCTACGCAGGTAGTATTCAGAGACTGATCCGAAAAGCTCAGACCCGATAGAGGCTTGAATCCTAAGTCTCTGCAATTAGTATGCTGGTCTTAACTGAATCCTCTACTATTTAATTACCAGTCCAAAAGGCGAATAAGAAAGGCTGCCAAATAGATCAGTCTTTCTTATTTGTACTTTCGGTACGAAGCCCTAAAAAATCTAAAGCAATGAATGGAGTGGCAGCTAAATTATCTCTGATCAGTATCATGACGATCATCATATTCTATTCTGGCACTGCTCAGCACGTCACTGACTTCTCCTTAGAGAATACAGACAATGAATTAGTCAGTCTGGAAGAATTGAAAGGCGATAAACTTACTGTGATCGACTTCTGGGCTACCTGGTGCAAACCCTGCACGAAGGCGATGCCAAAGCTAAATGATATCTACACCAGCTATAAAGACCAAGGACTCAATATGATCGGCATCAGCTGTGATGGCCCACGCAGCATCTCCAAAGTGAACATGGTATCACAGTCACTGCGCATCGACTACCCTATCCTAAAAGACATCGACTGCGAGGTCATGAATGCTTACCAATTCGAAGCATTTCCGACCTTGATCATACTAGATGAGGAGCAAAATATAGTCTACGTCCACGAAGGATTCGTATCTGGTGATGAGACTAAGATTGAAGAAGAGATCGCGGCTTTATTGAAATGAGGCATGCACTGCGAATTTTCTGCTTCATCCTTTCAGGCTTCTTATTCAGCACCAACCTGTCGGCCCAGTTTAGAGGTTCCAATCTGTTAGAAGTACAGCTGGGTAAGCTACCAAATGAAACCGCAGACCCCTTCCCCTCGCTTTATGATCGGACTATACTCAACTATCAATATGGCCCGCTCCGAGCATCTACCACCATAGAACAGTACTACACCGAATATTCAGATCGTAACTATACCTCCTTCTCTCAGTTCAGCCTGCAGTACATGACGAAGCACTGGGACATTAAGCTGGGTAACATGTACGAGACGCTCGGGCGAGGCACCCTGCTCAGGTCTTTTGAGATAAGAGGCGCTGTATTAGAGGACCTAGGCTTCCGATCCCGTAGCTACTTCCATCGAGATATCTTAGGCGGAGCGGTGAAGTATCGCACTAAAAAATTCTCCGTACAGCTGATGCGAGGCGATGTGCTGAATAATCTCTTGCCGCCCGTATTTGATCGCAGCGAGAGACGATCAGATACCTTCAATAGCCTTTCGGCAGATTACAAGTATTATAAAAAGCATAAGCTGGGCTTAGTCCTCTTTAACTTTACGAAAGAAGGCGATGATCGTAATTTTGTGAGCACTTCACTCAAGGGTCCACTCTTTGGCAAATTGAATTATTATGTAGAATATTCGCAAGGTATTTCTGAACGGGATCAATTCGCTATTTACGCCAGTATCAATGGATTCGCAGGCGCGCTGAGCTACAGTCTGGAGTATAAAAACTACCAAAACATCATCTTGGGCTCAGGCGTGAATGAACCACCGCAGGCCATAAAAGAGCAGACCTACCGCACGCTTAACAGAAGCACACATGTGTCTAACCCGCTCTCAGAGGACGGATACCAGATAGACCTATTCTATAGCTTTACGAACGGCTCTGTGCTGAATTTTAATCATGCCCTAGCCCGAAATTCTTTTGGCAGTAATGACTTCATCTTCCGGCAGTTCTTCCTGGAGCTATCCAGCCAAGTCGCTAAGATCATAGAGTATAAAGCCTTCATCGATTACAGCATAGATCCTCTGAAGGGAGAAGAAGATAGACTATCGGCAGGACTCTACAGCGATGTGAAGCTCAATCAAAAACTAAGGCTCCTGCCTGAGATAGAATACCAAATATTTTCAAGAAGTGGCACGAACGTGACGAATGCTTACTATGCCATAGGCCTCAATTATAACTCTCAGATTAACCTAAGTCTCCAGCTCGAGACCACGACTGACCCTTTTCTGGTCGAAGACAATCAAGTCAAACGCTTCTACCCCGGCATCAATATGCGCTTCAAGCTAAATCAAAAAAACACCATCTTAATCTTTGGTGGTGAGCGCAGAGGTGGCCCTGCCTGCAGTGCTGGTGTGTGCTATGAGATACTAGACTTTAAAGGCATCGAAGCCCGCTGGACGACTCGCTTTTGAGGGATTCATTCCCATAAGACCAGGATTGTTTATAGTCGACAGTCTGTGGACGACTCTATCACCAAGCATTCAATCAAGTAAAAACCGAAGCTAAATCTAATCGGAGGCTTAGTCATTCTGCAGCGTAGAATCCAGAACGCTTATAAAGACACCATAGAAAATCACCGTTTTTTAGTAAATTCAATGCATTCACAGCTGCACACTTAGTCTTCTCTGGGCAGTGGTCACCTAAGTCAAGGCATACAGCAAGATGATTTTACGAAGTGGGAATGTTGGTCAAAAGCTAAGAAGATAAAGCAAAATTGTAATGACCAAAATATCAGAAAGCAGATATGGCACTTATGGACAAAGAAAAAACAACACGGTACAAAGACAAATACAGAACCACCACCACCCGAGCACCATGATGGGATTATGGCAGGAATGCCGCCTATTTCATTACCATTTGCACCAAGCATCGAAAACATCATTTCGGACAAGTCGTGGATGGCATCATGCAGTTATCTGCGATAGGCCATATCGCCAATTCATGTTGGCACCAGATCCCAGCCCATTTTCCATTTGTCAAATTAGGTGCCCATATCATCATGCCCAATCATGTAGAGACGCAAAATCTTGCGTCTCCACTGGACCAACCAAAACAAACAATCCAAACAGACCAACCACCCAAAACAGATCAACCAACCCAAACAGACCAAACACCCCAAACCGACCAACCACCCCCCAGATCCACAAACACCACAAAAGGACCATCACCCCATCCCCAAAAAAACAAATTCGGCCCCCAATCCAGAAACCTAGCATCCATCATCAGAGGATATAAAACGGGAGTAACAAAGAATGCACGGCAGATCAATCCAGATTTTCATTGGCAATCAAAATACCATGACCACATCATCAGAGACAGTGGGGCATATGGCCGTATTTCGAGCTACATCATCGACAATCCCAGAAAGTGGAGCGCCGATACATTATATACTGGATAGTGTTAAAATAGAAAAGACACGGATTTACAGAAATACAACTGATGCCTAAAGGTGAAGGCTAGCTAATGAGTATTGAAAAAATAGCCCACCCTGGTAAGATCTAATTAATGGTACTGCTACTGCTTCTCTCCTGCTATAACATCAGATGCAGTCATCAATACCTCGATTTCGCTTCTAATCTGCAAGATCGTATCCAGCCAAGCTTGCTGCACGATCAGCATCTCTTCATCTGATAGATTGACGGTGACTCGCTGATGATCATGACTGCAGTGAGCGTGATCATGCGCCATGTCAGGGATCTCGATCATATCTTGGAGCCAGAGGGACTTTCGCTGCATGATGTGCTGCGGTAGAGGCTCTGGATCGACTAGTGTAGTTAGCTGAGAGTCAAGGTTCAAATGATGCTGGAGAGCTGCCTGCTGTATATCGTAAGCTTTCTGAAGTGCTTCTGATGCAGGCTGGTGGCTGTGACCACAGGAGCATAGCATCGACAAAGCAGTGCAGACCATGTATATCCAAATTCTAAGCGTCATACGACAAATGTGTGTACAAACAAAGATAGTGGATAAAGGAACCTAAAATGAAAATTTGAAAAGTAAAGTTAGTGAGGTTTAGTTACCCACGGATAACTATCCAAATGTGCCGTTAAGCATAAATAAAAACAGCAAAGCGAAAATGGCTAAGACTTGAAGGGTGTGGACGGAGTTCTCTAATACAGTGCTTAAATCTTTCATTGGATTTGACTTTAAATTATTCGGGTACCCAAATATAATAAAATGATAGACAAAAACACTACATGATATTTACTAATTTAGATCAGACAAATCGATTATACCTAAGATATACAGAAATTAAAAAGCACAAACAACTGATTTACAGTTATTTGTGCCTTTATTTATCATAACCTTGCGGTATAAATTTAGTAACAATTAGTTTACAAATGCACTACAGATAGTTATTGTTTCATACAGTATGTAGGTCTGATCGGATCAGATGACTACTTCAAGATGATCATCTTTTTAGTGATCGACTGGTAGCCATTAATCAGCTGGTAGTGGTAGACGCCGTGCAGGTCATCAGCACTCAGTTCGATCTCATGATAGCCTTTCGCATATTGAGCCGTCTGATTCTTGACCAGCTTACCTGCTGCATCGAAGACTCTTAGTGTCACCTGTCCATCCACTGGTATCGAAAATGGGATTCGAGTGACATCATGAAATGGATTCGGCTTATTCTGAAGGACTTCAAAATCACGATGATCAGTCTCAAAATTCAACGATACATCCAATACCTTCAGCCTATCACCCTGGTAAGCCTCTGCTTTAAGCATCTCAGAGTTGATGTGCAGGGACTGACTCAGTAGTTGTGACTCCGTCGCTTTTACCTTGAGCGTGAAGAGCACATCGTTAGTGCTGATGCTCTGGATATCATTCCAGGAGACGATGCTCATACCCTCATGCTGCTTGATAAATGATTCTTGGAAAGCGAGGGAGGAAGAATTAACTTCCATCACTTCGAGTCCTGGATGATTCAGCGTGAACTGATATCCATAGATTCGGATGAAGTTTTCTGCCTTTACCGGTATCTCCAGTTCTTGCCCTTCGTGAATGAAGGTATCTTTGACGATGAAGGATAACATCCCCTCTGTGCGCAGCTCAGCTTTTGCGAGACCATTGATGTCTGCATCTTGATTCACATCACCCACTTTAATAGCGACGAATGCTTGATCCATCATATCATCTGATAGATCCATCACTTCGATTTGCTCTTTCAGAGGCCAAGGGCTGAATGCATGATTGAATTCTTGTTTCTTATCAATGAAGATCCAGCTCTTACCCGTTTTGAATTGAGAGATCTCATTCAAGACCAGCTTACGCATTGCGATTAGATCCAGACTGGTGATTTGTTGATCTCCATTCACATCGGCTGCTATGATCTGGTATGGATTAGTCAGCTCTGATATCCCGAGGATGTGCTTCTGGACCATGACAATATCGATGGTGCTGACACCATTTTTATAACGATCCGTCTTTTCCGCTCTCAGCATATAATTATGAGCCGCTGGATTATCTGGAAAGGCGAATAGTCCAGAATTGCCCGATATTCTTTGTTGTGGATATTCTGCCAAGCCATCCATAGACTCTATGTGAATGGTCGCTCCCGTCATCATTTCATTTTGATCCGTGTATACGGCTCCCGCTATGGTATTCGTCTGCAGGGCAGCTGCTGACTCACATGTGCCAGATATATTGATCCTCACCTCGCACGATGCCAGATTTCCAGCTTCGTCCCAGATCCAAAGCTCTCTGAGTAATGATTGCTCTGCCAGAGCACAGTCAATGGTCAGTTGTTTATAGTCATTTAAATTTTCTACTTCTGGCAGATATGGCTTCTCATCTACTTTAGTGATGATGTAGTCTATCTGAGAGCTGCACTCATCCACAGCAGATACCATCAGATCACTTAGGCCGAGGACGACCGTCTCTGAGCTTTGTATATTTATTTCGATCGCCTTGTCATAGCAGCTGACCACGGGTGCAGTCTGATCTGCAAAATTCACCAGAGTCGACTTAGTATCTGTATTACCACATCGATCTGATACTGTCCAATTGATCTGATAGTTATTACCCAAGGCCTGGGATTCGCTGCCGATAGATGCAGAGGCTCCACTCGAAGTGATGAAGTCTCCACCATCCTGCATGGTCACGACATGACCATCAGCATCAAGGACTTCTACCTGCCAGCTGAGCTCTGATGGGTCAGTCTCCTGCCCGTCGCAGAGATCAGTAGCTGTCGCAGTAAGTAATACCTCAGAGATACATGACACCTGGAGTGTATTGCTCACCGAGATCACAGGAGCAGAATCGTCAGTGATCTCTATGATCTGATCGTAAGTATAATATCCATCTGCTGCAATAGCTCCAGTGGTGTAGCGGTAATAGACTTCTGGATCCACTTCTTGATCACCACAGCTCACACAGCCACCTGATCTCAGGTCTTGTATGGCTTCGAAGTTATCTTTGTCTTGGCTGTCAGAATCATCTCTGACAGAACCATTCTCTTGCCAGATACACCAGTCGATGACGGTATGTCTTCTGATCATGGCCATGCAGCCAGATGCTAAGGTGACCTCTTCTTCTACCACGGTAGCAGTGACTAACTGGCACGCTGGCACACACCAAGTAGGCTCATCTGCCACTGCCGTATATGTACATGCAGATCCTGCCTGATGCTTAATGTCACTGACTGGAGTCTCTGACACTATCCCATCCTCTCCACACGCTAAGGCTAAGCCACTCACGACCTGAGAATCATAATGGACAGGCCACTTAATGCTGTACGGATCAAAGCTGGCGTCATCAGAAATGGATATGATCTGACTGCACTGCAGATCTGTAGAGTCTATATCGTTATTTTCATTCTCGTCGATGTACCAGGTCCTGATCAGCTGACCAGCACCACAGGATGTGATCCCAGATTCGTCATCGATATAATCTAAGCGAGGTATATCTCCACAAGCACTTGTCTCTAAGACAGGCATTCGGGTATCTCCGTACAGATCATCCTGGCAGGTCACTTCGAATGACTCGCAGCTGAGCTCTCTGGTGATGTCCTCCTCGATCGTGACCGTGGTCTGGCAGGTACCAACATTACCGTACTCATCCATTAGAATCAGTACCAGCTCCTGAGTCCCCACATCTTCACAGCAGAAGCTGACTGAAGCCGAAGGCATCACATACGGATACTCTTTCACCCAGATCAGCTCTCCCTGTCGATCTAGCACAGAATCCATTGCTATACCATCGACCATGCAGTCGGTATAAGCGTGATAGCCAGGCATACCATTGATATTGAATTGCGTGCCATCATTATACTCTACGATACCTGCATTAAAATCTTTGCCTCTGATGATATTACCAATGTATCTGCCACAATTATCTGAGGAGATCGTACGGTTCATCTCCGCAATGGTAGCCACCGCTAGGCCTGTCTCTTGATCTAATTTGATCGTGAAAGGGTCTGCACAAACAGGTACGGGCGCTTTTTGATCTTTCACTAATAAGGTGAATGTATGTTCGGTTCTATTATTACACTCATCAGTGAATATATACTGTACGCTATAGCTACCAATGGGTAAATCCACAGCATGGATGCTCAATGAATCGTCCGGCGTACCTTGGACGTCTACGGTCACTCCTTGATCTATGATCAACTCAAATTCAGAAGTACTGCAGGCATCCTTCATATAGATCGGAAGCGGCAGTGCAGCATTGGACACACAGGCTCCTTCATCGACAGAGATGATGGCCTCTGTGAAATCAGCGACAACTTCTGGTCCACGATTATCACTCACTGAGATCAGCTGAGTATGGCTGATGGTCTTAATCCCATTAGGTAGTGAGGAGCAGAGGTCATTGATCTCCCAAGTCCTGAATATCTGAAACGAGTGGGCACATATCTCTAACACTCGATCCTCGAATCCGATGGCAAAGTCGCACATGACATCTAAGCCAGCGACTAGCTCTACCCCTTGCAGCATTGGCTTACCCAGGTTATTAGGGTGCAAGACTGATGTCTTTCTCAGACTGGTATTCTCAATATCATCAATGGTCTCTTCGACCCGATTACAAGCTAAGGGTTCTTCTAGGGTGATGTCTTCTGGAAATTCGATGGCCTCCATTGTGATGCTGCTCACTTGGATGGATTGGGTATGTGTCTCTGATACACCATCTATCTCTGCTGTCCATGATCGACTGATCGTCGCTCGTATCTCTGCGCAGTCGGTGGCGTAGCTGATCTCATCCGTATAGTCTATTGAAGTAAGCTCTGTACAGTCACCGGTAGAAGGTACCCCCATTCTATCCGTGATCTGTGGATCTGTGCTTTCTATACAATAGATGATATTATCTTGCGGCCAGATGATCGCACAGCTATCAGTCATGATGGAGTCTTGTGGAGTCTTGTTCTGTGCTGACAGCGTCGAATTAGCTCCGACAAATGCATAAGCTACAATGAGTATCTGTAGCAAAAAGGTGAGGATGGATAAAGTGAAGAGAAGAAATTTCTTCAGATGACTATTCACTTCTGCAGGAGTTATTTCGAAGTCAAGGGTATCTGTATTGTTCATCAAAAAGCTATAATGGTTAATTAAATAATTACTTATTACATTTTAACAAAAATTGTACCAAACAGATAATCAAGAATATACATGTGTAATAAATATGTAATATGTTATTAAAGGTGTGCTGCATTCAAAATATAGCCGAAGCGCTTAGCTGTATCGAAAGACAAGTGCATATGATAGGATTTGTATCTGCGATGCCTACAGGGTTTCGCCTACTGACGGATCTACAGATCAAAGACATCATATCTCAGCTCCCTCCGTCAGAGACTCTCTCGGTGCTGCTGAGTTCCAGAACATCGGCAGCCGGACTGGTGGATCACATCAGATATACAGGGGCACAAGCCTTGCAGATTGTAGATGAGCTGAGTCAGGACGTACTGCGTCAGGTGAGAGAGCAGCTTCCCGAGCTGAAGATCATCCAGGTCATCCACGTGACGAGTCCCAAAGACATCGAGAAGGCACAGTCCATAGAATCCTTAGTGGATTACATATTACTGGATTCTGGCAAGCAGCAGGGCAACCCTAAAGCACTCGGTGGCACAGGCCTGACTCATGACTGGTCCATCAGTGCTGAGCTGGTACGGTCACTCAGTAAGCCCGTCATGCTAGCCGGTGGACTTAAGCTCCAAAATATAGCTGAAGCGATTGACACAGTCGGCCCTGCAGGAATAGACATATGTACCGGACTCCGAGATCCCAAGTACTTACTGCTAAAACGACTGGATGAGATGATCTCAAAATTGAAATTATATTAAATAAGAGCTAGCAAGAAACCAGATCAGCCGCAGTTAGGAGACTTATGATTATCAATTCTCTGGTGGTAAATTCAGAATCATTCCCAAATTCCGCAATCAGGAAGATGTATCTGAATGCGTTAGACAGCAGTTTAGCGCCATTCGTCTATTGTGCTACAAAGCTTATCCCAATTAACAGGATGATAACACTATGTCTTTGTTATCTTTGAGCCCTTAAGCCAAACGAATATGAGCATTCTCATCTTTTTAGTTATTTCATATCTCCTGCTGAGTGCAGCCCTCTACGTGGTATTTCCTAAGTGTGGTAAGCCAGCGGTGAATGGTCTGATCCCCGTCGTCAACTTTATGGACTGGTGTGACATCATCGGCAGGCCACGATGGTGGGCCTTTTTGCTTTTCATTCCGATTGTGAATATTTTCATTTTTGTCGGCATGGCTATTGATCTGGGTCGCTCATTTGGCAAGTTGGGTTTTAAACACACAGCTGCAGCCACGGTATATGCCCCCGCATTCTTAGGCTATCTGGGTACGAGTAAAGATGAGTCATACGTCGGTCCTGTCTTAGCATCTGAGAAAGAGTATATCTCCAAGATGGAAGAGGCTAAAGAAGCGGGTAAGGAGCGTACGTTCAAAAAATTAGCCCAAGCAAACCCCTACAAAAAGTCTGGTCTCAGGGAGTGGTTTGAATCCGTTTTCTTTGCCGTCTTTGCAGCAGCCTTCATCAGGATGTTTCTCATCGAGGCATATGTGATCCCAACGCCGTCTATGGAAGGTAGCCTGAATGTAGGCGATTTCCTTTTTGTCAGCAAGTCATCATACGGCATCAGGACGCCCATGACAGTGGCTATGATCCCTCTGCTCCATAATCGCATACCAAAAATGGATGCAGAATCATACTTGGAAAAGCCATCACTCCCCTACTACCGACTACCAGCTCTGCGCAAGATCAAACATAACAGTCCCTTCGTATTCAACTGGCCAGTGGGTGATAGTGTATATGTGACACCAGCAAGGCCATATAGCGTCGCTCAGGTAGGACGCGAGCCCGGATTCGCAGCTCGGGATCGAGCGCTGGCGCAAAAAATAAAAAACAAAGACTTCATCACCAGACCCATAGATAAGAAGGATCACTACATTAAAAGATGCGTAGCTCTGCCTGGAGACAGTCTGCAGATCATCGACGGCCAGATCTACATCAATGGGGAGGCTTCCGACAATCCGAAGCACCTGCAATTCCAATACATGGTAAATCTGCCAAGTTCAGGCTTCAATAGAGAAAAACTAGACGAATGGGGCATCGATGCAGGTGACATGTGGGACAGAGGCTTCTACTTAGATCAGGAGCAAGTCCAAAAGCTCCAAGGGCTCGGCGGCGGTGTCCAAATCCGACGCGTGCAAAACCCCACCACTGGCAACAAATTATTTCCCCATGATCCTAAAAACTTCCCAGGATGGACAGTGGATGATTACGGTCCGATCTACATTCCTGCTGAGGGTGCGACGGTAGCATTGTCCCAGAATAATCTTGCGATGTATCGCCGTGTGATCAGCGTCTACGAAGGTAATACGGTGGATGTGAGCAATGGACAGATCCTGATCAATGGAGAGTCAGCCACCTCATACACATTCAAGCAGAACTACTACTGGGCCATGGGTGATAACCGCCATAACTCAGAAGACTCCAGAAGCTGGGGCTATGTGCCACATGATCACATCGTGGGCAGGCCGCTCTTCATCTGGTTCTCCACGAAGGAAGGCCGCATCAGCAATGGCATCAACTGGGATCGAATCTTTAAATCAGCGACAAAAGACTAAGCCAGTCATCCACTAATCAGGATGCTCATATACTCCTGATACGTCCGCCATCTACAGGTATGCTGACCCCTGTGATATAGGCTGCCGCTGGACTGGCCAGAAAGGCCACCATGGAGCCGACTTCTTCTGGTTCTGCAAAACGATACATCGGGATCTCACGTAAGAATGTCTGTACAATGGCCTCCTTCTCCAGACCCGATGATGCTGTGCGGGCATCTATGATTTGCTCTAGTCGCTCTGTCTTAGTCGCTCCAGGTAATACATTATTCACTGTGATGCCATCCTGAGCGATCTCCGTCGAGAGTGTCTTCGCCCAGCTAGCGACTGCCCCTCTCGTGGTATTTGATACACCCAGACCATCGATGGGTTGGCGGACAGAAGTAGACACCATATTAATGATCCGCCCGTATCCTGCTTCTCGCATACCAGGTATCAGTAGCTGAGCTAGGCTGTGATTAACCAGCAGATGGTTTTGTATGGCGGTTAAGAATTGTTCTGACTCTGCCGTAACGATCGGCCCTGCAGGTGGGCCACCTGTATTATTCAGCACGATATGTATGGGGCCTTTATCCAGACACTTCTGGACGTCACTCATAAGCGCCGCGTGATCACTCATATCCACTGCCAGATACTCATGCCCTGCATCATTGATCTGGCTGAGTTCACTGACTCTAGCCTGCAGCGACGATTCTGTCCGAGACACAAGGATGATCTTGGCACCCAGCTTCGCCAGCTCCACAGCTGAGGCATATCCGATGCCTTTCGATCCTCCACAGACCAAAGCTACTTTTCCATTTAAATCTAAATTCATCGTTTTTTATTTATGGTACATTGATCAGGATATTCGAACACAGATAATCCCTTATGAGCCTTCCATCATCTAAATAAGTACGGCTGATCTTTAGTTTTCTAGTCTATTTTAATCACTGCATTACGTGACTCCAATAGATCAAGGTGATCATCTATATTGAAATCTTCACTTCTAAATTCATTGGACCGCGCTCGGCCTTGCTCTTGCCGCTTGATGCTTCGGAGAAATCTTCGGACGCTGTCCACACTATCTAAGATCAGACCCGGCACTTCCACATTCTCACCCGTCTCGTTCTTAGCAATCATCGTAAAATAAGAGGAATTACAATGCTTCACCGCACCAGTCTGTATGTTTTCTGACTCGACTCTGACACCCACCACCATCGATGTTCGGCCAGTATAGTTGATCGATGCCTTCATCGTGACTAATTCGCCTACTTCAATCGGCATGAGGAAATCTACCTTATTCACTGACGCCGTGACGCAGTAGTGCTGAGAGTGCTTCGAGGCACAGGCAAAGGCGATCTGATCCATCAAATTCAGTATATGACCACCATGAATCTTGCCACTAAAATTAGAATAAGATGGCAACATCAGATCTGAGATGGAGATTTGTGATTCTTGTGCAGTCTTGTATTTCTTCAACATGAGTCGAATGATTATTGGTCAATGGAACAATATAGAGTAAAATCTATAATCGAAAATAGCAGAGAGCGTCCATTATGCAGCATCTTGAATAAAGTCCATCATGCAAAGGTCATAATCTCTTATCTTAGGGTCCAAGATGAGTCTACGATCGCTATACTAACTAAACAAGTGAATGAATACCTATGAAAACCGAAAAAATAGTCCACTATGTCGAACTTAGAATAAAGATAGACCGTAAATAATCAAGATACTCCAGAGGATGATAAAATCAGGATAAAGCTGGTGGTCATCCTCAACATAAAACACACAAACCAATGAAACTAATCCGTAGCCTACTCGTCATCACGCTGTCCCTGTATCTGCTGACGCCCAATGCAGCACAGCTACCAGCATCTAATCTATATGCCTTCCAATACAAAATCACTGACCAAGGCTTAGACCTGAGTCAGGGGCAATACCTCTCTGCCTTTAATGCTGAGGGCTATAACAATCAGCCTCAATTCATCTCCGATAACGAACTCCTGATCAGCTCTAACTATTTTGACGCTGCGCAGACAGACATCATCAAGCTGGATCTAAGAAAAAGGAAGCTGACCCGAGTGACCGCTACGGAGCAGGGTGAGTACTCCCCGACAATCACACCCGACAGGCGAGACTTCTCCGTCATCAGGGAGGTCTTAGGTGGCGAGGTCAATCAGATCCTGTGGAGATATCCTCTCAGCCAAAAGGATGGCGGACAGCGAGCACTGGCAGCCGAGACGACAGTCGGATACCACAGCTGGCTGTCAGGCACAGAGTTGGCCACCTTCTTAGTGGGTGATCCACACCGACTATACTATCACGATGTCATGGAGGGTACCAAAAAACTGATCGCTAACCGACCAGGAAGAGGCATGATCAGCAGTGGTCGGAATCTGTATTACGTCCACAAATCCAATGATGAAAGCTGGTATATCAAAATGTATGATCCTGATTCAGGAAAGTCTGAGATGATCTGCGAGACAGTCAAAGGTTCTGAAGACTTTGATATGCTCAGCGATGGCAGTCTCATAATGGCACAGGGTAGCAAGCTGTACCGATTAGATCCGAATCAAGCAAAGCAATGGAAAGAAGTGGCAGATCTGAGTGAGCTAGGCCTGAATCATATGAACCGACTGAAAGTAAGAAGAAACAAAATCATCTTGGTCAATGCAGAGTAACATCCTATTTCTAATTCTAAGCTGCACACTTGTCTTAGGCTGTAAAAGTGCCATAAAAGTGAGTGAAGCATACAAAACAGAACTCGAAGCATACCGCAGCAGCCAGCTGACTGCATTGACAGCAGGAGACAGTCCGACACTCACTGATGAGGAGGCGAAAGCGATAAGTTTCTTCGAGTTAGATCCAGCTTATCAAGTTACAGCTGAGCTCGTACTAACTCAGGATGCGACTCCATTCACGATATCTACCTATAGTGGAATGAAAAAGAATTATCTCGAATATGCCAAAGCTAACTTTGACATGAATAAACAATCCGCTAGTCTGACCATCTACCGAGATCTAAAAATGATCAAAATACCAGGCTACAATCAAAAGCTATTCGTCATGTATAAAGATCTCACGAACGGTGACATGACTTATGGTGGTGGCAGATATCTTTATTTAGACACAAAGGATATTAAGGATGATCGAATCGTGATTGACTTCAATAAATCATTTAATCCCTACTGCGCGTATGCAGATGGATTCAACTGTCCCATACCGCCGCCAGAAAATCACTTGGACCTGGAAATTAATGCTGGTGAGAAAAACTTTGTTAAGCAAGACTAAGTCTAACAAGTCAGGCTGCTTGAGATACGACAACCCTTTCCGTCAATGTCTTCATGACAGTATCAGTCTGCGGTAAGAATGTATTGGCGATCGCTATCTTAGTCAACATCAGAGGAATTTGCAACACATCCTTGAAAGCTAATTTAGAACCATCTACATCATTCCATGCCTGTAGTGGAATCTCACTCAACTCATTCATAACTTGCGTAGCATAAAGCTGCTTCATTCTAAAAAAAACCTCGACGTCAAATAACCACTTAGAGATAAAGCTATTCGAGAAAACGGATGCCGCTGTTTGCCGGTTGAAGACTTTAGCTCCGCATTGGGTATCTTTGATTGGAAGATTGAGCATCGTAGATATCATCAATCCGACCACCTTACTCATGCTGTCCCTGAAGAAACTCCGCTCTATGTCTGTGCAGCTATCTAACTTGCGACTCCCAAATGTCATAGACAGGTCATTATCCACTAGTGAAGCCAGCAAGCACTTATAATCAATGAATCCAGTAGCTAAGTCCGCATCCAAGAAGCCAATGGTCTCAACTGAGGTGAATTCTAACATCCGACTGACGCCAGCTCTGACGGCTTCAGCTTTACCTCCATTCTGTGGCATATCAAATATCACCACCTGTTTACCCATCCTTGATTGAAAATCGTTTAATTTCGCAAGCGTATCATCTTTACTGCCATCATTGACAAAACAGCACACAAAATCTTTATGATTTGATAGGAATGTATGGAATGCATCAAAAGGAAGTCTTTCGCTTTCATTGTAACAAGGGATAACGATGGCATTTTTCATTGTACGGATATTTAAATTGTTGAGTATTAATTCGATTGACAATTCAAATATCACGGCGAAAAAAGGCTCTTTAAGCCATCTTTCGAGAACCTGATGCGCACACCCGTTTTTTGGTCATTGATGCCCGTTTTTCCAATGCTGAAAGGGAAGCCAATTCATTATGATTTTCTTTGTATTATGCTTCTCTGTATTAAAAGTCATTACTCATTAAAACACGATCCGAACTATTGAATCCGAATAAGCAGCTATACTACTTTTCTATACTCTTGGCTCTGGTCATCCATGGGCCCATGCTGTTTATCTCATTTGAGCAAACTTATGATGCTTATGTGCATATATTTTTCGCAGAGCACTATGCAAGCCATTGGTTTGATCAGTGGAACTACAAATGGTATACAGGCTTCACCGTGACGAGCTATCCGCCCATGATTCATCAGCTCATTGCCGTAGCTTCCCTATTGGTAGGCTTGAAGGGAGGCTTCATACTATGTGCTCTGATATCGATCTTATTATTTATCAGAGGGGTCTTTTATTTTAGTCGACTATGGGTCACAGAGAGATCCGCAGCTTATGCGGCCTGTGCGGCATCGCTTTGTTCTTCCTATGTAGAGGCCATACACATCTTTGGTCAATTGCCTAGCATCACAGGTATCGCTATCCTGCTGAACACACTGCCAGTGATCTATCAGTGGATCAGGTATGGCGGTGCAAGACTTTTTATGTTGAGTCTAGTCCTTCTGTCCATCATTACCTGTACACATCATGTGACGACCATATTTGGAATGGTCTTTTTTATTTTTCCTGTCATTGGTCTAGCGCTCATAGATAAGACACTAGAGCGTGGAGAAGCACTGCACGTAAAGGGCTTTCTGATCTCTCTTAAAATTGACTTTTTTAGGCTTCTATGCTTCGGTATCAGCACTTTACTCGTCACGATTTTTTCTATTTTCCCATACTGGTATTGGTCAAAATCTGACCCTATATCACAGGTGCCAATCCCTCATGGATCAAGGGATTCATTTATCGAGGTGATGTCTTCTGGCTTGATCTTTTTTATTATACCCTGGGGCTTGATGCTGCTATTCTTACCCTTTTTATTCAAGTCTGTCTTCAAGAAGCGCAATATCTTTCTCGGGATATCTCTGACTTTAGCTTTTATATTAGGCACTGGTGGGACAACGCCTATCCCACGAGTCTTACTAGGGTCTACTGCTTTTGATATCTTGACTCTAGATCGCTTCACGTACTGGGCGACGATATTATCGCTCCCCTTCTGGGGAGAATTCCTACATCAACTTATACAAGGCGGACTAAAAGACTACCTCTTACTCCGCATCAAGCCATTGGGCTATAAATTACTATTGGTGATGCTTTCTGTATTTATGATAAGTTCTACCATATTCATCATGAACATAGGTTTCTTTCGGCCCTTTCAGCCTAGTAAAATAGAAGTGAAACCAATTTTAAATTTTCTTTCCAGCGACAATCATGACGAGTGGAGATACCTCACCCTAGGATTCGGAGATCAAGTCGCTTGGCTAGCTGCCAATACTAATGCACTCTCCATAGATGGCAATTATCACAGTGCGAGGCGACTGCCAGAGATGACCACCAGAGTCGTCGAACGCCTAGAAAATGCAAAATACCAAGGGCTCCAGGGATTAGGCGCTTTACACCAGTTCTTAGCTCAACCAGAAAAGTATAACTTGAAATACATCTTCAATAATGATAAATTCTATGAGCCTATCCTATATTTCTCAGGGTGGAATAATGTGCAGCGTCTTGAAAATAATATTGAAGTCTGGGAGAAACCAGATGTAAGTGCTCTACCAGATATACTTCCTCGTAAAGACATTCCGAAATATCAACAACTCATGTGGAGCCTTATCCCTATGAGTGTGCTACTCATTTTTTTGATTGGCTTAATAACGAGTCATATATTCTCAATAAAATACATCCATCGATATGACTTCCAAATGCCGACCTATACAGACAGCTGGTTCAAACATATTTTTTGGGCAGTTCTAATCACTTTTTCTACCATGATATGGTCTAGCATACAATACATGAATCAGAAGGCACACCAATCAGCAGAAAATATCATCATCGCTTACTTCGACGCGATTGACTATAAATATTTTGATAAGGCCTACACTTATTTTGATCCGCTGACCAGACCCGAAAAAGAACAAGTGCTCTTGGATATCAGTCTGGAAGATGGGATAGCTAATTCTTTTGGCAAGCTGAATGCCATCAAAACTGATATACAGTACGCTGAAGATAAACTGACTGCCACCGCAACTGTAGAAGCAGAGTGGATGACCTCCTTAAAACTGTATGCCACTTCCCATGAGCTATCCCTTGTCCAGCGCAACGAAAGATGGTACATTATCTCACCTGAACAAGAAAAGCGGATACCTCCTAGGACTACTGCAACTACGCCCTCCTATCAGTTCTCCTCTCTGGGTAAACGCGAAGCCATCATAAATACCACTCATCATGTAGACATATTAGACAGACCAGATATAGCGATCAAGCAGTCAGCTCTCATCTCCTATCAAGGTAAGTACCATGTGATCGGAGAGCTTATGAATACAGACGTCGTCCCATCATACCTCACTGTATTCGCAACGTTGTACGATGCCCAAGGTGAAGAAATTCTCTCCTATTATGTCAAAGACATCATGAAACATCGTCTTCTACCGAAAGAGTCGACAGCATTTAGAATCGACTTTGAGGAAATCGCAATCCAACATTGTATGAAAACATTTAAATCTGCCTATATCGATGGAGATAATCCTTGGTCATACTTAGCTAAACCTGTCAAAGCCAGATTATCTGTAAAATCACTGGTAACTGATGAAGAGCTCTATCCATTCTTTGGCATTCAAAATTTGGAAATAAATGATCAGGATTTATATTTTGATGTATATAATTATGGAAGCGACGGTGTCAATATACCTGCCTCTTTAACTACCATATATAATCAAGAAAACAAAGCTAAGTGGGTACAGGCTGACTACTTCGATTCTGAGATCAGGGCTCTCAGGCATAAGCCACAACACATTACGATTCCGGATCTAGACAGTATCACCATCATTTCAGTATTAATGGAATCAGCATATCTTATCAATGGATATCCTCCGTCGCATAAATACCGGGCAGATAGCCAATCTCAGAATCCAATGATCCAGAACAATGATTATCAAATCGATATAAAAGCACATGGCTATCTGATCAAATAACCGAGTCGTAACTAAAACAAAGGATTGAATGATTCATTCTGATATAAAAAAAATCAACAGAAACTAAAAACTCACATGTGACAGAAAGGTTGTTCTACATATTACTGATCATCTCTTTACTCTCTTGTCAAAATGAGCAAGTGGACATTAATGCTCTCATCCACACTCAACATATACAAGCCCCACTCCAGCTTAATGCAGGATCACCTCTACTACCTTACCCTGCGACTTCTCACAGTCATTCCCAACAGTACCTTCTATCAGGAATCAATGGTACCATAGAGCTCGACTACGATGCAAAATCTGAATCAATCATCCTGCCAAAGCCTATCAATGAAAAAGCTGGAGTCTATACTCTGACAATAATACGAGACCAACGCATCACTCATATTCGCACGCTAGAAATAAAAGCAAAGGCTGCTCAAGGAAAAGCACTGTCATACATTGGCCCTAAGTCAGTCCCTTACAATGACCAAAATGGTGTGATGGTCACTTCGGCACTAACTGATCAGTATAACAACATGCTCAAGGGACAATATGGAATCAACTACCACCAACTAAGCGACAATACTTATCAGATAAACCGACAAAGTATAAATCATGAATATTATACTAGCAAAACTCTTTACGTCAGTAATGATAAAGTAGCCTTAGTCGGAATTGAAGCAGATGATAGCTACTCTGATGAACTATTTTTTGAAGGCTCTTCAGGGTGTCCAGTATCGGCTGAAATTTATGTTGAAGAATACTATAATGTAGCGGATGGCACACAGACATTTCAGGTACATCTAAGTGAAATTCTTGATGCAGATGATGCACCAGTGGAGACAGGCACCTATATGCGAGCAGCACTGTACGACGCCGAGCAAAAGCTTTCGGCCAACTATCAATTTATCTGCATCAATGGTACTGCTCAAATCACCATGGTAAATCCAAATCAACAAGGTGACTATCAAGTGAAGGTTTCGGCTTGCGGAGATGAATTAGCCGCTTCAGCAGAACTCAGCTTTGAAGCTGATTTCTTAGAGATACCCAAGCAGTGGATTAGTTCTCACTTGTTAAAAGTAGGGCCGATCGTCAGCCGGCTAAATCAAAAGCTACAGGATGGGACTCCTGTATTGCTCCAGTTTATTGGGTGCCAGGCTGACGAAACTATATACTATAAACTTGACGATGGTATATGCCTGATCAATACTGATGAAATAATAGCTAACTGTAAGACAACAAAACTCTCAGTCCAGATCAGGAGCATAAAAGACACAATAAGTAACCCGAATGAATGAGTACAGAAGTCATATAATCTGGAAAATACTACTTGCCGCAGCATTCATCCTATCATTACTTGTAGGGAGTCGAATCTATAGTCACTACAACACAGGTGCTGATCTGATGTCAATCTATCAGTCCGGAGTCGGACTCAGCCAGAGGCTTTCTAATCTAACGACATGGAATGAAAATGATCTGTATAGAAGCCATCCAGATATAGCACAAGCCATATCTAAGACACTAAATGAAGCGTGGTATTGGTTAGATCAAAGCTACAATCAGAAGTCAAGCATCGAACTTTCAAGCTATTTCGAAAAAGGGTTATTGTCGCATCTTGACTTCATGAATGAATCGAGTGTGGGCGCAAGAAGCAGCTTATCACATCAGTTAGAACTGCAGCATGTCAGCTTAGATAAGAGTGTCGTCGTGGTGAAAGATCATGCTGCAGAGATCATCTATAACTATACGACGAATGAAGAACAGTACATTCCATCTAAAATAGACACGATAGCATACACGGCCATCATGGTATTGATCAATGGCGAATGGAAAATCAAAAATTGGATCTCTGAGCGGGTCGGTCAGATAGAAAAACCGAAAGAATCTCTATCACAAAAAGCATTACTACTAAATAAGATCAGCCAAATTAAAGGGATCAATTATTACCCCGCTGAATATCCCTGGCTGCTTTTTTGGAAAAATTTCAATCAAGATATAGTAGAAAGGGACTTTCAATTGATGTCTGAATTAGGCATCAATACGGTGCGCATTTTCTTACCCTTTGCTGACTTTAAGGACGGCGAAGTACTCGCCAGGAATACAGCTAATCTATCCCTGATGCTTGACCTAGCAGAAGACCATAATTTATCTATACTTCCGACTCTCTTTGACTTACCTGTGGGATATACTATTAATATATATGGAGAATATGTCAGTCAGTTAAAACACATATTGACAGCGACTGCACATAAGCCAGCTCTACTTGCTTGGAATATAAAGAATGAACCTGATCTTGATTTTCGCATTCATGGTCTTGAAAAGACGCTTGACTGGCTGAAATACATGATTGCGAAAGCAAAGGCATTTGACCCAGAACATCCAATAAGCGTATCTTGGTCATCGGCGAATCATTTATCGATACTTAGCGATGAATTAGATTATTTATCATTTCATATGTATCTTCCAGATGAAAACTGGGCAGACAAAATAAACGACTTAAGGGCATCTTTGGATAAACCGATCGTCTTGGAAGAATTCGGACTCAGCACCAGATCTGGAATCAACAATGTCACAGGGGCCTCCGAAGAAAGTCAGCATGATTACATCGAAAACTGCATTATGATGGCTGACGAACATCATATACCATGGATGCTGTGGACGCTTCACGATTTTAAACAGATCCCTGATGGGGTGTTCGGATGGAAGCCATGGATTAAAGCTAAACAGAAACGCTTTGGTATCATGAAGGCAGACGGTAGACCAAAGAAAGTCTACTATAAAATTAAAAATTTGACAGAAAAATGAAACGCCAATAAGCTATATAGACAAGACATCCGAATCGATGCTAATCTTAGACATGTGCTTATTGACAATTCTCAATCATCAACAAAAAATATGAAACGTCTATGACATAGATAACTAAGACACCCAAGTGGATGATTAAACTTAGTTATTTGCTGACAGGCATTCAGTCCCAAAATTTAAACATATGAAATTAGCGATCGTATCTCCATTCCCTCCAAGTAAAGGCACATTAAACGAGTATGCCTATCATCTAGTTAAAAATTTTGGCAAAAAAGAAGAGATAGAAAGTATGATCATCATTACTGACAAGCTACCCGAGGATCAATCATATGTAGCAGAAGCAGAAATGGGGAATGTCATTTTCGAACCAGTCTGGGAATTTAATGCAATGTCGAGCGCTACGAATATCGTAAAGACCATCAGAAAGCATCAACCAGACATAGTGCTTTACAACATTCAGTTCTTATCATTTGGTGACAAAAAAATACCTGCTACGATTGGTCTGTTCAGCCCTGTCATGAGTAAGCTAAGTGGCATACCCTCAGTCGTCATACTGCATAATATCATAGAGACTGTCGACTTTGAAGAAGCTGGTATCACCAATAATCCCGTCATGAAAGGGATCTATAACATTACTGGCGCCATCCTGACGCACACCATTCTGCAGGCTAATCTTGTCACGCTGACCATTCCTAAATATGTCAAAATCATAAGAGAGAAATACAAAGCAGATAATGTCGTGCTGATACCACATGGCACATTCGAAATCCCAGCCCAACCAGACTTTAACAGGGGTAGCAAACATCTTAGCGTCATGACCTTTGGTAAATTTGGCACCTATAAGAAAGTAGAATCTATGATAGAGGCCGTCGAAAAGGTCAGAAAGCGTACTGGTAAAAAAATACACATCACTATCGCTGGCACCGACAATCCAAATGTTAAAGGCTACCTCGATGCTGTCGCAAAGCGATATGAACATGTCCCAGATATCACCTTCACTGGATATGTAGAAGAGGAAGATGTCCCTGATATTTTTAGTGACTGTACGCTATGTGTGTTCCCTTACACCAGTACGACTGGCAGTTCAGGAGTGCTGCATCAAGCCGGAAGCTATGGCAAAGCGGTAGCTCTACCTTTATTGGGAGACCTAAAGGAACTCGTCGAAGAGGAAGGCTATGAGGGTGCATACTTTCAGCCAGATGATGCTGATAGCATGGCTGAGGCTATTGAAAAAGTCATCATAGACGAAGAATATCGAGACTTCTTAGCTAAGAAAAACTTTGCTGCTGCCTCATCTCTACCCATGTCTGAAATAGCAGACTGGTATCTCAGCCACTTTGAGACACTAGTAAAGCAGACCAATTAAAGGAAAAAAACTACAGCCTTAGACAGTCATCAATTGGGGAGTGCGATCATGTCTACTTAGGTGTATAAGCGGTCTCAATAGAAAGTGATACATCATCAGGCTGGTCATAAATACCGACATCAAAACAAGCTGAGCAATAATGAGTTCTCCAATAGAGTCATGAAAGACTGTAATAGCAGCTACTTGTAGGCCTCCAAACATAAGCGATAAAAACACTGGCACATAGTCATCTAATGATAGGTAATAATAGACCACAACATTAGCCACTGCAAAAAGCGTAGTCGCCATCGCATAAAGATACAGGTAGTGTCCAGCGCCTGTATATGCTTTTCCAAATAGTAGACTCAATAGTAGATCACCCCAGAAATAAGAGAAAAGAGTAGCACATGTTCCAAGAAAAAAGACGACTCCTATAGTCACTAATAATAAAGGACCTGTGTCCTCCGATCGTTCTCTGGCTTCGATGACCTTAGGGAAGAGCATCATCACGAATGTCCAAGTGCCATAATAGATCATCCGACCGATAAGAGAAATGGCAGCATACATCCCCGCTTGATCAGCTTGTAAATAGTGCTTCGCAAGAAGGACATCACTATGGCTAATAACGATTTGGCTAAACTCATATAATGCCATAAAGCAAATAAATGTCATGAGTGGCTTGATCTCAAGTATGATAATTCCTTTGTCTTCTTTTTGTGCAAATTCAGTGCCCTGAACCTGAGTCAGGATGCTACTGATGACAAAAGATAGCACGAAAGAAACTGTCAGCAATTCGATAAGATATAGATGATTTTTTAAGACAAGGATGATAAAGACTGTGGACAACAATCGTACTAGTGTCTCTGTGAGAAAAGTAAGCGCAAATTGTGTAAAAAGCTGTCTTCCCTGTAGTATACCACGATTGAAACATAACAACAAATAGAAAGGAGTACTAAGAGCAAGTAACAGAAAAGAGACAGGAGAGTCAAACTTGAGAAAGTCAGCGATCATTCCAGA
>CALFUK010000013.1 GCA_937929945.1 uncultured Saprospiraceae bacterium
TAAGGTTTGAATCTCGACTTCTGCGGTGGCAGGTGGAGTTTCTACTTTTGGTTGTTCTTGAGCCGTCTCCTGGACAGTCTCTTTTGATAATTCTAAATCCTTTTCGTCGGACATATTATCTAAAATTTGTATTCTGACGTCGTTTCATCAGAAGGGTTAAAAAATTATTTTAGGGCCGCAAAGATACTATTATCTTTTAAGTATGCAATTATTGATGTGATGATGTGGAAATGCGATGATTGTTGATATGACTATACAAATAAGGAGCGTGTCATGCAGAACTCGTTTCAGCATCTGGCCTATGCGGGCTGCAAGAGTTATTGATGCGATGATTAATGAAGTGATGATGCAAAAAGAAGCGTGTTATGCTGATCCTGCCTTCCGGACAGGTAGGCTGGTTTCAGCATCTGCCCTTAGCGGGGCTGCTTGATGAATGCAAAGTAATCATCCCTAGCTGGACGTCGATTTTTGCACATCATAAGTGCAAACACCTTGAGGATCATGATATTTATATTATTTTGCTTTTCTGAAGACAAATAACATAAGACTATGAGCGCAACCAGACCGTGGCTAAATATTTACCCCAGTGGTGTACCTGCTAACATCAATCCTGATGAATACAGCAGTGTCACAGATTTTATGACAAAAAAATGTCAGACCTATGGGAAGAAGATTGCCTTCTCACAGATGGGCAAAGAACTGAGTTATAAAGAAATAGATAAGTATAGCACCCAATTTGCCGCCTACCTGCAGTCCAGAGGCCTGGAGGCAGGTGATAAGATCGCTCTGATGATGCCTAATCTGCTGCAGTACCCCATAGCTCTCTTCGGAGCACTCAAGGCTGGCATGATCGTGGTCAATACCAACCCGCTCTATACGCCACGAGAAATGAAGCATCAATTCAATGACAGCGAGGTCAAAGCCATCGTCATCGCAGAAAACTTCGCCGCAAACCTGGAAAAGATCTTGGCAGAGACCTCAGTGAAAGTCATCATTACCACCACCATAGGCGAAATGCTCGGCATCAAGGGTAGTATGGTAGACTTTGCCGTGAAGAATGTCAAACGCATGGTACCCAGCTATGAGATCGCCAATACCACCACTTTCAAAGACGCACTGAAGGCTGGCAAGTCCTTTGACCTGCAGGCCGTGGAGTCTGGCCCTGATGATGTCGTCATACACCAATACACCGGTGGCACGACAGGCGTCAGTAAAGGTGCTATGCTCACGAACCGCAATCTGATCGCCAATCTGATGCAGATCAGAGCCTTTCTGGACCATACCATGGATAACAGCAAGGAGAATATTGTGCTCTGCCCGCTGCCCCTGTACCACATCTTTGCCTTTACCTGCAACTGTCTGGCTATGATGGATGCTGGAGCTATGAGTGTCCTGGTCGTCAATCCAAGGGACCTAAAGACGGTAATCAAAGAATTCGAGCGGTACAAAATCACAGGCATGACAGGAGTGAACACCTTATATAATGCACTCGCTAATGAAGAGGGCTTCAAAAGTGTAGACCTTTCATCATTTGATTTTGCCTCTGCTGGAGGTACAGCGCTGCAGCAAGCCGTAGCAGAAAAATGGACAGGCGTCACTAACTCAGAAATCGGCGAAGGCTACGGCATGACTGAAGCCTCGCCAGTGATCACATCCAGCCCCAAAGGACTGGCCAAGCTGGGCTATGTGGGTATCCCCGTCCCCTCCACTGATATCAGAATCGTCAATGAACAGGGCGAGCCCCTGGAGATAGGCCAAACTGGTGAAATACAAGTAAAAGGTCCACAAGTCATGAAGGGCTACTACCAACGTCCAGAAGCGACTGCCGAAACCATCACCGCAGAGGGCTGGCTCAATACGGGCGACATCGGCATCCTGAATGAAGAAGGCTATCTGAAAATTGTGGATCGTAAAAAAGACATGATCTTGGTATCAGGCTTCAATGTCTTCCCCAATGAGATAGAAGATGTAATCGCCATGAATGATAAAGTGCTCGAAGTCGCTGCGATAGGTGTACCCTGTGATAAGTCAGGTGAAAAAGTTAAAGTCTTCATCGTCAAAAAAGATAAATCTCTATCAGAGCAAGAAGTCATCGATCACTGTCGAGAAAATCTGACCGGCTATAAGGTGCCTAAAGAGATCGAATTCAAAAAAGAATTGCCTAAGTCTACTGTTGGAAAGATTCTGCGTCGAGAGCTAAGGGATGCTTGATGATTCTATTTGATAGAACTTAGTTTGGCAGATTTTTGGAATACTAAAACATCGGGATCGGTTTGACCAATTTTGATGCCTCGAGAAACATGGCTTATCTCTGGTTCCTAAGTTTTTTCACTATATGACTAAATACTTCTTAGTGGTCACTATACACTGGCCATTGCTATTATCCAGTAGTTACATAACTAATCATTAGCCGCAAGCAACTCTACTCTGCACAACTTTTTACCTGTCATGACTAAGGATCACCGCATTTTGATTCGTCATCTTACAAATTAGCATCATTATTGCTATCTTAATCATAAATACAATTGGATGAAACACTTTACAATCCTGTTCTTTTTTTTAGCGTGGACAATATCTCAAGTACAGGGGCAGTACAGTGATCTGAATACGAATCTCATCCCTGACAGTCTCAAAAAGAATGCTAATGCAGTGGTCAGGTATGACCGGACTATTGTAGATCTGTCATCCAAGAAGAAGATGATCGTCCAAGTGGAGTACGCTGCCACAGCGTTTAACGAGCGAGGTAAAAGCATCTTAGCCTTTTCTAAATCTTACAAAGAAGGGTCTTCACAGATTAAGGACATAGAACTCGAAATCATCGGCGCAGATGGCAGCACACTTAGGGAAATTAAGAAAAAAGAAATTGACGACTTCGCGGCCTTTGATGGGTACTCGCTCATCTCTGACGCGCGCCGCCAGTCATTTGGGATCAACTCTAAGGACTACCCCATCACAGTAAAATACAGCTACCGCTTAGAATCAAAAAATACCCTGTCCATACCTGGCTGGTATCCCATTGTAAATTATGGTGTAGCAGTGGAGCAGAGTCGCTATCAGCTCATTCATCCTGACCAGAGCATTAACCACAAAGCCTATCAATACAAAGCCAAACCCATCTCAGAAGGTGCCACGACTGTCTTCGAACTGAAGCAAGCTAAGGCATTGACCAAAGAAAGATATGCCCCACACTTCACGGAGCTGGCACCACATGTGATCTTCAGTCCTACGACATTTATATACGAAGGCTATCAGGGCAACTACACTAACTGGCAAGAGTACGGCGCCTGGGTGCATCATAGCTTACTGGATAAACGCGACAACCTGGACAAGACACTCGTAAAGGCTGAACTGGACAAAATCATCACCGAGACTGATAACAAAAAAGAAATAGCTCGCCAGATCTACGACTATGTCCAAGAGAATACCAGATACATCAGCATCAGTCTGGACGAGGGCGGTGTGCAGCCCATGCTTTGCCAAGATGTACATGATCAAAAGTATGGTGACTGTAAGGCCCTGAGCTACTATATGAGATCATTACTCAGTCTCTATGACATACCAGCTAATTATGTAGAAGTCTATGCTGATTCGGACTTCAAGAAGTCGTACGACCCAACTTTTGCGTCCATAACGCAGGGCAATCATATAATCCTGAATATACCCTTGGATCAGGACACAGTATGGCTAGACTGTACCTCACACGATTTACCATTCGATTTTCTGGGCTCATTCTCCGATGATCGGACTGCCTTGATCATTAATGAGCAGGGCGGCGAACTAGTCCGTACACCTGCCTACGACCACACACACAATCGCACACACTATGACATAAAAAGCAAAATCAATCAAGAAGGTGGCATCACAAGTTCATTCAGCTATACGCTCACTGGGGTCCCGATGAGCCAGCGACTGCACATGAAGAATAAAGAGCCTCATCTGAAAGAAAAATTTTTGAAAGAGGACTTTCTATCTTCATTCAAAAGGCTACAGCTGATAGATCATGACTATCACCTAAACGAATCGGATCTCTCCTCCACAGAAGAAATCAGTCTTAGCTCAGAGCATTACGGCGAGATAGCTGGAAAGTACATTCTTATCCCCACAGCCTTTCAATCCATGAAAATTCCGCGGTTTAAGAAAAAGAAAAAAAGAAGATACTCGATACACATCCATCGAGCGTACTCAGAAGAGAGTCAGCAGATCGTCACACTCCCAGCAGGGTACACACTCTATGGAGATCCGCACAAAGAGACTATATCATCACCCTACGGCACTTACGACATATCCTATGAGCTCAATCAAGAAGGCGACCTCGTCATATCGAGATCGCTCGTCGTATATAAAGGGGAATATGAAAATTCGGACTATAAAACGATAAAAAAATTCTTTGACAGAATTCTCCAAGAAGAGAAAAGGCAAATCACACTGACCTTGTCTTCATGACGAACCAAAAGTCAGGCAAGCCAAAAACATACATCAGTTGACAGATTCATATAATGACAAACATTGACTAATTAAGGAAAACTCATGAACAGGACAATCATACTATTACTTCTATGCATCACAGTGACAGCTGGTACTGTCGCTCAAAAATTAGGCAAATTTGATATTTCATTACTCAGTGCTACAAGTCATCAAGACAGTACCGCAAGCGCCGCTTACATCCAAAACCATTGTAAGATTTCATTCGTATTCAACTCGAATAAGATAAGCCTGGTCTCAGAATTCTCAAAAAGAATCAAAGTATACAGCGAGAATGGTGAAAAATACGCCACCATATCGATCCCTCTGTATCAACAAGGCAGTCGAAAAGAACGCATCACCAACATTAAAGGCACAACCTATAACTTGGTGGATGGAAAAGTCACCGAGGACAAACTCAAAAGAAAAAAAGATGTCTTCGAAGAGGAGACATCTGAGAACTGGAAACAAGTAAAATTTGCCATGCCTAATGTCAAAGCAGGCTCTGTGGTGGACATCCAATACAGGGTCACCTCTCCATTCATCTATCAGCTGGACAGGTGGTTTTTCCAGCACGAAATACCAGTCGACAAGAGCATCTATAAGCTGATCATTCCATCCTACTTCGTCTATACACCTGTGCCCGCTGGCTTTCACCCTACGGAGACCAAAACGAAAGACTACGCTGGATCCGTCCATGGAGAAGTAGAGACCACCTTCACCTCCGTAAATATCCCTGCCTTCAAAGATGATGAGTACATACTCAATGCAGACGACTATAAGGCAAGTATCAAATATGAGCTCTACTCGATCACCTACCCGAATAATCCACCCGAGTACTACTCCAAGGACTGGAACGCTATAGGCAAAGACCTCTTGGAGTCAGATCGATTCGGAAAGGAAATCAAAAAGAAAATCAAAGACCCAGAACTCAGTGCACTACTGGCTTCTGTGGCTCAGCTACCAGAAGAAGAGAAAATAAAAGCTATCTATGACTACGTTAGAGAGACTTATACCTGGAATGAGAAATATGGAGTCGGAAAAGATGTCGGCCACAAGAAATTGATCGAAACTAAAACAGGCAACATAGGCGACATCAACCTGCTCCTGATCAATCTGCTCAAGAAAGCAGGGGTAAATGCAGTGCCAGCTGTCACTAAGTCAAGGTACAGGGGACTACTCAATGAATCATTTCCAACCCTTACAGAGCTCAACTATGTCGTCGCATACCTACCAGATCCGGAAGGGACAGCTATGGCTCTGGACGCTAGCTCAAAGCAAGTACCTTTTGGTCAGCTACCCACCAGAGCGATCAACTTGACGGGTGTGGCCATTTTTGGCAACGGCTCTCAGGTCATCCATTTACAAAACCCCAATACATATAAGTCCTCGACCGTCTCCAATTACGATTTAAATATAGATGAAGCCACGCTCGTCGGCACCTCCAATCGGAAGAAAAGTGACTATGCAGCAACAAAATATAGGTTAGACCTAGAAAATGTGGACCAATCAACCAAAACAGAGGATGATACAGAGGAAGAAGACGATAGCGATGAGGAAGAAGAGCTGGACATCCAGAATGAAAGTACACTGATCAAGGCCGAAAACATCAAGGAGCTCGATCAGCCCATCAAATTAGAATATGAAGAGATCATCAGAGATGAGGTGAAGCAAATCGGAGACTCCTATTTTGTCAATGCAGCTGTCGATTTTGGAATTGACAAAAATCCCTTTACAGAAGATACCAGAAAATACCCCGTCTTCTACAATTATAAGATAGATACCAAATCGATCGTCAACATCCAGTTTCCTGAAGACTACGCAGTCGAGTCAGTCCCTGAGACAGTTTTGGCTACGACACCGAATAAGACAGCTTCATTTCGCTACGAGGTTAAAGCGTTTGATAAATTCCTTACCATATACTACTTCATCAAGGTAAATCAAGACATATTCACCCATACCGACTATGAAGGGCTCAAAAACCTATATGACTTGATCATAGATACGCAAGCAGAAAAAATAGTGATCTCCAAAAAATAAGCGAAACTTGTTCTTTACGGTCGCTCAAATGGATGTGATCGCCCGCCAATGCTGAGGCCACTGTCCTGCCAAACCCTCTTGCAGGCATCTATATTTGGACATCATTAGTGGATATCCTATCATATAACTACGATCTACCCAAAATAGCAACTATATCTAGACCGTTAACATCTCAAAATAGTATCTTATTGAAAAACCCTGCGTCTAAATTAGTAATATTGAGGGAGGAGCTTTTGAAGGATATACACTAAGACGTCCTCCCGCTGATAGATCGAGTGATTTCGATCGACCATTATTCATTACACATAAAAATTTAAGAATGTTAGATCAATTAAAAGCATTAGCGATGCAAAAATTAATGAGCAAAATGGCTGGTAACAGCTTAGGTGCTTCAGAAACTCAAAATGCAGCAGAAGCAGGTGCAAGCGGGCTCATGGAGTCTATCACTGGTGCCCTAGCAGGTGGCGGCGGCATCGATCAGATAAAAAATCTACTCAGTGGTGACTCTGCGGAAGGCGGCGGCGAATTAGTCGATAACATCAAGAGCAAAATCCAAAACTCTCTTCAGGAGCAAGGTATGTCTGAAGAAGAAGCAGCAGCAGAAGCTGAGAGCACCACACCAGACCTCATTAACGGCTTGAAGGAGAAATTTAACTCTGATGCAGA
>CALFUK010000014.1 GCA_937929945.1 uncultured Saprospiraceae bacterium
GATGTAACTACTGTACCTGCGCCTCCTGGCTGGTCTCCGTTATCATCTCCATCTTGCTGATTGTCAGCTGTATCTGTAGGCGTACTACTCGTAGGAAAAGCCGCATCAGGTGTAGGTATTTGAACTTGGTAATCTCCAGGAGCTAACATACCAAAAAAGTAATCTCCATTAGCATCTGTCACTGTCGTAGCTATTGGTGTACCTGTGTCATCTAATAAAATAACTGTCACACCAGCAATACCTGCGTCTCCAGCATCTTGCGTACCACTATCATCATTATCTACGAATACAGTAGATCCTATGCTAACAGTTTGTACTACTGTAATTTGTTCAAGATCGTATTGATCGAAGTCAGCTGGATTATCCGCACCTCCATTAGAATTATCGGCAATGTCACCATTACTGCCTAATTCAGATACATCATCATTAGATCCAACGGGAGCCGCGGGATCTATGGGATTATCCTCATCGACAAGAGTTACGGGGCTCGCTAATGCTCCATTAAAATCGAAGGAGTCATCGACATCTGTGATTTCTGCATTATTAGTCAAAAGAGTTCCAGAGAAACTTGCATCAATCATCGTTTGTACTTGTATAGTAGTGGACGTTAATGCTGGAAGTGCTGCTATAGTAGCTGTGGCTGTATTACCAGCACCCGCAGTGAAAGCACCAGGAGTAACTAATGATGTCCCTGTTGGCAAGTAGTCTGTAATTTCAAGGTTTGTGGCATCTACAGTACCTTGATTAAATACCTCAATATCATAAGTAACTACATCACCAGGAGCGAATGGCCCTGTAGATGCTAATGTTTTTTCTATTGCAACGTCAAATTCTTCACATAATGAAGCTAAAATGAAGTGCTGAGATGGATCATCAGGAGCCACACCCATAGCCTGTGACTTAAAGACCAATTGGGTGATTGGAATATCAACTATAAACCATGCAGAACCAGCCTCATTATCACATAACTCTTCTAAGTAGACTGTTTGAGCTACCCCTGGCACTGATGAATATTGTCCAACCAGCGTACCACTCGCAGGATCCCAAACTGGTATTGCCTCCGCTCTGGCAGGATCACCTACCGGAGGATCGCAATCTCCACCACCGCCAATAGCACTATTTGCGAGATTTCCATCAAATGAGTTTTGGTACCAACCCGCAATTATTGCAGGTGAAACTGCATTACCATTTATATCTGTTGCACAAACCTGAACTTGATCTTGTTCAACATCTGATATGATAAAACCAAACCCACCAGCCGTAGTCGCTTCTCCGGGTGTAAAATTAATGGTAGTAACAACAGTATTAGTAATGGGCATTCCTGCACCGTCCACACCATCACCTGCACCAAATCCGGCGACCTCAACTTCTATATTATCTGCCGTAGTAGCTCCTGCTCCAAAGACTGCCTCTGGATCATCAGCATCAATTAACTGCAAGACACCTGGAACATTAGTGTCGCCATCTGCGAGATCTCCTGTAATACTAAAGGTGAAATCAGGAGTACCCGCACATCCCGCTGTAAACGTCCCAGTACCATCATAAATGGCTGGACCATTGTTAATTGCTGTTAGGGTAGCATATTCAGCATTTGGTGCTTGAGCATAAGATTGCTGTTGGAAAAGAAAAAATGATGCAAAGAGCATCAAAATAAAAGAGCTGCGGATAGCTCCTTTAGCAAGTTCAAACTTGACATTGCGTGAATTGGATTTATTCGTGAATATGTCACTGAATAAAGCTTTAGGCTGGTTACTTTTCATTCTCAGGTATTTTAAAAAATTCGGTTCTGGGGGGTTGAATCCCATTAAGCCGTAAAGCTACCAATATTTTTGCACCTTGAGGTTAAAAATTAACAGTTTTTTTTGCCCTCATAACAGCCTGATTATCTGCTTTTTACATAGTATTTCCAGAATATATAAGTCTATAATTTTATCATATATAGCCATTTATATATATTATAAGTACCCTAAATATGTAGGAAACGATTCAAGAAGAGACGTCAGAATCTAATAATTCGAACTCATCGATATATCGACTTTATCGTATTCAATAATCACCAGCTATGCATAAAAGGGCCTACATGCATTCTTAAGTGAGTAATTTTAATAATAATTACCAAATAGCTTATTATAATCGAATTTGAATAACAATATCATATATAATCGAAAATTATCTACATAATTACACAAATAACTAATAATAAATCAATGTACTTAGTGTGTGGGCCTGAAAGAGTTCATACTTATTCAAGGTATGACACAAATTAAAAAGAGACCAGCAAGGTCTCCCAACAAACTAAAATCTTGGATTAACGATGTTATTGTTTTGCGATCCAAAGCGATAATTAAACCCAAAATAACTGGAGTATGAATAGCTGGTATCAAGCTGTCGGTTCTGCAAGATGATATCTTGATCGGATATCTCAGCTTTTGCAATATTGACACGATCCGCAACGTAGGATATATCCCCTCCAAATTCTATACTAAGACCCTTGACAATATTCAATTCAATATTCGGATTGATCGAAATGCTAAATAGAGACAAATCATGCAGGAACTGATCAAACTCGAAATCGATGGACATATCACCCCATTTCTGTGTCTGCTCAAATTCAATGTCAAGACTCTGGCGAAACAATGACTCCTCCAATTTGTCGAACACTGTCAATTCTGTATAGTCTCTATAATCTAATCCAGCCGAGTAAAGCAAGGTGAATCGCTTAGTGCTATTCTCGGAATAAGGGTAGATATTATATTCTATCGCTGGTCTAAGGATAAACTCAAAATCAGTATTGCCAAACGAAGACGATCCCGCAAGAGTCCTGACTCCAACTGACCAATGATCATTGACACTTTTCACATATTGAAAAAAGCCCCTCGTCCTTTTATTAATGCTATTCACTTCCTCCCCATCAGACAGTGTAAACGTGGAAGAGTTATAATTATGAAATCCAAGAAAAAATATCTTATGATCCTCCGTCACTTGCGCAGCTGATACCCTACCAAAATATCCCTGTTCTTCAAAACTGGCCTCACCATTGAGGTTAAGATTAAGGCTGACATTGAATGACCAATAATTCCAAGGATCCACTTCTTCCTGCAATGGAGAGCCATCAGACACATCAATATCAAAGTCATACTCGATGTAGTCCATGATTTCTGATCTGGCTATGTGAGGTAGAAGCCCTTTCTTAAAATACCTCACGAACTGTTCTCTTTCTTCAGCCTCAGCGATATTAGCAGCTCTGTAGTAGACCAGGGTATCACTCACAGGCGCTCCACCTTGCTCAGTGGAAAAAATGAGCTGATACTCTCTGGCTCCAGCACTAGCGGATTGAGTTGTGACTAAGACATATATATCTGCCGCTTGTCGATCTCTGATGTAATTAATGAAGTCTACCTCTTGCTTCAGGTATACTTCATAACAATTAGTCTGCTGACAATCTAAAAAAACATCGGGGCGTAGAATGGAGGTCTGGCTAAATGCTGTCATCACTAAGGACAGCAAAAGAAGGAGAAGGGGCATTTTCATACCCAGCAAGAACGAATCAATTGGCAATAAATTTCTACAGCATTCAGATTTTTCAAGTCATATCTTTATATCACTACTGATTTGTTAATCGGTGAGCTTATCCCCTAATGCAGCCATCCGGTACCGAGGATTCTGAGCTTCGCTGTGTTGTGCCTTCATAATCTTCTGAATTTTCTGCACCACTTCAGGGTATTGAGCTGAGACATCATCAGACTCTTCGATGTCATCATTCAGATTGTACAATTCTAAGTCGCCTTCACCCTTAATAAGGTTTTTGCGGATGCCCTTCCACTCTCCCATACGCACAGCTTGCTGACCAGTGTAGGCTGGAAATTCCCAATAAAGAAATTCATGCCGTTGCTGCTGACCCTTTGCTGTAAGTGTCGGATACAGACTTAATCCATCCGTCGGCTGACAAGACGCCCCAGCAACATCACAGAAGGTCGGAAAGATATCGTAGAATGCGGATAGGTGATCCACCTCTATGCCTGCTGCCACTTGATCTGGCCAAGATACAATCATAGGCACTCTGATACCGCCTTCGTGCGTAAAGCCCTTACCATAGCCATAGCCTGACCTGAATGGATGAGCGCTATCGAAATAGGCGGAATCTGTCCCTCCCGTATAGGAAGGTCCGTTATCACTGGAGAAGACGATCAGCGTATTTTCATATACACCAAGATCCTTTAAATGCCGCACCAAGTCACCGACCTGCTCATCTAAATAAGACACCATGGCTGCATAGGCTGCTTTCGGTGTGCGATGGGGGAAATAACTTTTCCCCGTATAAGGTTCTTCTGGCCCAAGCTTGTCTCTGTAGTAGCTCAACCAATCATCTGGCGCTTGCAATGGCAAATGTGGAATAGGCGAAGCGTAATAAAGAAAGAATGGCTGATCCTGAGAGCGAGTCATAAAGTCTATGGCTTCAGTATGCATCAATGCAGGACTGTAATCATTCAAATTGAAATCAGCATAGGATGCCTCATCATGTGGATCAAGCAAGGTATCGAATCTGGTGTGCGGTGCCACCGACTTATTATCCAGAAGGTGACGGTCTTCATTTCGCCACAGGTGTCTGGGATAGAACGTATGGGCTTGGCGCTGACAATTATACCCGTAAAAAAAGTCGAAACCTTGCTTAGTGGGCACTCCCTCTGTGCCAGGTGCACCGAGTCCCCACTTACCCACCATGCCTGTCTGGTAGCCTTGCTCTTGTAGTACTTCAGCTATGGTCAAGACAGTGTCAGCTATAGGGCGCTGGCCTTCCAAAGATGAATCAGCATACATGGCATCATAGTCCCATACATCCCCCCGACTACCCCACTCATCATTACCCCTGATGTACGCATGACCTGCATGCATACCCGTCAATAATATACACCTGGCAGGAGCACATACTGGCGCCCCCGAATAATGCTGTGTAAACTTCATCCCACTCTCAGCCAGCTGGTCTAAGTGTGGTGTCTCGATGATGCTTTGTCCGTAACATCCTAACTCTGCATAGCCCAAATCATCAGCAAGAATGTAAATGATATTCGGCTGAGATTTTTGGGCTGTGGCATTCGTCAGGTGCTTAGTCGGAGATGACTGGCACGCTATAAAAAAGGTACTTAATGCAAGAATCAAATAATTGGCAGCAGTTGGCATGATATCCTATTTTCACTTAAGGTATTAGAAATTGTTCTTATATTGAATAAATGGCAAAATATTTAGAGGTCTTGAACTCAAAAATATCTGCTGTCTATCAGTTATAGCACTAAATCATGCCACGATAAAATGAAGACACTCAGAAGGATACGTAAACGTGCTTCTTACTGATTGACTACAGGTCTAAAATTTAATCACAGCAAACGTCTATGACGTAGATAATTAAGATACCCAAGTGGATGATTAAGTCTTAGCTATTTGCTGATTGGCATTTTTGCCATGGAAATTTAAACATATGAAACGTCTATGACGTAGATAGTTAAGGCACCCAAGTGGATGAGTAAACTTAGCTATATGCTGATCGGCATTTCGCCCTAAAATTTAAACATATGAAACATATTGTAGCTGGTCTATTATTGATTTTCTTCTTGACGGCCTCCATCTCAGAGGCGAAGGGCCAGGGCAATGTGGTATTTGGTATTCGGGCTGGCCTTAATTACTCGACATTTTTAGGTCCTGAGACCCAAGAAGAAAGTCACGGGATCAATAATGGATTTCACTTTGGCATCGATGTGGGCTACCAAATATCTGATCTGGTATACCTGCGTGGAGAGATATTGTATCTGCAAAAAGGAAGTACCTATGACTACTCTGGAGAAAGCTACTACATTTTCAATCTAATGAATAACAGCAGATTTGTCCTGCAAGACAGCTCACAAATCAAACTCGATATTTCTAATGCATACTTATCATTCCCGATCACGGCGCACGTGACAGCTCTCGAGAAATGGGAATTTCATGCAGGAGCTTATGTGAGCTTTCTGATATCCCCGATCGGTGCAGGCACCTGGACCTTCGGAAGCAGAGACGCTGTCAATTATCAGTTTAAACAAGGTCTCAACTTTGACTATGATGGTGACAGACCCGCAGAAAGCAGCCCTTTCGCTGAGCAGATCTTACTTCTCGTGGATGAACAGGTGGTGGGTGTTCCATCCTTGGTCGGTGCGTATTACTTGCTGCAAGAAGACAGGGGAAGCCTCATTAATAAGTTCGACTTTGGGCTGACAGCTGGTATCTCCTACTATCTCAATCGCGGCCTCTATGTTGGCCTGAAAGGCTGGTATGGTCTGCGCGATGTGACTAATAATGCAGTGGACTACAGCTATCGAGAACTCGGACCAAATGGCACTTTTATCTTCTCTGATGATTTTGATCGTAATCTTAACATAGACATTTCTTTAGGTTTCAAATTTTAAGAGTAGCTCATACTTTTATGTAGGAGCTCTCTATATGGATCGGTGAATAATCGCTATTTATCGTTTGTTTAAATTCTAAGGCGAAATGCCGATCAGCAAATAACTAAGTTCAATCATCCACTTGGGTGTCTTAGTTATCTACGTCATAGACGTTTCATAACAATGGGAGATTCGGTCTCCAATTCGAATATGATCTTTGTTATTGCTCCATTCACGATGGCTGCTGGCTGATCAATAAGGACAACATTCAGCCTAAGCCTTCTGAATGTAGATAGAGAAATACCGACTCATTTTAAACATCTATTGATCAGGAAAAGGCCTCTTGCTTGTCATTATTAAAACTGGCCTCTAACAGAAAAAATAAAATTACGCCCCGCAGCATTGACTCCAGAAGCAAACTGGCGGTAGTGTAGATCCAAGATGTTCTCCACTCCTACAGAAAAGGTCATGGCATCCAGTAGTTTGTACTCACCGTATAAATGAAAGGTCTGCCAAGCCAAGGCACCCTCTGGAGTGGCAAATTCGGGGTTGTCAGTCGATCCTCCATATTCATCTAGCGGCTTGCTGCCATTAAACCGGTAGACAGTCCTAAGGCTTAGATCATCCAGCTCATACTTGATGCCCAGCTGACCATACATCGGCGGTATATGGGCTAGTGGTTGGTCCTCTGCTATATCGTCAAGTATCTGTCCCTTGGTGATATTCAGACTGCCGTCTGCTCTGAGTCGTGACCATATGGTCGCTTCTGCCGTCAGCGACATGCCGTATATTCTGGCACGTGTCGCATTGACATTAGCGAAGACATTATAGCTGTCCATACCACTCGTGAATACTGATGAGCCATCCGTGTCTTGAAATGGGGTTCTGATGATGGCATCCTTCAGCCTGGTGTAGTATCCCGTCAGGGAGAAGGAGCCCAGCTTCTTAGTAGAGCTCCTAAAGTCTTTGCCCAGTGAATACTCCACATTCAATGATCGCTCTGGAGTCAGCGCAGGATTAGGAAAGGTCACTTCATCACGCTTCACCCTGATCTTAGCGATGTCATCTATATTAGGAGACCTGAATGCCGTAGACGCCAGTGCTCTCCACTTCCATCCCTGTGGATAATGCTGGGTCCATCCGACAGACCAGATCAGTGATGCATTATGACTGCTTAAGCCATCTATAAATGCCTCGGGCCAATCGATCGGGTCATCCTCAGAATAGTTGAAGGATAAGCTCGTACCAGAATACCTCAGACCAGTATTAAGGTGACCCTGCTCATTAGTAGTAGCCATATGATACTGGAGGTAGAGTCCATACATTGTCATATCGCTACCAGCACTTGGGTAGCGGGTCAGTACATTTTGATCCACGTCTCCTGACAGTATATTTTCATCGAAAGCCTTTGATCTAACGAAGTCATGCTGAAAGTTAGCGCCGTATAGTATCTGATGTCTTTCTGAGAGCTTTTTATTAAAGTCAGCGGTGAAGCTCTGCACGGTCACCTCTTCATTTTGATGTGATCGATCATCTCTACCAAAGCGACGATTGATTCGATCTTCTTCGACTTCTTGCATGGCCGCGATGAATATCGCTTTGTCATAGAAGGATGTCTCTTGTAGAAATTTGAATTTGACACTCGCCATCGTCCGTTTCTGCGGACCATAGTTCCACTCGGCAAAGCTAAGACGGCCATCACTTTCATCTATCAGCTGGTCATATCTGGGTATGTCTGAGCTGGTGGAATATTGCAGGTTAGCGATTAGCTGGAAGTGGTCATCTGGCTGGTACAATAGTTTCTGTGCGAAGTCTATCTGATGATAGCCCGTCCCGATCTGGATAGTAGGATCAGGATTGTTTAGTATTACATCTTCATCATTGACGCGACTGACATAGCTCGTCCGCAGACCGAAATCAGGATATCGATCAGTCCGTCTCGATCCCATGCGCAGATCAGAAAAATCAGAAAAGCTGATGCTGGTGAGTGAGGCCACTCGCTGCCCTCCGACATTAAAGTCGAGATGACCTGTCTTTTCTTGATTCGCCGAGCTATAGCGAAGGCTGTAGTTGGCAGCCGTGTGGCGTGTTTCAGTCTTGAGATACTGCAGCTCTGGATCCCGCGTCTTAAAGTGGACGACCCCTCCAAGTGCATCACTACCATAGGTCAGTGAGTTAGGCCCAAAGATCACATCCACCCGTTCGAGCATTGCTGGGTCCACCGTGATGGCGTTCTGCAGGTGACCATTTCTGTAGATGGCATTGTTCATGCGGATGCCGTCTAGCACCAGCAAAACCTTATTCGCTTCGAAGCCTCTGATCACGGGACTGCCCCCACCCATCTGGCTCTTCTGTACATACAGCTGTCCGTGCTGCGCCAGCGCATCTGCCGAGGTCTGGGGATTAGTACTAGCTATTTCTTCGCGGGCAATGGACTCTATGTGATACGGCAGTGCTTCTCTGGATATCTCGTTTCGGCCGATGAGGACGATCTCTTCCAGCAGATTACTATCAGGATCGAGGATGAGTACATCATCCAGTGCTGCTAGCTCAGAGATGGTCACGACTAATTTCTGATAGCCCAAATAGTTAATGGTGATCTCCGTATTGTCATCTGAATTCGGTACGACGGGTAGAGTGATTTTACCTGTCTCGTCGCTCACCGCAGCCAGAGAGTAATCATCACTGTAGGCCTCTACGCCTATCATGGGCAGACCGCTCTCATCGATCACCTGAAAAGACAGCTGACCATAGCCTGCCACTGCAAAGAGCCAGCAGCAGATGGCACAACTAAGCCTTAGGCAGCCGAATAGCGAAGGTCGTGCCTTGATCAATTTTGGAGCTTTTGACAAATATTTTTCCTTTATGGTAATTCTCAATAATACGCTTCGCTAATGACAGACCAAGTCCCCAACCTCGTTTTTTCGTAGAAAATCCAGGCTGAAATACGGTTTTGAATTTGGACGACGGGATACCAGAGCCGCTGTCCTCTATGTCTATGGCCACCATCTGGCTGTCTTCGTAGACCTTAGTCGTGATTGCACCTTTCCCATCCATGGAGTCCAAGGCATTGCGATACAGATTTTCAATGACCCAATTGAATAAGTGAGAGTTGATCATCGCATGTTCTTGAGATGAGCTGGGGTGCAGCGAAAATATGACTTTTTTTGGAGCCCGCTTGGCCATGTACTCCATCGATTTAGTCAGCGAATCATTGATGTCAATGCGATCCAGGGCAGGTGCAGAGCCGATCTTCGAAAACCGATCCGCTACCAATTCCAGTCGATTTACATCATTGCGGAGTTCTGATATGATTTCTAACTGATCAGGTGTCGCTTCTCCGCTGTCTTTCAAGATTTCGATCCAGCCGATGATGGCACTGATGGGTGTCCCCAGCTGATGAGCTGTCTCTTTTGCCATGCCCGCCCACACGCGATTCTGCTCTGCACTTCTGGCAGAATTGAGCAGAAAGTAGCCGATCAGGATGAACAGGATGACCATCAGCGTCATGAAATAGGGGAAAAGCTTAAGCATCTTGTACAGCTGAGAGCTGCGGTACCAGATCATCTTACCATAGGTGTCTATAGGCTCACCTCCACTATCCTTGATTTTTTGGATTTCATCAGCCAGTCTTTCTTGGTCTACGATGGCTTGGTCATTTGCCCCATCCATATTCCACCCTTCTAGTTCGCCATTGTCTCTCTCGAAAATGATCGGCAAGTCATTACTCCCAAATTTTTCGAGTATATCCGCCTCGTAGCTGACATCCTCATCGTTATTGGCTTTATTCTCCACCTCAATAATGGTATTGACGAAGAGTTCCGCCTTATTTCGCTCTCCTTCTGCCAGTTTCTGAGCCAAATAATTAGAATAGACAAGCGTAATGATCAATAGCGCCAGAGCCGCTAATGCCAATAATAACTTCCATCTGGATCGTCGTGAGTAAATATCCATAGCCTATTCGCTCGATGCTACCAATGTTTAAGCACATCAAGAACCTAATAAACGTAACAAAAGCTCTTTATCATGCACCTATGTAGAGGATTAGGCAGGTATAAAAAATAAAATTTTACAAAAAAAATGTTTGACACACCCAAAAGGTATAGATCAGCATCATATTATATAGATTGGTGTCATGAAAAGTACATTGCGCTATATGGGTCCTGCACTGGTTTGGACCATAATCATTGTGTACTTGTCAACAATGCCGACGAGCTCTTTGGATGAATATGCACTGACAGACATGATGCCTATTGATAAGTTGGCCCATGTGATAATGTATGCTCTGTACAGCCTCCTTCTGCTTTATGGTCTGAGCGCTGGCAGACCATCATCAATCAGGACAAATCATTGGATCATCGCCTGGTTAGTAGGCGTATCCTTGGGGATTTTGATGGAAGTCATCCAATCCAAGTTTTTTCCAGAACGTCATTTTGACTTTCTGGATATAATTGCTAATATTATAGGCTCAACAGCGGGCTTAGCTGTTTTTAATTTTTTTAAACAAAGTAGTATATGGAAGTATCTTTAAACGGTATGCAGACGATGATAGCGATCCTTGGGATTATCGCTTTGACATTGGGCATCATCTTCTTCCTTCGCAGGTATGTCACAGGTAAATCTGATCAAGATTTAGCAGATAAATACCGCGATAAGAAGTGGTCGTCCCCTCTAAAAGCGAGAGCAAAATACCCAGACGTTGATGGATTTGCGTTTACCGGACCACTATTCAGATATGGACTGGCATCTGCCTTAGCGCTTACGCTATTCGCATTTAGCTGGACTTCTTACGAAGAAGAAGTATTTATACCTGAAGACGCATTAGAGTTAGACGAGGAGATCGAGATCGAACCACCTCGAACAGCAGAACCACCTCCTCCACCACCTCCGCCACCACCACCGGTGATCGAAGAGGTACCAGAGGAAGAAATCGAAGAAGAAGACGAGCCTGAGTTCGTCGATCAAGATATCGAAGAAGAAACGGTGATGGATGAGCCAGAGCCGATCGTAGAAGAAGAGGCACCACCTCCGCCACCACCGCCACCACCGCCACCGCCAGAGCCAGAAGTGGAAGAGATTTTTAAAGTGGTAGAGCAGATGCCTAGATTCCCAGGTTGTGAAAACGAACCAGGTGACAATAAAGCTAAAGAAGACTGTGCGAAGCAAAAGATGCTGCAGTACATCTATAAGAATCTAAAGTATCCTGCCATCGCCAGAGAAAATGGTGTCGAAGGTATGTGCGTCATCCAATTCGTCGTAGCTAAAGACGGATCTGTCACAGAAGCCAAGGTCGTAAGAGATATTGGAGCTGGATGTGGTAGCGCTGCCCTGACTGTCGTAGAGAAAATGAATAATCTACCTCAGAAATGGACTCCTGGTAAGCAGAGAGGGCAAAACGTAAAAGTGCTCTACACTCTACCTGTAAGATTCAAGCTGGAAGGATAATACCGCTCAGCACTTCAAAATATAGTAAGGGCTATCCAATCAAATTGGATAGCCCTTATTTTTTGTGCAACTAGCTGTACTTTTCTGACGTTATACTAACATCATAATGACTCTCATACCTATGAAGCGGATTCTCTACGCCTTTCTATTTTCGATTATCGCTCTATCCCTGTATGCGCAGGACTCTAAACTCGCTAATGAATACTATCGGAGCGGAGAATATGAGCAAGCGGCTAGCCTGTACAAGAAGATCTGGATCAAGACAAAATACAACGACTTCTACTTCAATCGCTACATCGAATCTCTGCTGGCACTCGAAGAATACGCAGCCTGTGAGAAAGAGATCAAGACACAATTAAAAAAGAATCCCAGCGACGTACATCTATTCGTATTGTACGGGAATGTACTAGAGAGACAGGTCAAAACGAAGGAGGCAGAAGCTCAATATAAAAGAGCGATCAGGGAACTACCAAAAGATTATAATAAGATCACGAATCTGGCCAATGCCTTCAGCCGCCTGACCAAGTACGACCTGGCACTGCAGACCTACCAGAAAGGAGAAGCCCTCCTGGACAAACAGGGAGAATACGCATACCAAATAGCGGAGATATATAAAAGACTGGGGGACAACCCCAAAATGATCCATCACTACCTGCTGAGCATCAGAAACAATCCCAACCAGCTGGCATCCATGAAAAACTTCTTCAGCAGAAGCCTGACGCCTGACGACTATCCAGAGCTGAAAACTAAGCTCTATGAAAACATCCAGCAATACCCTGATGATGTCAATTATCCTGAACTGCTCGAATGGATATTCGTACAAGAAAAAGACTATAACAAAGCACTAAGACAAGCCAAAGCCTTAGACAGAAGACTGGATGAAAATGGCAGTCGAGTCTTCAATATAGCCGTCATCGCCTCGAATGATAAAGACTACGATACAGCCATTGATGCTTATGACTACATCGTAAAAAATAAAGGTGTCAACTCCAGCTACTTTCTCGAAGCAAGGCAAGAACTCCTCTCCAACAAAAAGAAGAAAGTGCTCAATGACAGCAATCACAGCAGAGAAGACCTCATCGGCCTCAAAGAAGAATACAATAACTACCTAAACCAAATCGGACGTAACAAGTCGTCAGCATACATCGTAGCAGAACTCGCTAACCTCGAAGCCTATCAGCTCAATGACCTCGATGGAGCCATCACTAATCTGGAACGCATGCTCAAGTATCCTGGCGTGAATAAATATGTCAAAGCAAATGGTAAAATCAGCCTGGCCGACTTCTACCTGATGAAGAGTGAGATCTGGGAAGCCACCCTACTCTACTCGCAGGTGGACAAAGAATTCAAAGAGGATTTCTTAGGAGAAAAAGCCCGACACAGGAATGCCATGCTATCCTATTATAATGGAGACTTTCAGTGGGCTCAGAAGCAATTCGACGTGCTAAAAGCGTCTACCTCCAAGCTCATCTCTAACGACGCCATCGACATATCTGTATTCATCATGGATAATCTGGGTCTGGATACCACGGATCGAGCAGTATCCTTATACGCGCAGGCGGAGCTACTCACACTGCAAAATAGATATGATGAAGCCTTCTCGAAGCTGGACTCTCTGCAAGAGATGTTTCCAGAGCATACTCTGATCGACGATATATATTATGCAAAAGCCAAAATTTATAAGAAGCAAAAGGATTTTGATCAGGCCATCAGTATGTACCAGCAGATCATAGAGAAGCATCCAGAAGAGATCAGATGCGACAATGCCATCTACGAGCTGGCGGGCATCTATGAGAATGACTTAGGCCAAGCTGACAAAGCATCAGAACTCTATGAGAAGCTATTTATTGATTATTCTCAAAGTGTATATGCCATAGAAGCCAGGAAAAAATATCGAGTTTTACGAGGAGATAATCTAAATTAAAGCAAGATGAACCTGTATTACACGGAAGAACAAATAGCTGTCAGAGATGCAGCCAGAGATTTCGCTCAAAATGTCCTCAAGGCTGGAGTCATAGAGAGAGATACGCACATGACCTATCCAGAAGAAGAGATAAAGCAAATGGCGGAAATGGGCTTCTTAGGCATGATGGTATCACCCGAATACGGTGGTGGAGGCATGGATACCATATCCTATGTCTTAGCTATGGAAGAGATCTCTAAGATCGACAACTCCTGCTCCGTGATCATGTCTGTGAATAACTCACTCGTCTGTTGGGGTATCGAGACCTATGGCACTGAAGCACAAAAACAAAAATACCTCAAACCCTTGGCGAGTGGTGAGATGATCGGATGCTTCTGCCTGTCAGAGCCCGAAGCTGGCAGCGATGCCACGAGTCAGCGCACCACGGCCATCGACATGGGAGACCACTACCTCCTGAACGGCACCAAAAACTGGATCACCAATGGGAGTAAAGCGAAAGTCCACTTGGTCATGGCCCAGACCGATGCAGCTAAAGGGCACAAAGGCATCAATACTCTCATCGTAGAGAGTGACTGGGACGGAGTCAGCATAGGTGGTAAAGAGGATAAGCTAGGCATCAGGTCATCAGACACTCACTCCATCATGTATACCGATGTGAAAGTCCCGAAAGAGAACCTGATCAAGGAAGATGGTTTCGGATTTAAGTTCGCTATGAAGACGCTCTCCGGCGGCAGAATTGGGATAGCTGCGCAGGCCCTGGGTATACTCTCAGGCTCTCTGGAGCTGGCCGCAGCATACGCCGAGGAGCGTGTGGCATTTGGCAAGCCTATATCTAAGCACCAGTCAGTATCGAATAAGCTCGCAGATATGTCTACCGCTGCTGAAGCGGCAAGACTCTTAGTGCACAGGGCAGCCTGGCTAAAGGACCAAGGACTACCCTATGACAATGCGGCCAGCATGGCTAAGCTCTATGCCGCGGATGCAGCTATGAAGCACAGCGTAGAGGCAGTGCAGGTACACGGGGGCTACGGCTTCGTAAAGGAGTACCACGTCGAGCGACTGATGCGAGATGCTAAGATCACACAGATCTACGAGGGAACATCAGAAATTCAGAAGCTGGTCATCGCCCGAAACATCTCCAAAGGCATCATCCACGAACCTCTCTTAGCTCATCCATCTTAATCTTATGATGGGCAGATCATTTCACCTGGGGACTTATGCAGGCATACCTGTGAAGGTCCATTGGACATTTGGTCTGATGCTCATGATCATTCTCTACATTGGCGTACAGAATCACCTGAATGTCATCGAGTTGGGCTTCTTCTTTCTCTTAGTGATGACCTTGTTCTTGTGTGTCATCCTACATGAATACGGACATGCCCTAACAGCTCGATTCTATAAAGTGGACACGAGAGATATCATCATATCCCCTATAGGTGGTGTGGCTCGGCTGGAGCGCCTGCCGTCGGACCCCAAAGAAGAATTTGTGATTGCCATAGCTGGACCACTGGTCAATGTGGTGATCGCCTTTGTGTGTATGGTGATCCTATACTTTGTGACCTCCGACAATATGCTCTCTCTCAATCCAGATGCAGTGACGGTGGATAATCCTCTGGAATTTCTTAAGACTGTATTCTACATCAATATCGTCTTGTTTTTATTCAATCTGATACCAGCATTCCCCATGGATGGCGGCCGCGTACTGAGGTCGCTCCTCAGTATGAAGTTAGGTAAAGCTCGTTCCACCCAGATCGCTTCTACCATTGGAAAAATCATTGCCATATTGTTTATCGGTATTGGGCTATACATTTCTCATTTCGCTCTGGCGATTATCGGCGGATTCATCTTCTACATGGCGACCAGTGAGAATAAGCAGGTCAAGCTGGAAGAAAGACTACACTTAACCACCATAGCTGACATTCTAAATCCTTCCTTTACTAAGCTCTACTTAGAGGACCCCATGTCCAAGCCGATCGAGATAAGTATGCGGACGAAAGAGCATAATTTTCTGGTCTACAATCCGTACATCCAGCGGCCTGTCGGAATCATGCACTCCCTATACATCAAAGATGCCATAGCCCGCAAGCAGACCCAAGCCCCCGTGTCTAAGTATACCTCTCCTAAACTGAGACTGGTCTCTGCTGAAACTTCCATATTCGAGACGCGTCAAATCCTTCATCTGGAAGGACTAAGCATCGTAGCTGTTGGGGAGTCCTTGGACGAGATAGTCGGCGTCGTGGATCGAGACAGCATCCTCCACTTTATGAATCTATCAAACTAAGGTCTTTTAGAATACGCTATCTAAATACGCCATCTCTTAAATCACGGTCTCAACAGTCATTTCACCCGTGCGGGGAAGATGAATGATATATTATCATTAAATGTGATAATATGTCTGCTGCGTGCATGACGTCAACTCCATATTTCCCTATATTCGATCGGACAAGCTTACATAATGCGGCCCCTTCAATTCTTCTTCATTATTTCACTCTGGTGTGGCATATGCCCACTCTACTCACAGTACAACATCTCCATTGATGCACCAGAGTACAGCGGATTTTGCCAAGAAATCACCGTCGGAGTGGAACTCGAAAAATTAATCAACACCAGCTACAATGACCTGAGTTTAGTCATTGCATTTTCAGAGCCTGTAGACTACTTGGATCAGACGCTGATACTCGGGGCAGCACAGATCAGTGATCAGCAAATCATCTTACCCTTAGACGATCAGATCTCTTGCTTTTATGAATCGGGTGACATCTCCTTTATTCCAAGGTGCACCGATCTTACTTCCAGTATAGAGATCGAATGGAAAGTGCTACAGTCAGGTGATTGCATCGGACAGGCATTCACCACGACGACCATTCAGAGTCCGATCATTGACATCGCATTTTCTGACTACACATTCTCTGCTGAGAATAACACCCTGAGCAAGACCCTGACACTCACTAACATCGGACTGGCACCGCTGGAAGCCTTTGATATTTCGCTGCTTTTTGATGATGACTTTGCCAGCCTCCTCTCAGCAAGCTCTGGCACTATAGCAGCTGATCGACTCCTCTACTCCAATACTGATTTAGAGTCATTAGGCTTTGCTGATGGGCTCATGGCGCCGCAAGCTGCCTTTGATGTAGAGCTGACCTTCAGCGTAGACAGGTGTGAGATCAGAAGTGTGCAGTATGACATCTTGTTTGGCTGTGATCAGGCCGCCTGCACATCCCAGCTCATCTTCGTCGACGAAAATGAAATCTATGATAATAATTTGGAGGCCGAATTCGCTAGTTCGGGTGCCGCATACGGACTGTGCCAAGCAGCTCCAAATGAGCTGATCATCAGTAACCGCATCAGTAATGCCCAGACTGTACTGGGAGATGTGTACCAGCTTAGCCTGGTGCTCAAAGCCCCGTCTGGTACTACGCGCAGAAGACGATTCAATGAGTGCATACAGTTTAGTGCTGTGATCAATGGTATCGAACTACCAATTCGAAATGATAACGATGAGCGATACATCATAGACCTGACACAGCTTACCAGCGATCCTGACGGTCCTGGTGGACTCTCTGACCTTAATGCCGATGGCAGCTACTCTGATCTAGCCTTAGGCGATAGCACCTCACTCAGCATCAACATCATCATCAAAAATGGCTGCCAGTCCAGTTATCATACTCTTGACACCAGCTTCGAATACGAACTGGTATATCAAAATTATTGTGGGCTTTTTAATCGCAGCACATCTCGTCGGACCCAGCAAAAATCAAATGGCATCAGCCCTTACTTTAATGGATCATTTGGGACCATAGATGACTTTATCTCTGGCGACAACAATCAATCCTTCGTCCCAGATCAAGATACCTTCACCATCTCGTACAACATCCGACGCTCTAGCAATATATCACGCATCTGTGGAAATGAAATGTTAGAATTAACCATCGATGCACCAAGTACGGTCCGCCTCGATCCAAGCCAGGACATCAGGTACGTTGGCGAAGAAGATACACTACTACTCATTCCCACGATTATCCAAGATACGCTCATAAGCTTTGAGCTGACAGAACTACAGGCCAGGCGTCGTGCGTCTATAGAGCTTACATTCATCGGTAGCTGTGAGCTCATGGCAGATACGAACTATGATCCTGCAATCGATGTATGTGATCAGTGTGTGGAGTACATGACACCACGCTTTCGAGCTACACTCACTAAACCCTGTACGCTCCCCTGCCCGATAGACGTGCCAGCCTCCGAAAGTGTATCGGAAGATTTCTTTGTGGCCTGTCCCGACATTCCAGAATTAGAGCCAGCCGTCATAGCGGAGCCCTTAGAAATATACAGACTCACTAATGGATATGTGGATCTCTCCGAGACAGTCAGACGTGATCCATTCGCACGAAATTCTGTTGCTAACAATGTCATATTTTTTGACAGCGATACCGTGATGATGCGTATCCCCTTCACCTTTGGGTGTCAGTCATCTCTAAGCTCTTTCGAATTTCTGCTTCAGACGGTACGATACCCACTGGATGCACTTGAGCTGATCAGTAGTGAACTAAAACTCATAGAAGCCGGTAGCGGCAGTGTGCTGGGCCAATGTCCTGCAGATATCTTCCTGACCAAGACAGAAGACCAGATTTCTGCCTTCTTTACTTCAGCTAATTTTATATTACCATGCATCGAGGAGCAAGGTGTCCACTATCTCGATATGACGATGAAGGTGAATTTTGATTGCTTCACAAGGAATGATCAAAACTGCGAAATCAATGAATTAGGCACCATTAGAACAGTCACAAATACGACCCTGACGACTGGCTGCAGCAAACGATTGGCTTCAGAAAATCAGGAAATCGCAGTCAACGAAATATTTAGAGAAGAACATTTTAAGGCGGTCGAGAGATTTATTGATTTCTCACTACCACTCTTTAGAACACAGCCACTGCGGACAGAGCTCTATTCACCTTCCTTTATCAGACAAGTAAATGAGATAGAATACAGACACACACCGATCCTGAGAGAGATCAGCTACAAGGTACCTCCTGGCTTTGAGCTCATCAGTGATCTAAACTTCACGGAGGCCAGCTATGACCCAGGGCTATTTGATCCCAGCTCACCCTCATTTTTACAAAGCCAGAATAGAAAATTCACCAATGTAAACACCCTAAACGCTACAATCACTCAGAATCCAGATGGCAGTCAAAGCTATACCTTCTCAGATGATCTAACGAAATACTATTCCGGCCAAGTCGGTGCTCAGATCTATGCAGAGACCATGCTGAAGTCAGTCTGTCCGCCAGATGAAGTGGTCCAAGAACTAATTGTTTCAGGCATCATAGAATATGTGGACTATGCCTACGGAAGCCTTGATACGATAGACTTTCCATTCAGCAGGACCATTGATCTTAGTTTTAACCAGGCCAATATTAATATCGCAGATGACTTTCAGGTGATTGATCAAAACAGAATCGTAAACTGGACTCTATCAAATAGTGAAGCCATTTTCCCTGGGCAGTTTGTACCATTCTTGGATCCAGCTGTAGATGAGCGGACTACCGAAGAACTAAATTACTACCTGAGGTATCGAAGCTCTGGTACAGCAAGGATCGATTCGATCATAGCCAGTCGAGTAGGCTTCAGTGAGCAGATATCGTCCTTTGTCGCGGATAGTGACTCCACCCTCGAGATCAGTTTTCGCTCATTCTTTTTAGATGAAAATAATGATACTATATCAAGTCAGCTGGACCCCATGAGCTTTGCGGTATACAGCACAAATCATGCTTGTGGCTTTGACACCATCTTCTACGAGCTGGGCAAAAAGGCCTCTTTCATCAGTCCAGAATGTGGAGAGATCATCCGGGACACTTTAGTCAGCTACAGTCCACCAGGGCTACCGCTGCTCACTTGGGATGACACGCCCAGAGAAATTACCACTTCAGGCGATAACGGACTGGCTTTCACCATTGCGAATGTAGGCCAAGGTGACCTAATCGATCAGCGCATTATCATGAGTGGACTACCTCAAGCGGACTATCTCCTCCTATTTTTACATGAGAATGGCGAGCAAGAAGACATCTCACGATCACTGAGTATGAAGAGTGATACCTTGACCTCTGACTTATCAGTCGTAGGCAAGGACATGCTCTCTGGCGTGGGTAAAGATTCTATAGCTCAGTACTCATTTCTTCTGAAAGTGACCAATATCTGCACCCAGGAAAAATTCTTCTCGCTCTCCGTCCAGTCCAGGTCCAAGTCTTATTGCGGTGTGGAGTTTGACAGCCCGGCGCTGCGCTTAGCTCGCATCCCCTTTGTCAAATCGAATCAGCAAGAGTATGAGACCATCATCAACTCTTTCGCTCCCCGAGACTGTGACGGCAACATCAATGCAGAAGTCAGATTCATCCGAGAAGCTGGGACAACTGCCTCACTGATGAATCCTCAATTTGAAATATACTCACCCAGAGACCTGACCTTAGTGCCTAATGGCATCAAAGTGAATGGCAGAAGAATAGCGAATCCGACCGTCGAGGTGAGAGACACACACAACGTATATGTGATCGCTGCGGATGCGCAGGATCTGCTGACTGACTCAGAGATACTTATAGAAATAGAATTCGATGGTAACTGCATTGATGTCTGTCGAGAAGACTTGCTCAGCGCATTCTTATTTGCCGATGAAGAAATCAGCTGCGGTGGAGGCGGTACCGGTCTGCAGACCTATGCCCGAGGCTTTGATTTGGATAAGACCCTGCGCTGGCGCCCTATATTCGATGTGAGCGAGTATGAGTATCAGGCATCACTGGAAGGGGATAGCCTACGGCTGGACTTAGATATAGAATTAGTAAAAGAAGCGGAGCCAGCCTACGCTGGTAAGCTATACATCAATTTCTTCAAGGACATTAATGGGAATGGTAGGATCGATGGTGCAGAGACATCACTGCTGTCAGACACGATCGTCTCCGCTGATTTTGCAGAACTCAGCTATCGCTTCCAGCCCTCAGTCCTGATGCTGCTGAATGAGAATGCCTGCCAATTCACCATGAGCTTTAACACCGAGCAAAGCTGCGCCTGTACCAATCGGTTCTTCAATATCCTGAGAGACCAGCAAATCCAGATCCAATCAAATGTCTCTTACTGTGACACAGGAGAATCGTTCATGATACCCTATAGATCCTCTCTGGCATGCGCCACGAACATACCTAATCAGCCAAATGTCCTCAGCTCTGGTACTGACAGCCTGCTCTACATGCCATCTGCTCCTGCGAGTGTAGATAGCGTGATCGCAGAATACAAATGTGGTAGCTGTGACTTCATAGAGACTACATATCTGCGGCGAGCCATGGGTGCAGTAGAAATATCCTTAGACAGCTCACAGGACTGCGAACTCACAGCTAATGCCATCTGGAATAATGGTGACCCTATACCCGATAATTTTAACATCAGCTGGAGTCATGACGTCAGCGCCATTGGCTCGACGATCAAGAATCCGCCAGCTGGCATGCTCCGCGTGACCTTAGAGGATGGAAGATCTTGCAGATTTGATGACGAACTCATGATCGATGAGACACTCCCTCTGGACTACACGATCACCACTGATGCACCAGACTGCCCACAGGTCTTCCCTATAGACCTCACGGTAGTGCCATCTGGCACACCACCATTCAGCATCGCCTGGGCAGACGGAGGAGAGAATCTACTACGGACGGATATATCGCCCGGTAGCTACGACTTCACGCTGAGAGACGGCCTTGGCTGTGAGCTTAGTGATCGCTATACGATAACAGCACCCGCCAGCATCATCTTCACCGCTGAGGCCATGCAGCCGACATGTTTCGATCCAGAGGGCGGCCAGATTATGATCAGCTCTGACCAGGTCGGTCTCGAATATGCCCTCGGCGATGACGAATACAGAACGGAGTCTATCTTTGCGAACTTAGAAGAAGGGACGTACAAGGTCTATGCGAGAAGCCCTGTAGGCTGCGTCGACTCCTCAGATGTCACACTCACCGTTACTAATGAGCTGGTGATACCCACTCCCGCCTTCCTCATAGGCTTCGTAGGAGATCGCCTCGAGCTCAATCCTGATCTGATAGATTCATCCACCTGGAGCTGGACCTGGAGTTCTGATCAGCTAGAGCTGTCCTGCACCGACTGCCCCAATCCCTCCATGACCACACCAGCAGAAGATGCCAGAATCAAGGTCACCCTAGAGGAAGGTATCTGCTCCGTCGAGAAGGTCGTGACAGTCAGAGCAGAGTACTCTGACCTCATCTACGCCCCGAATATATTCTCACCGAATCAAGATGGTCAGAATGATCACTACTATGTGTTTCCTCACTCTACCTTTGACGACATTACTGTATGGATCTACGATCGATGGGGTAATCAGATGTATGAACACACCCAATCGCTTCCCATTGATCCTGCAGCCGGATGGAATGGCATGGTGAACGATGCGGATGCCGCTGCAGGCATTTATGTCTTTAAAGCAATTATCAATCGAGCAGCAGATGATAGTGTCATCGAACGCTTTGGCACATTTCAGCTGGTGAGGTAGTTAGAAAGAAGCTAGGTGATGCAATCATATTGATATGGTAGACCTCTCTTAGCTTCTCATCGCTAAGCATGTGAAGTTCTGAGAAACATTCAAATATCTAAAGGAACAATAAAATATAAGCCACTATTAATAGACAACACTGTCAGCTTAATGATAGAGTGTCCATCATTTTAGACAAAATAAGGTTGCAAGCTTATTTTATAATTTATCTGTAATCCATTACCGTGTTTGTCTGTCTAGTTCAATGCTTACTGTCCAGAAATAGCATTAGGTGCAATCTCATGGCTATCTCGTACTTTGCTAAAGGTCAAGTCTAATAATTTCCATCCATCTTCACCTTTTTTATAGATTTCAGTGACCGTGAATTCGTTGGACACATCGTTACCTCTCACATGTGCGACTAAGGTAATGCGATTCCAAAGTATGGCAGTATCATCGAACATTTCTACCACCACATCGTGGACATCTGCCTGCTTATACCAAATGCTGCCAGACTTAATAATCTCGAGCTCCCGATCCTTGTTCCAAGTACCACTCATATGGACAAATTTTGATTTGTCATGAAAAACCTTCGCTAATTCATCCACATTTTTATCGGCCATCCATTGCCATTTCATTTTTGAGAGATCTTTAATTTCTTGTTCTACGACAGAACTTTGTGCATTGGAGCACTGTACTCCTGCGA
>CALFUK010000015.1 GCA_937929945.1 uncultured Saprospiraceae bacterium
TCTAAGGTGAGTCGTCGCAATAAGTGCAGTATCTCGGTGGAAGATTCTGGGTCTAAGCTTCCCGTGGGCTCATCCGCTATGAGTAATTTAGGCTGATTCAGCAGAGCTCTGGCAATGGCTATGCGCTGCTGCTCTCCACCCGAAAGATTACCGATGCGTTCGTCTAGCTTAGACTCTAAGCCGACATCTCGCAGGACGGCTGTGATTCTGGCTGCTCGCTCTTCAGCATCTGCCCAATCTGTAGCTCTGAGGACATAATCCAGATTTTCGGCTGCAGTCCAGTCTTCAAACAAGGAGAAATCTTGGAATATCATGCCTAATGATCGTCGGTACAGGTGCATGTTAGACTGATTCAGGCTGCTCAGGTCGGTGCCCGCTACCGTGGCTACCCCCGCAGCGCTCTTTTGCTCCCCGTATAAGATCTTGAGCAGGCTGGACTTTCCACTACCTGTCTTCCCAATCAGATAGCAGAGCTCTGCTTCAGCTATGGTGAAGCTGACATGTTCCAACACGATTTTGTCTTGCCTTTTGACCGTCAAGTCAGATATAGTGGCAATATGAGTGGATTGATTCATTATTATTTAAAACTGGTCTAAAGAATACGACAACATACAGCAACATCTTAAATAAACCAGTATTTTTGTGGCAACAAAAAGGGAATATTTTTACTTACTATACTAAAACGTACCAAAGTGAAAAAAATTTACATCATCAACATCTTGGTCATCGTCATAGGCGTAGGCCTGCTGCTGTCAGCTTCTAAAGATATGACGAGTTATTCTACATTCGGAATGGCGATTGACACAGGTAAGCGAGTTAAAGTAGTCGGGGAGCTACTGAAAGATAAGGCGATGGTATATGACCCAGAGGTAAATCCCAATGAATTCAGCTTCTACCTGGTCGATTCTGAAGGTCAGAATAATCGAGTGGTCCTCAATAAAGCGAAGCCACAGGACTTCGAAATGTCGGAACAAGTGGTCGTGACGGGTAAGATGGAGTCAGGCGTATTCGAAGCAGATGAAGTACTCATGAAATGTCCTTCCAAATACAAGGATGAAGAAATAAACCTAAGAAATCAAGGATAATATTGGCAAGCATTCAATATATAGGCGAAACCCTCTGGCCTGGGCACTTAGGTCACATTTGCATCATTCTCAGTTTCGTCTCGGCTCTGTTCACTGCGCTGGCGGCATTCATGCATCTGAAGCAGAAATCGACGCAGACCCAAGACTGGGGCAGACTTAGCCGGCTTAGCTATTCCCTACACGCGGTAGCTACTTTCACTTTAATAGCACTGATCTTTTTCATCATGGGCAACTCCATGTATGAATACAGCTATGTGCATGAGCAGGTCTCTGATGAGCTGCCGATGAAATACATCTTCTCCGCTTTCTGGGCGGGCCAAGAAGGTAGCTTCCTCCTATGGATGTTCTGGCATGCTGTCCTGGGCATGATCTTCGTCTTCAAGAATGATAAGTGGACGCCACAGATCCTCTTCTCACTCGGCCTGATCGAAGCATTTTTAGCCAGTATGCTGCTGGGCATACACATACCCTTGATGGGAGAAGAGTATAAAATTGGTAGCAATCCTACCCTGCTGATCAGAGACGTGATTGATGCACCTATCTTCGCTACGGCGGACTATCTCACTCTGATCGAAGGAAAAGGCTTGAATCCCCTTTTACAGAATTATTGGATGACCATTCATCCACCAGTGCTTTTCTTGGGTTTTGCTTCTACAGCTATCCCTTTTTCGTTTGCCATCGGGAGCTTGCTGACTCGTGACTATCAGTCATGGCTGGTGACTGGTCTGAAGTGGGCCCTATTCTCTGCTTTTATCTTGGGTACAGGCATTCTGATGGGCGCCGCTTGGGCATATGAGGCTCTGACCTTTGGCGGATACTGGGCCTGGGATCCGGTAGAAAATGCATCCTTGGTCCCCTGGATCATCATTGTGGCAGGTGTGCACACGAATCTGATTGCCCGCAATACAGGCTACTCCATCAGGACGACATACGCTTTTTATCTCTTGACATTCATACTCATCGTATACTCCACCTTCCTGACACGCAGCGGTATTCTGGGTGAGACTTCTGCCCATGCATTCACGGAGATGGGCTTAGAGTGGCAGCTGGTCGCTTTTATCTCTTTCTTTATTTTTCAGTCACTGTATTACTACCTGACCAGAAGGTCATCGATTCCGACTAAGGTAAAAGAAGAGGCCTTTACATCGCGCGAATTCTGGATGCTCATTGGGTCTCTGGTGTTGTTTTTCTCTGCTACCTTGATTACTGTTTCTACTTCACTACCTGTGTATAATACAGTGAGAGAAGCGGTCTGGGAGCCTGGATTCATCGGAAAGGTCATCGAAGATCCGATAGAACACTATAATAAATATCAACTCTGGATAGCTGTCTTTATAGCATTGCTATCAGGCACATCCCAATTTCTGCGCTATGGTGCTCGTAATTGGGATAGCTACCGCAAGAAATTTGCCCTGCATATTGGCATTAGTCTTTTGATCGCAGCCGTAGCCAGCTATCCGCTCTACCTTACATTCAATGATCGCTTGTGGCAGCATTTAGCCCTGACTTTCGCAGGCGTATTCGCCATCAGCTCAAATCTGGACTACTTAATCAGCATTCTCAAAGGAAATATCAAAGCAGGCGCCGCAGTGATGTCCCACCTTGGATTCGGCATCTTGATATTCGGTACGCTATATTCTGGCCTCAATAAGGAGGCCATCACCAAAGATCCCTTTGCTCAGGCGGGCATCACCAAGAGTCAAAAGCTGAATACGAACGTGACCCTCATCAAGGACTCCCCGATCCCCGTGAATAACTACTGGATAGAATACCAAGGCGATACCATAGAGGGCAACCTGAAAAAATTTGACCTGACCTTCACCAAGGTAGATGATAAGAATAAAAAGCTGGAAGAATTCACTGTGAGGCCAAGTGCCATCTACGATACAAAATTCTCAAAAATATCAGCCTGGAATCCTGATACGAAGCACTACTGGAATAAAGATATATTCACTTCGATCAGCGGCTACCCTAAGCACCTCAACTCTGTAGACAGTATGCGAGTCATGGAGGATACGATGATATGGGAGCCGATGAGGCTGGCGCTGATGGAGTCTGATTCTATCAAAGATTTTACGGGCCAATTCATGGGCTTTACCTTCAGTCCTAAGCAAAAGGCTATCAATTTAGATAGCGTAGACCTAGCCATCGGCGCCATCATGAAGTTCGAGCACCCGCGCATGGATTCTGTCTTTACCGCCGAGCCAGCCTTGGTCCTTAAAGACGGCCTGGTCTATCAGCACCCCGTCACCATAGATCCATTGGGGATGCGTGTTGCACTCGACGAAAGTATATTTGATAAGGTATTCACCGAAGAAAATGATCTGGACTACCAAGACATACAATTGAAAGAAGGTGAAACCAAACGCATCAACGGGACGAGCATCACCTTGACGGGGTTTGACAAGCAGGTAGAAGCTAAACGATATCAAGCAGAAAAAGGAGATATCGCAATCGCTGGCATCCTCAAAGTCATTGATGAAAAGACTGGCAAACAGTATAGCAGCGAACCGATCTATATCCTTCGCCAGAATAAGCAGTTCAGCATCAAAGACTATATCGCCGAAGCAGGGCTGCACATTCGATTCAATAAAATCGATCCGACAAGTCAGACGATGACCTTCTCTATAGCGAAAGAAGAAAGGGACCTCAGCTATGTGGATCTAAATATTGCGCCTGAAGTACCTCGGTCTGATATCATTGCCATAGAGTCACTTGTCTTTCCAGGTATCAACTTGGTATGGCTGGGCACATGTATGATGCTCTTGGGTCTGCTGATGGGGCTGATCGTCCGCTTCAAACATACGTAGAGTACGATAGGTCCGTCACATGATCAAAAAGCTAACATTCATAGGATCTGGAAATGTGGCAAGTCATATGGCAATGGCGGCCCATCGACAAGAATACACGATCGTCGATATCTGGAGTCGGAATATAGCTAACGCTCAGCATCTTGCTAAGAGAGTAGAAGCATCAGCGACTGACCAGCTCCAGCAGCTGCGAACTATAGCTGACCTATACATCATAGCGGTACCTGATGATTACATCGAGGCAATAGCCCAGCAGCTCCACGCACGTCTTCCCAAAAGAGCCAGAGTCATACATACATCGGGAGCCACCTCGCTGAGTGTCCTGACGCCCTATTTCAGCATGGCAGGCGTCATTTGGCCATTGCAGAGCTTATCAAAGACAAAAAAGCTGAATTTCCAGAAGGTCCCTCTGTGTATCACCAGCCAATCCGCCACGCTACAAAAATACCTGACAGCTCTCTGCCAATCACTGTCACAGCAAGTGCAACTCATCAATGAAGAGCAGAAACAAATCCTGCACCTTGCTGCAGTATTTGCTAATAATTTCACAAATCACATGTATAGTATAGCCCATGAACTGTGCAGCGAGCAGCAAGTAGACTTTGAGCTACTCCAACCGCTGATTACAGAGACAGCCGCTAAAATAAAAGCAAATAAACCCAGCCGTATGCAGACGGGTCCAGCCGTACGGGGTGACCAACAATCCATGGCTGCACACCAAAAGCTCCTACAGCAGAAGCAAGACATTCATCAGCTGTACCAGCTGATCAGCGATCACATCCAAAAGCTAAACTCATGAGAATCTTAGGCAATATTGAACATCCCAGCTACCTGATCACCGTATTGGAAATGAATAAGCGTCTGTCACTACAAATAGAAGATGGAGAACTGCAGCAGACCTACCGCTACCGCGATGGCGAAGTAGAAGGCGTACAAGGCATTAAGGACAGACTCGATGAGGAGATGCTCCGCGGCATTCGTCAAGTCTTTGACAAAATGGCATCCATTAAACGAAATTCAGGATTGAAGCAGACGGATTCTGATGATATCTTCCCCACTCTGATTTAGAATGGTGTCCCGAATGACACTGTTACAGTATCAAAGCTCACATGCTTCAGTTAGTCACATCATGAAGCAACTAAATGCTACGCCAAGTTTTCAATGAAGCATTGATCAACTCCCAGGCCCAAGTGGATGTTGCCTCACTCTCACTGACAACAAAATCCTGCCCTATCCCTACTGTCTGCAGAAGCAGCTTATCATGATGCCTCCGTAGCCGATCAGGATTGGTGTGTCTGCTGATGCTGACCTCTGAAAAGCACAGTGGTAGCTCCCACAAACTTTTGTTGCTTCCTGGCTGAGTCAAGACCTGACGGTCGTGGTAGCTAAAAGTCCCCGCTCTGGTAGAAGTGAAGAGCAGATTCATACCCTTATAGTCATTAGTGAGATGAGGATGCGCCTCGTAGCCAAAGCTCACAGCCCTTTCTCGATCCAAATCCTGATGCAGATCCAATATTTCATCAATCTCCAAGAACCCAAAGATGATGTGCCGTTTGGGCGAAGTAGTGACGAATGATAGTTTGCCCCGCTTGCTGCGCTGTGTCTGCCTGAATGTCCCAAAGAAGAGGAACACATCACCACGCTGCACACCCTGATTCACTAAGTGAGCTGCCGCTGCGCCGTGCTGGCCGAAGCATGGCCTCCATGTTGGGCTTCTATGCAAGAGATGTGCGTGTAAATCTGGATCAAGATGGCAGCTGCTGGAGCCCGTCCTAATACCTAAGTGTGATAGGATACGAGCATAGCTATAGTTCTCCCGTCTCAAAGAATCATAGCGCATACCGATTTCGTGTCTTTTACTGGGTATGGGGATGGAAATCAAGGAGCCATCTGGCATGATCGGGCTGGCACCTTTGCCGTAGGCATCATCTATGCCCTTCCGACTGAAGATGATCTTCACAGATCTTGCAGCTTGGATCTGATGAAGCGCTGCACCATGTCTACCCCCTTCTTATAGGAGTAGCGATTATTGATGATCACGTCACAATCCTCACGGTAGGGCACGATGTATTTTTCGAAGCTTGGATTGACATGATGCTCATATCGGTACAGCACATCTTCCAGAGGATAGTTTCTCTCACTCTGGTCGCGCTTGATTCTTCGGATCAGCTTGGCATTCCCGGGTGCCTCTACGAAGAGCCTGAAGTCAAAATATTCCTTTAGCGCTGCATAGTGATAGATGAATAGACCTTCAATCAGGATGACTGGTGCTGGCTTTACGATGACCTTTGTCGCTTCTTTCTGATCATTATTGAAGACATACTCCATTTTCTCCACTGTCTGCCCATTGATCAGACTGCGCAGGTCAGAAACTAATAAGTCTGCATCAATACAGCTGGGCAAATCATAATTCTTGACACCATTTTCGTCAGTCAGCTGCTGTTCCTTGGGGACGTAGTAGTTATCCTGAGAGAGGATACAGACCTCATCGCGACTGAAATGATCAGCTAATTCGTTTAGAATGCAGGTCTTACCAGAACCACTTCCTCCACTGATCCCAATCACATACTTTACACCTTCCGCCATACTCTTTATTGCAGCAATTATTGATTATTCAATGCTAAATAGACACTCATTCTGTGTCTGTGTGAAGATATCTTTTTAAATGACTTCTATTCCTCAGAAAAGATATAATTTAACGCTAACAAATATAGAGCATTGGATTTATTGATCAGTATTTTGAGAGGCAGTCTTGGCATCGTTTCCATGTTGGCTATCTGCTACTTATTCAGCATCAGCCGAAAATCAATCAGCTGGAAGCTTGTCTTGACAGGTACCTTGCTGCAGATATTCTTGGCCATCTTAATGATCAAGATACCCTTCATCAGGAGTATTTTTGGTGCTGTCGTGGATGGCTTTTTAGTGGTTATCTCCAGTACGATTGATGCCGCAAAATTCTTATTTGGCGATTTGGCCACTGAGGGAGGTGCATTTGGCTTTGCCTTCACCGTCCTGCCTACTGTCATCTTCTTTTCTACTCTTTCATCAGTGCTCTACTACCTTGGTGTACTGCAGAAGATTGTCTATGGCTTTGCCTGGATCATGAGTAAGACCATGAAGCTATCTGGATCGGAGAGTCTGGCAGCAGCTGCTAATGTCTTCATTGGTCAGACTGAGGCCCCCTTAGTCGTCAAACCCTATTTGGAAAGAATGACCAAATCAGAAATTATGTGTCTGATGACGGGCGGTATGGCTACCATAGCTGGTGGTGTATTCGGAGCTTATCTCTCCGTACTGGGAGGAGATGATTCAGCTGAGCTGCAGAAATTTGGGCTGCATCTCATGACAGCCTCTATCATATCAGCGCCAGCAGCCATCGTCACCGCTAAGATTCTCTTTCCAGAGACCGAGCCTGAGAAAATAGATCAAAACCTGAATGTCTCCAGGGAAGATGCTGGCTCCAATTTCTTGGATGCCATGGCGAAAGGGACCACTGATGGGGTCAAATTGGCGGTCAATGTCGGTGCTATGCTCTTAGCCTTCATGGCCTTGATCTATCTATCCAATAAATTTCTCTTTTGGGTTGGAGACTTAATCAGTGTGAATGATCTGATCACCAGCTCCTCAGACGGCACCTTCAAAGGGCTGTCTATGCAGTACATCATGGCCTTCATCTTTGCCCCAATCGCATGGCTGGTCGGTGTAGAATACGCTGACATCATGATCATAGGCCAGCTCCTTGGTGAGAAGACCATCCTTAATGAATTCGTCGCTTATTTCTCCTTGAATGACTATAAAAACTTAGGCGTCTTATCGGAAAAGTCCATCATCATTGCGACCTATGCCCTATGCGGATTCGCTAATTTTGGATCCATCGGCATTCAGATCGGTGGCATCAGTAGCTTGGCTCCAGGACAGCGGCAAAACTTGACTGAAATGGGTTTCAAAGCTTTGATTGGTGGTACAGCAGCCACGCTTATGACTGGGGCTATTGCTGGGATGATTATTTGATTTCTGCCAATTCTAAATTTGACTATTCCCCATCTTAATACTTTCGATCTGAAGCTGCTATTGATTCACTAACTCAAATCTAACAATCCCTCAGGTAGATCAAAACTCATCTCTCGCTTGTCATGGTCGATGGATAAGATAAGATCCTCATGCAGCGGAATGAGAATCTCCTCATCCTTGTGCATGACGACTCCCATGAGCTGGTTCGGATATTGCTGCACTTCCTTGAGGATTCCGATTTGTTCGCCTTTGTCTAATACGATATAGCCTTCCATGAGTCTGAGATCATCTTGCATCTCAGAGGGGTTGATGTGTCTGCTTTCTATGCTGATGGCTTTAGAGACATACTGCTGGGCATCTTCCTTAGAATCTACTTTCTTCAATTTGCAGAACCAGTCACCCTTGTCTTTCAATGACTTTATTCTAAAAGGAATCTGGTAGCCATCAATTGATAGGAATAAGAAGTCCGCCTGCTCTACGACATCTTCGTATGGCTCATCTATGGCCAGCTTCACCGTACCATCAAAACCAAAAGTCTTAATAATGAATCCTACCTTAGTCAGGGCTATCTCTGGCATCTAAGGATTATATACTTTGATGAATGATACCACCGCCCAATACATCGTCCCCTTCGTAGAATACGGCAGATTGTCCTGGTGCCACGCCTCTGACATTGGCCATGAAATCCACTCTGAGTCTACCATCCACCTGACTCACCTGAGAGAGAGTTCCTGCATCCAGATAGCGGACCTTAGTGACGATTTCCAGATCCTCGGGGATGTGGTCATACTTCATCATATTCTCTTTGTAGACGTACATACCGTTTCTCATAAGTTCATCCACTTCGCCCAGTACCACGGTATTACTCTCTGCTCTAATCTCTGTGACATACATCGGCGTACCAAAAGCTTTCCCTAATCCCTTACGCTGTCCGATGGTATAGAATGGGTAACCATTATGCTCACCAATGACCTGGCCCTCTTTATTCACGAATAAGCCGCCTTTGAGCTGCTCCTCCATTTCTGGCATTCTGTGTTTGAGGAAGTCTCTGTAGTTATTATCAGGCACAAAGCAGATCTCATAACTCTCCCCTTTCTTAGCCAGATCTGTGTATCCAGCATCGTGAGCTATCTGTCTGACTTCAGGTTTAGTCAGCTCTCCTAGAGGAAACTGCGTTCGATTCAGACACTCCTGACTGAGGCCCCATAGTACGTAGGCTTGATCCTTATTGCGATCCACTGCTTTGGACACGAATCTTCTTCCGTTTAGCTCGTTATTGATAGCATAGTGACCAGTAGCGATGAATTCGCAGTCCATAGCATCTGCCCGTTTGAGCAAGGCTGACCACTTGATGTGAGTATTGCATAGTACACAAGGGTTGGGCGTTCTGCCAGCCATATATTCATTGACAAAGTCATCAATCACAAAATCTCCAAACTCATCCCTGATGTCAATGATAAAGTGATGAAACCCAAAGTCTACTGCCATCTTACGAGCATCATTGATGGAGTCCAGACTGCAGCAGCCCGTCTCCTTGCTGCTAGCGCCGGAGCTGGCATAGTCCCAGGTCTTCATGGTGATGCCTACGACCTCGTATCCCTGCTCATGCAGGAGCATGGCTGTCACTGTGCTGTCTATGCCGCCACTCATTGCTACCAAAACCTTACCTTTCTTGCTCATAATTGTCTTTTGTACTATCTTTCGCCTTCTGCTGCTGATAATCCCTTAATTAAGAATAATATAACGTCTCTATTTGAATTATTGACGTCTAACAAATGTATAAGAATTGTCTAACAAATATATCGATACCATGAAACTTCAATTGATCAAAAGAGCTTCTCAGAGCTTATTACTCATTGCTCTACTAGCTCTCATCATATCCTGTGCCCGAAATCCTGTCACAGGTAAGAAAGAAATCATGCTCGTATCTGAAAGCCAAGAGCTGCAGATGGGACTACAGTCAGATCCTGGCATCATCGCGAATTTTGGCCTATATCAGGATGAGAAGATGCAAGACTTCATCAATGAAAAGGGCAAAGAAATGGGTGCCATCAGCCACAGACCTAATCTCGAATACAAGTTCAGGGTGCTGGATTCTCCAGTCGTGAATGCATTTGCCGTGCCAGGAGGCTTCGTCTATTTCACTAGAGGTATCATGGCACACTTCAGCAATGAGGCAGAATTTGCTGGTGTATTAGGCCATGAGATCGGACACATCACAGCACGTCACTCAGCCTCACAGATGAGTAAGCAGCAGCTGTACGGTGGTCTTTTCGCAGTGGGTATGATTGTATCAGAGGAGTTCAGGCAGTTCGGCCAAGCAGCTCAGCAGGGCTTAGGCGCTCTATTTTTAAAATTTGGTAGAGATGATGAGAGTCAGTCTGATGAGTTAGGCGTAGACTACGCCACTCAGATCGGGTATAATGCACATGAGATGGCTAATTTCTTCGCTGTCCTTAAAAATCTACAGGCTCAGGCTGGCGTGAATATTCCAGAGTGGCAGTCCACTCACCCCGACCCTGCTAATCGCTACGAAAATGTACATGCCCTGGCGGACAAGTATCAGCAAGGCCTGGATAAGAGTAAACTTAAAGTCAACAGAGATTCTTGGTTGGCACTGATTGACGGTATCGTCTATGGAGAAGATCCGAGACAAGGTTTTGTGGAAAACAATAATTTCTATCACCCAGAATTAAAATTCCAATTTCCTGTACCAGCTAACTGGAGACTGTCTAATACACCGCAGGCTGTACAGATGGCAGAGAAAGAAGGAAATGCCATCATGCTGATGACCTTATCACAGGCTAAGACCTTGCAGGAATCAGCTCAGGCCGCAGCAGAGCAATACCAAATGACAGTGCAAGAATCAGCCAATGTCAATGTCAATGGCAATAACGCCATTGCTATGATTTCCGATATCCAGCAGCAAGCTCAGCAGGGACAGCAGGCAGCTCCATCCCTTAGAGTCTTGTCATACTTTATCCAGTATAATGGACTGATCTACCAACTGCACGGTGTGGCAGAGGCGGCAAAGTTCAATACCTATTATCCGGTATTCTCTAATACGATGACTAACTTCAGAGACCTTTTTGACCCTAATAAGATCAATCGTAAGCCACAAAGAATTAAAATTGCGACGTTACCCAGAGCTATGACCTTTGCACAGGCTCTACAAGCTAACAATCAAGCACAAGATAAAGTAGAAGCGCTGGCCATTCTAAATAACATAGCACCTACAGCTCAGCTACCTGCTGGCACCAAGATCAAGTTATTAACGACTGACGCGCCAACGAATCGGACAGGAAGAGATTAGAGATCAAGCATTCATAAAAAACATATATCGCAAGCCTTACGAGTCCACTCGTAAGGCTTCTTTTTTGGTGCTATCAGTGCCGTATTCTGGAATTTAAAAGCCGACTCTCAGGGAGGCATATACAATCATAACTCACTGATAATGA
>CALFUK010000016.1 GCA_937929945.1 uncultured Saprospiraceae bacterium
TGTATTTAAATAACCATACATACTACAGTCTAAAGTACGGGACTCTCTCTCCCGAACAGCTCGCCTATGAAGCGGCGCAGCGTGGTATCCAGACACTGGCACTGACGGATATCAATAACACTTCGTGCAGCTATCAATTCATCAAAGCCTGTGAGAAACATGGGATTAAGCCGGTGCTGGGGATAGAGTTCAGAGAGACCTCTGTACAGCCGCAGCAAGCTGAAGATGACAAGCCACAGCCATACACGAATGGCTCTGGCACAAACATCAAGCACCCTTCACTACTCTATGTGGGCATAGCCAAAAACAAAGAAGGCTGGCGTGAGCTGAACGAGCACCTGACAGCCAGCTCCATGAATCATGAGCCCCTTCCTGAGACGGCACCCGCCTTCCAGCATGCCTACGTGATCTACCGCCAGCTACCGCAGCAGACAGGCCTCAAGCAGCTCAGGGAGAACGAATACATCGGAGTCGCCCCTGAAGAAGTGAATAAACTATACTCTTCGTACCTGAAGGATCATCAGGATAAGCTGGTCATCTTCAGCCCCATTACCTATCTGAATGAGGCGGGCTTTAAGACGCATAAGCTGCTGCGCTGCATTGACTTGAACATCATCATCGGTAAGCTGGACCGCAAGCATCATGGCAGAGCTACGGAGATGATCTATACGCCGGAGCAGCTGGAGCAGATCTATGAGAGATACCCACGCATCATTGAGAATACCAAGCGACTCTTAGATGACTGCTCCATCGAGATGCATGACACTCCCGCGAATAATCGGCAGACATTCACGGGGAGTGTGGCTGGAGACCATGAGCTATTAGAAAAGCTGGCTGTAAACGGCTGCCTACGCCGCTATGGCCGATACAATAAGAAGGCCATGACCCGCACCGTCAATGAGCTTCGCGTGATCAAGCAGCTGGGATTCGCTCCGTACTTTCTGATCACCTGGGACATCATCCGCTACGCTCAGACCGCTGGATACCATCATGTCGGTAGAGGTAGCGGGGCTAATTCTATCGTGGCCTATAACCTGTACATCACTGATGTGGATCCACTAGAGTTGGATCTTTATTTTGAACGCTTTATCAATCCGCACCGCAGCTCGCCACCCGATTTTGACATAGACTTCTCTTGGGATGAACGAGATGATGTGACGGACTACATCTTTAAGCGCTACGGCACTTCACATACCGCACTGCTGGCCACCTATAATACCTTCAAGGGGAAGTCCATCATCAGGGAGCTGGGTAAGGTGGTGGGCCTGCCCAAAGCGGATATTGATGTGATTGTGAATGAGCCCTACAGCGAGCATAAGCATCATCCATTTGGCAAGCACATCTTCAAGTATGGCAAGATGATGGAGGGCTTCCCTAACTATCTGTCCATACACGCTGGCGGTATTCTGATCAGCGAGCAGCCACTGAGCTACCACACCTCCTTGCAGATGATGCCGAAGGGATTTCCCATCACCCACTTTGACATGTACGGGGCCGAGGACCTGCACTTTCACAAGTATGATGTGCTCAGTCAGCGAGGCTTGGGACACATTAAAGATGCCGTCAGCCTCATCGCGCAGAATCAAGGCCAAGCCGTCGACATACGGGATATCCCTAAGCTAAAGGAAGACCCCAAAGTGAAAGCCCAGCTAAAGTCGGGTCAGTGCATCGGCTGCTTCTACATCGAGTCACCAGCCATGAGGGGCCTGCTCACTAAGCTGAGCTGTGACAACTACATACACCTGGTAGCGGCCAGCTCGATCATCCGGCCGGGTGTGGCAAAGTCTGGTATGATGCGCGAATACATCAAGCGCTTCCATGATCCTGACAGCTTTAATCACATCCACCCCGTCTTCGAAGAGCACTTGGGTGAGACCTTTGGCGTGATGGTCTATCAAGAAGATGTGATGAAGATCGTACATCATTTCTCAGGACTAGGACTCGATGAGTCAGACGTGCTGAGGCGCATCATGACGGGTAAGAAGAAGACCTCTGACACCTTCAATCGGCTGCGCGAAAAGTATTTCCGCAACTGTAAGGCCAGAGGCTACCCTGACGAGCTGAGCATGGAGGTCTGGCGGCAGATCGCTAGCTTCAGTGGTTACTCCTTCTGCAAGGCGCATTCGGCCAGCTTCGCTGTGGAGTCATTTCAGAGCCTGTACCTGAAGACCTATTTTCCGAAAGAATTCATGGTGGCCGTGATCAATAATTTTGGTGGCTTCTACCGCACAGAGGTGTATGTACACGAGGCGCGCATGTGCGGCGCTCGGATACAGGCGCCATGCGTAAATCACAGTACCTACCTCACGACCATCTATGGTGATGATCTATACATTGGTATGGTCCATATCGCTGACCTGGAGCGTAAGCTAGCACAACGCATCGTGCACGAGCGCCAGATGGATGGTGAGTATCGCAGCCTGCAGGACTTTGTCAGTCGCATCGACATCCGCAAGGACCAACTGGAAATTTTGATCAGGATAGGTGCCTTTCGGTTCACGGGGATGAATAAGTATGAGCTGATGTGGGAGAAGAATGCAGTCCATAATCCACTGGTGAAGCACCACGGAGACCGCGGTCTCTTTGCGGCGGAGACGGAGCACTTTACACTCCCGTGTCTGGAAGAAGCTCCCTACGAACAGGCCTTTGATGAGATAGAGCTATTGGGCTTTCCCCTGTGCTCCCCCTTTGATCTATTGGCTTCCGAGCAGCAAGCGACGACCCTCACGAAAGAGCTGAAGTCTATGATCGGCAGGACAGTGCGTATGCTGGGCTACTATGTGTCGCAGAAGCCTGTCACGACGGTGAATAGAAAACACATGGCTTTTGGTACCTGGCTGGATGAAGAGGGCCGATTCTTTGACAGCACGCACTTTCCGCCAGCACTAGCCGCTTATCCATTTAGAGGCAGAGGTTGCTACCTGATGCAAGGAAAGGTCACAGAAGACTTTGGATTTCCCAGTCTGGAAGTCGATAAGATGGAGATGTTGCCTTATGTGAGGGATGAGCGATATTGATCATAATGAAGGAATAGGAATTCTACAGAAATTAGAGAACAAGTATTTTTGTAAATCTTAATACTCGATTAGTAATACCCTATTGAAAGAAATTAATCAATCGATTGCTGAAAGATGTACTCTCTCAATTTAAAATGAATCAAAGCATATTGGCTGAAAAATAGCCTCTCAAGCCTTAATTTTTTGGTGAGCCGGCAGTTGATGTCAGCTTTTTATTGCATCCTTGGCATATGTGGTCCGAGTTTATTCCCTTATACACATAACACAGATGATAAGGAAAGGCATTAGCCTGTTTAAATGACATTCTGAAGTACTATCGGTGCTAATAGGAAACAATATGGTGACCTGTAATACCAGATTGTCACCCTTCTGTAATTCACCCTTTAGGGTGACACAGGTATAACAGAATCTATCATAATTTTGGGGCAGACTACTTCATGTACCATAGGCTTACCCAGATGCAACTTAGGTGTATAGCATGTAGTAGACTTAAAAGTAAAAATTTGGTAATTTGGAACATGACAATTTCTATCGAGTGAGATGGACCAGCTCTAATGCCATCTATGTATGGGCTACACGACTTATGATACTCATACTCATACAGTCGTGGTGTCTTGATGCGTATACTCAAAGATTACAGTTCTATCGACTAGACAAACGAAATACGAATATCAGTAATCAAGGTTCCTATTCTGATGGTAGTATCGTAAAGGATTCAAGTGGGTTCGTCTGGATAGCCACTAATGATGGCTTGAATAGATGGAATGGATATGAGATGAAAATATATAAGCCGAATAGGCTCGATACTAATTCTATCATGACGCCGACCCTGACGTGCATGGAGATTGACAAACAGAATGTCATGTGGATCGGCACTGCTAACGAAGGTATAGTCCGCTATTATCCTCGAGAAGACAGGTTCGATTATATAGTATCAAGATCAGAAGTGGGTAGCTTAGCAGGCAGCAGGATTAATACAATCCGCTGTGATTCACTGGGGCGAATATGGATAGGGACAGAGCTCAATGGATTACTTCGGTATGACTCTGCGACTGAGGAGTTTGTCTCCTATCCGATAGACAATACGCCTGGAGTAGAAAGCATCAGACGGTCTATTGGTGGTAGAGATCAGCCATTGGTATTTCTGACGTCTCAAGGATTATTTTTTCCTTCAGGTGACCCTGATAGTACGAGAGGCATAATCCACCCACTTGACGAAATACCTGAGTGCATAGAGTATGACCCAGAGGGACATATCTGGCTGGGATATGCTGATCGGCAGGACAGTTCAGTGATGATCTATGATCCAGCTGACCAATCTTTACGTCAGAGTCAATTTAAAGTAAGTGACGAAGTATACAAAATTCACTACGATGGTCGAGAGACCATGTGGCTGGCAAGCTACGACAAGTTATACCAGCATCATCTACCTAGTGGCCCATGGAAATGTCATGCACATGATCCTGACGACCAATTCACGGTGACAGAAGGACCGATCCAAGAGATCATCACTGATGCTGATGGACTATTGTGGTACTCTACTGAAAGTCTGGGCGGTGGATATGTATCGACGGTGGATACATTTATCACTCAGAAAGAATATTCAGAAGTCTTACAATCTTTCGGAGATCCAAGAGGCAGTCAGGTATCTAATTTTATTATCCGGAAGTCTAATTACCAACAAGTGATGGGACTTAATGAAGCGATACCTGAATTCGAAAATATGACACGAGACTGGATCTATCAGGTGGTGTCGCCTGTATTTTGGGATACAGAGGATGCCTTTTGGTTTTATGAGAATACTACATCCAAGCTCTACAGAAAAAAAAGAAATGCGGCTATAGAAGTATTTGACATGAGTCATCTTGGAAGCGTCAAGGTGATGGACGAAGATGATCAAAAGCGATTGTGGACTAATGCTAAATTGGCTTATTTTGATTTAGAAAAAGAACGATGGGAATACCCCAATCAGCTTCTCTCTTCTAAAGGACAGGATACTATTGTCAGCAACTTTAATACACACCTTGCTCTCCTACAGAATGGCACTGTGGCTTTGGCAACTCATGATAATGGGGTCTATATTTATAATCCGAATGATACCAGCTTATACCATATGGAAGCTCAACCCTTCGTAGCAGGCCATCTTAGTTCCAGAGCCATATTCCATATTTATGAACAAAGGTCCTCGGGTAAACTTTATTTATCCACGAAGAGTGTTATTAATATTTGGAACCCCATAGACAGCAGCATCACTTACATAGATCGGCCAGATGACAAAGCATTTAAGTTTCTCTGTATGTCAGAGGATGCTGAACATAATATTTGGGCGACTAATACCAGAGGCATTCACTACATCAAAGACGATAGCCTCATTGGGATTTTTCCAATATTACAGCTGAACCGATTTCATATTAATGCTGGCAGCTTTACTGATCAGGCAGGTCGAGTGTATAATAACCACAGGCATGGACCGTACCAATTTAATCCATCACAGATCATTCAATCTACAAGACCGTCAAAAGTTATCATTTCGGATTTTTATATTAATCGTAATAGAATACACCCGAATAAAAACAGTGACATACTTCAAAAAGCCATTAGCTTTCAGCCATACATAAAATTGAAATACGGAAATAATGATGTCGGTTTTGGACTCGCATGTGCCGATGGAAAGTTGAAAAATGTGAAGATTTATTATCAGCTGACAGGGTATGAAAATGACTGGGTGAATTTGGGCAATCAGAATGTAGTTCACTTTACCAATTTGGATCCTGGACGATATGTCTTCAAAGTGAAGGGGCTGTCATCAGGAGGCAGCTGGACGGATGAAATATCAGAGCAGTCCTTTGTCATCTTATCTCCATGGTACGCTACCTGGTATGCCTATATATTGTATGCAGGTATGCTCAGCTTAGTACTATATAGTATTTATAGGTATCGGATCAATCAGCTGCTGCGGTATCAACAACTGAGGACTAAGATATCCAGCGACCTTCATGATGATGTCGGAAGCCTACTCTCTTCTCTGGCTTGGCAGACTGATATCATGCGACTGACGGCTGACGATGCGATGAAGGTGAAATATGATAAAATCACAAGCCTATCCAGGAGTGCACTGGAGCGTATGAGAGATACGGTATGGGCCATTGATTCAAGAAAGGATGACCTTGAAGGACTAGTCGATAGAATGGCTGATTTCTTAGTAGAAACATTTGACGAGCACCACATCAGTTATACCTTCGATCACAGTCTCGTGACCAAGAAAAACAGGATAGCACCTGACATCAGGCAAAATATATATCTCATATTTAAGGAAGCGCTCACCAATGTCAAAAAGCACAGTAATGGCGCGACAGTCGTGGTCAGTCTGACCCAAAACAAAAACAGACTTCACTTACTCATTAAGGATGATGGTACAGTAGAAAAGAATAAAATTAAATCTTCTGGTTTAGGCTTATCGAATATGACAATGAGAGCCAATAGAATCGGCGCAGATTTTTCTCAGACCTGGGATGACGGATGTGAAATTAGTGTGAAAGTAGATCAAATATCTCCTTTATAATATTTCTTGAGAAGATCAGACTTGTTGTTAATGTTAAGCGTCTCGTATATTCGCTTCACGTGTGTCTTCACCGTATTATGTGAAATGGAACATCGCTCCGCTACTTCTGATAGCTTTATCCCTTCAGCCATATACTTTATGATTTCTTTCTGACGAGAGGAGAGCTCTACCTTTGGTGCATTTGACAAACTTCGGAAGTAGTTAGATATTTTTTTGGCAATCAAAGGGGACATATACGAGCCTCCATTAGCGACGACCTCTAGTGCTTCCATGACCTTTACCAGCGAATTCCGCTTGGACACATAGGAGCATGCTCCGGCGCAGAGCGCATCGTAGATAGCATCTGACTCTTCATATGTGGAGAGCACAATGATGTCTAGATCAGGTACTAGCTCCAATATTTGAGGAATGCCCTCAATACCTGAAATACCAGGAAGGCCGATATCGAGAAACATAATATCAGGCTTCATGCGGGCAGTTTGGCCAGACAGAAACGCTTCTACGGAGCCACACGTAAGGACTATGTCATGACTTGTGGTCGCATTAATATACTCAGTTAGACTTTGCACCATTAATTCATTGTCCTCGATGATGACGATTCGTTTTTTCAAAATTATGAGGATGTTGGATGATACACTTATTATAATAATAAGTGCGGAAGCTATAAAATATCGAGCCTGAATATAGTAAAATTTATAATTGCACAACATCAAATATTCGGCCTTCATCTATGTAAGCTGTTAATATCATTGTTGGTCACTCATGCACTAGCTGTTCTATCAGCAGGGACATTGAGCTAGTCTATTGGAATCATGGAGTTATGTCTGAAGGACACAGACTACGGTGCTCATACCGATAGCTTTGATCGCTGGCACGCGCTGCCCTTGATCATTCAGGTATTGGATTTGATTCACTGTCCAGTGGTACTGGCTGATCGGTATCGATAGTTCTTTGATCTTTTTCATCAGCCCGGGTTGAGATTTGATCCAAGTCATCTTGTCCTCATCTGACTGGACAGGGGGTCGCTGATCAGCATGATCATAGATCACTGTCCAGCTGACTGGGATATGGAAGCTCTCTTCGAATACGGGCGTCTCTAAGTCAGACTTCTGACCGACGGCTGTGCTAAAGTCGATGACCGCTTCAGGATATTCTCGCGCCATGGTCTCCGCGATGGTCGTGTCACTTGGTCTATAGCCTCGCTTGAAAAAGTATGGCCAATAGCTCGCCTGTAACAGCCTGACCATTCCTGTCTGATCTCTCTTGAAAACGACAAATTTCTTCGATGCTTTAATTTGTGCAGTGGTGCCCTCTGCATCTGTGAAACATAGACTCAAAGCAGTGTTCATAATGGGATTCGTCCCGATACCGCAGGCCCAGACGTTGATGATGGTCTGGCTGCTGATGATATCACGGCTTAGCTTGGGCAGCTCATTCTTCATCACTGCTCTGCATAGCTCTTTGGGGTAGGCTCTCTCACCCCCATCGGTGATTTTTAGCGACAGGCCGCTCCAGACATTGCCATGGACCACCAGTTCTATTCTAGTCCATGGTGGATCAGGTGAGTGTTGATTCAGGTGTCGGATGAGTTCTTCTATGGACCTCACATGCATTACCATGTGGTCCACTCGTGCTTCTGCATCAGTCGAGAAGTACTCCTCTGCTAAGGTATAGAAGTGCTGTCCTACTCGGTCTTCTCCCAAGATGAAGCAGATGCTTCGCTCCGGTGTCGGGACAGCGTCCCGATCTGGGATATTAGTGATGAGTAATATAGTGAGTGCACTTAGAGCAGCCATATGCCACCATTTCCACTGTACTGAATGGATCATAACCATAGTAACTGTAGTGTTAGAGTCACAGATGTGGGGCATAGATCTACCAGTCCGTATAAATGTTGCTCCAGGATGACAATCATATCATCACTCAGCAGGCCGAGCTCATCGCTGACTTCTAGCAGTCCTGTATCCTTATCAATGCTGAGATGCAGCGGATTTCCATCCAGCAGATCTCTGGCTTCTTCGTCGGTGCTGACGATCTGTGATTTGAGATAAGACTCGATGACCGATTGATCGATCTGGTGCTGGCCGCTGATAAAGTGCACAAACAGGGTTTCTTCATTCTCAGGTGTGCCAGCTAGGGTTAGCGTCTCTGAGCTCATCTCAAATCCGATAGCATGATGAGATACGCCAGCAGGAAGAGGCAGGGCCTGTCTTAGGACTTTGGGGCTCTGTCCCTCTGTCACGATCTGTTCATCTATCGCGACGAATGAGGTGTATTGACTCAGGAGATTATACTTCAGACCAAGATCAATGATCTCTTCTTTATACTTTTCTCGTCTGCTGACGCTGGCATAATCGGACAGATACTTTAATTTTTCTCTGGCCCACAAGTATTTTAGAGCGATAGAGCTTTGACTAGCTTGCGATTGATCTAGATACATTTTTTGGTGATAATCGCCCGTGGCTAATTTCCCTTTTATCTCAATACTGCCATTGACCTCACCCTTATATTTTCCGAATGCATAGAGGGGTCTCTCAGCTGTCAGGTCGGGGATCTGTCTCGGTATGACATCGTATACATCAATGCCCCGAAAATCGACTGATACGTCAGTTAGAATCGGAGATTCTATGTATTGTCTTAGTTGATCCGCTTTCTGCTTAGCCATTTGGGCCTCTGTGACGACGAAGCTTTCACCTCTGCCGACATGCGCTATGCCTTCGATCAGATACCGGTTTACGCTGGAGCCAATGCCAAAGGCGTAAAAGTTAGCCTGATTGAGGTGATTCTGAATGTAGTCGAGGCACGCCTCCTCTACGTTGATATAGCCGTCCGTGATGATCACTAAGGATCGTGAGCCATGCTCATCATGCTTAGGTATGGCCATGGCTTTCTGTACAGCAGATAGAAGCTCTGTGCCACCTCCTCCGTACTCGCTGGTCAGCAGCCTTTTGGCTGATTTGATATTGGCTGAGCTAGCAGGGATCGCCTGGGGCGCGAGCATTTTAGAATTGCCAGCGAATAGGACGACATTAAAATAATCCTCTGGTCGCATGGTGCTTAATAGATCATCCATCAGCTGCTTGGTGACCTCGATGGGAAAGCCGTGCATGGATCCAGATACGTCTACAATAAAAATAAATTCTCGAGGTGTCACCTGGTCGATAGACACTCGCACAGGTGGCTCGATCAGTGTCAAAAAGAAGTTTTCATCTTTTGATTCGTAAAAGAGTGTACCGCTTTCCATTCGCTCACCAGCCAGCTGGTAGGTGAATATGAAGTCTTTATTGCCTTTCGACTTATCGCTATCTTTCAGCTTGACTAGCAGCCGGCTTTGATCTTTATAGTCGGCATTCACTTGGTGGCTGAGGCACTCTGACTGCTTGATGGGCAGGGGAGACCTGATCTCCATCTGTAGATCAAACTGATATGGCGCTTCCTGGCCTTCAGCTAGATAGGGATTCTGAATAGTGTTGTGCTTAGCTGGTGATGAGCTATATCTGGGACCGACTACAGTCGGATAGACGAATGTATAGACACCACTTTCAGGCAGCAAAAATTCATTGTACTTCATGAGAATATCGATGGATTCTCCAGGCGAGATGTTTGCGACATTCATCGTGAAGACATTCGGTTTATCTTGCTGCAGAAGACTGGCTCGCTTGCCTTCACTTTTAGCTTGCTCATAGTTTTGCTTGGCTTTTCGTTTTTCCTGGATTTCAGCTGTGATCACCCGATCGCCGATGTGCATCTCCATATGATAGACAGCTGCTCTGGTAGATGTTGGAAATACATAGATGGCCTCGATGGCCTCAGTACCGTCATTCTGATAGCGCTGGCGCAGTGTGACATCAGCTATAGGCCCTGCCAGCGTAGCTGATACATTTGTAGACAGTAGTGAGAATGATCCTGGGATCGTCTTCTGACTAATGATGTCGAAGTATGGACTTTCATTATGATCACGATCTTGCTGTGCAAAAGATAGAGTAGGCACGATGGTAACCAGTAAGATGACTCTTAGTATCGCATTCATTTGTTTTATGTTTTAGGGCTGAACGGCTATCTGCGAGTAGGAAAGAATGCGCGAACATAATAGGCATCTTAGCTATCTCTATCATAGACGATTCATGATTCTGTAATTGATAATGGAATCAAGGTACAGATGCGAAGCAGTCCTTGGAGGGGCCGATGATCATGTGAGATGTGTGGGAGAGTATGCGCTAGAAGGAGTATAGTATTCGTTTGAAGCAGTAGCTGTCACGCTGAGCAGCTCGGAAGTTGTTCGTTGGAAGTTGATAAAAAAGCCAAACCAATACCAACACTTTGTAAGCAGTTCAAGCAATTGTACCCACGTTAACTAGATTAGTCAAAAATTTATAATTGGCTTAGCTTTTTTTGACTACTACAAGTATATCGTTATTATCTAAAAGCTTGTTTTCATAATTTCCCGATGGTCATTCTCAGTTTCCTTTTGGTCAGGATTCATCTATGATTTTAATCCTGATGAGCACATGAGTGCCCTTTTTTTCTCCATTTGTCGAGATAGAATAGTGCTCTCCATCTTGGTCGTTGATGTAATTGAGCCTTTTTTCTGTGATATACATTCCCAGTGAATCTTGCTGTGTTTGCTTCTCATCCATTCGTATGCCTGCCCCATTGTCTTCCACGGAGACATTGATGTAGTCACCTTGCTGATCCATTGATATCTTGATCATGGATTGAGTTTTTATGTTGGCGATTCCGTGTACGATTGCATTTTCAACAAATGGCTGAATCAATAGTGGACTTATATGGACCTGAGATTGGTTTATGCTGGGTTGAACTGTGATCGTGTAGGAAAATTTATTCTTAAATCTCAATTGCTCTAGCTCTAAGTAGCTATGGAGCATGGTGACTTCTTCGGCGATAGACACTTTTGCTTTGACGGAAGCATTCAGATTTTGCCTGATCAGCTTGGCAAATCTTGACAGATAGTCCATTGCTTTATCTTTCTTGTTATCCATGATAAAATTCTGAATCGAGTTCAAACAATTGAAGATAAAATGGGGGTTCATCTGAGCTCGCAAGGCAGACCTTTCTAATTCTTTAATTTCTTGATCGACTTGTAGCGCCCTTTTGATTTTACTATAGCCCTGCACGATCAGGTAGCCACATAAGCAGAGTAACTCAATGAACTGGCCAATCATCGCACTGTAGCGAAACCCACTACCATACTCTAAGAACCCGATGAATGACAAGGGCTTAATCACAAACCCTATGACGACTGACACATAGCTGATGAGCAAGATCTTATAGAATCCAGGAGAGGTCGCATAGAAGCAAGCTCTGATCAATACGTATAAGTAAGCACATATTCCTAAAATGGATAGTGCATTATAGAATCCGATGAATGCACTGATATGCAAGTCATATACGCCTGTCAGTACCATGCCAATCATGATGATACAAGTGAGACTCAGTGCCTTATGCGCGTAGTCAAAAATAAGCTTGAGTCTCGTGACGGGAAGTAAGTGATGGCCTATCTGTATTAGAGCTAACAGACCTGCGAGAACAGACACATACAGTGGTTTTCCTCCAAGTGAAAATGGGAGATGCACACCCTGCTCGCGCAGATGAAACACATTAGAAAAGATAATGTAGAGACAGAGCCACAAGTAAATGCTTTTGCCAGAGACAATGAGAGAGATTAAGGCGTAAATGAAAAACAGAAAAAAGGCACCAAAGAATAAGCCATTGATAAAATTGCGAGAAAGAAGTAGTTGATGAAACTCCTCTGACTCAAACACATAACATGGAATATTAAAGTCAGGTCTGTTTTTCACATCTAATTGTAAGAGTACGGATTCATGCTGCTTGACACGGAGATCAAGGAAATTTTTTGCTCCCGCTAGTTCGTTACTTTGGTACAGCTGCTGCTCAGTACCATCTTCATAGGTAGCTCGGAGTGAAAACTCATCGACTAAGTGATTATCCAACACCAAGGTGATGTCTTCGATCGAATCTTGATTAAGGATGTAACAATAGTATGACTTATGGTTATCATAATCCTCTGATTTTACCTGGGTCAGCGCTTCGATCCCTTCGGCAGATTGATCAATAAATAGAATCCGCATTGTCTGATCATCGACCTGAGTGATGACATTCCGATTGAGTTCTGTCGGTGTATACTGAGCGATGGACGGGAGAGTTATACCAGCCCACAGGCAGCACAGGACAAACCACATTTTGAGGATGGCTGTATCCGCTAGACTTAATATCTGTATACCTTTGATGATCGCTTATTTATGGCTTGGCGTCTTTCTTGTGGCCATGCTCTTTGAACCAGCCTGTAATATAGCCCACTTTAGCCAGAAGATTGCTCGGCTTCGCGGCTATGCCATGACCGGCTTCTTGGATTCTGACCAGCGACGCTGGAATCTGTCGCATCTTCAGCGCCTGATAATATTGCTCTGATTCAGACATCGGGGTCCTGTAGTCTTGCTCTCCTGTCAAAAGCATCGTAGGTGTATTCACTTGGCCCACCAGTGAGATGGGTGATCGCTTCATGTAGTGCTCGGGATCTTCCCAGGGCTTCATCGGAAACCAGTAATCCACCACGCCAGGTATATCAGCTGTGAGTGCCCAGCTGTACCAATTGATTACGGGCTTGGCGACGACTGCTGCTGCGAAGCGGTCCGTCTTGCCGATGCTCCAGCTGGTCAAGACACCACCTCCGCTACCTCCAGTGATGAAGAGCCGATCTGTATCGATATAGCCTTTCTCGATCACGGCATCGACACCAGACATCAGATCATCGTAGTCATTCCCTGGATAATTATGATGGATGAGATTTGCGAAATCCTCGCCGTAGCTGGTGCTGCCTCGCGGATTCGTGTAGAGAACCACATAGCCTTGACTGGCGAACAGCTGCAGCTCTGCGGAGAAGCGATCGCCGTAATTAGCGAAAGGCCCACCGTGGATTTCCAGCATCAGCGGGTATTTCTTCTCAGGATCAAAATCAGGGGGTGTCATGATCCAACCTTGAATTCTTTGACCGTCATAATCAGACTCATACCAGATTTCTTCTACCTGACCCAGTGCCTTGTGCGCGAGCAAGTCTTTATTAACAGCAGTTAAAGTCTTCGGCTTTGTGAATGATCGAGACACGACAGCAAGTTCCGCTGGCTGGACAGGTGTCGACTGTGTAAAGGCTATCAGACCATCATGAACATCATAGTCGCCGCCATCATAGGGTCTGCCAATAGAAGAACCGCCTAAATTATGAGCCAGGTTTTTCATTTCCCCTGATGTGCTGATGTAGCCTATTTTCGTATTTCCTTCTTGATCATACTGAAAGTAGAGACCCTTACTGTCCTCACGCCATGTCAGATGGTAGAAGGATAAGTCTATATCCATGGAGACGCAGCGACTGTCTGAGCCATCTACATTCATGAGGTAGAGTCTCTCTTCTTGATGTCCCAGCTTTTGATCATCGTAGCCGAGATAAGCGATGGTCCTCCCATCAGGGGATACTGCAGCTGCGTGGTCAGGGCCGTATCGGCTGGTGAGTGCTTTAGCCTGCAGACTAGCAATGTCCATGACATATACTTCTGTATCGAAGGGATTCATTTCTCGATCAGTCCTCTGATTGCTGGAATAATAGATGGTCTTACCATCAGGTGCCCACACAGCGGCTGAGTGATTGTAATCGCCTGTGGTGATCTGTCGAGGTGTACCTCCTTCCGCCGGCATCAGAAAGAGCTGACTGTAGCTTTCATCCTGAAGGCCGCTGCCGTCTGACCGATACACCAGCCGGTCTATGTATTTAGGGGCGGGTGCCCAGGTAGCGCCTTCTGGTTTCTTTGCCTTGTAGATGCCTTTCTCCGCTTGTTTTTCTACCCTCATATTGAAGAGCAGCCACTCGCCGTCAGGTGACCAGCTGATGTTGGAGGGTGCTGTGGTCAGATTGGTGATGCTGGAGCTTTTGCCATTGTCTAGCCACATCATGTGAATCTGTGGCTTACCTGAGCCGTCAGAGACATAGAGTATTTTGGATCCATCAGGCGACCATCGCGGGGAGTGATGACTTTCATTGCCTGAAGTCAGTGGCCTGTGTGCGGAGCCATCTGCTTGGATGGTCCATAGATTAGACAAGCGGCTGTCCGTCATCACATCATTGAATGATCTGGCATAGACGATGGTCTTACCATCTGGCGCTATCTGAGGATCAGTGACGAACTCTAAGTCGTATACATCCAAGGGCTGAAATGTGTCTTGGGCAGTGCTAGAAAATATGAAGCAAAATGCGAAGTAGAAAATTAGCAGTCTCATGTATCAGATTTTAGGAGAAGGTAAGGAAACTATTAGAAAGTCTTAATATTCAGCGTGGGAACAAATCCAGTACTGAGATAGACTAATGGAATTAGCATACATGTTTTTGATTAGCACTGTCTTCCTCTTCTCGTTTTCGGTTTAATTCTTCCTTGGCAACAAACTGTATTTTATCGTCCATGTATTTAAATCATAAAGACATGCTAATCTGGTATGCGGATCATATCTCCAAAAAATAAGGCATTTAAGAAGAGCTTATTCGTACCGTACCATGAGCCTCTGAAATTTGGATTTTCTGCAAACAGCACTACGCGTCCGCTGCCCACTTCACTCACGATAATGGACGCTGACTTTTTAAGATAGTCATTCATGTTTTTCTCCGTGATGAAGCCATCGATGTGCGGCTCATCCGTATACAGACCGACATTGGCATAGGGGTTTTGACTTGGCTGCAGCCACACCGTACTATTACGATACACAGGTATCTCAGATTCACGGTAGCCGTAAGCTATTGGGTGGGTGATGTCCAGGTCTATCTCGAGGATAATGCCACCGATTCTCTCTTGTCCTAAGTCTTCACGAGCATGAACATAGGGCATCCGGAGTACAGGGGCTTCTTCATTTTTGATTTCTTTTTTATCATCATCTTTATCTGCTTTGACGAGGGCTTCTTTGACGAGTTTTTTTCGGATAGCCCAGGCACTTGCTGTCCTTGAAGTAATAAGGGTATTGCCTTTTGACACCCAGTCTTTTATCTTCTGGATAGCAGAAGAGTCTAGCTCACTATAGCTCGCTGATACGAGAATCATGGTATTATATTCAGTAAGATCTACTCTGCCGAAGCGACCGATGGGCAGCTTAGTGATCGGCATATCCACGCGCTGGTCTAAGAGGTGCCATACCTCACCCGCTTCGTAGCCACTCACACTACCTTGGATTAGCATGATTGCTTGGGGTTTCTGCACAGGACGGATCGAGCCACTGCCCAGATCAACACCTGCAGTTGCATAGCCGGTGTCAGCGGTATAAATATCGACACCATATTTGTTGGACGCTTGTTTTGTAAGATCATATAGTTTTGAAGAGGATATGCTTTGTGAAGCTACGGGTATCACCAGACTGCCATATGTCATTGATCGTTCTCCATCATCGGTCTTGATGCTGAATGGTTTTTGAGATACATTAACCTTGACATCCTGATCCAGAAGATGGTACAATAAGGCTGGTGCATTGTAGTCTTCCCAAGGGATGATATAGGCATATTCACTTTGTGGATAAGTGCGAGACTGGAGCTGCAAATCATCCATTGTCACGGGGTCGCCCGTGCTCAGGCTGGAGGAGACTGCGGCATAGGGCATGTTATAGAAGTTAGCGAGAGACCAGGCTGAGGCATCATAGAAGACGCTGTCTTGAAACTCATCGTAGGTCTCGAACATGGTCTGCACCATACGATATTGAGCTTGATCTGTCGGAACAAAATAAGCCTGCGCTGCTGAGAAGGCTTTACCATTTTGTCTGGTGTCTTTTTGTAGCTTGTAGACGTCAATGTGGTGCAACAGCAGCTTATCTAAAAATGCAGCATTTCGATTTTTATCATATGCATCTCCGAAGACATAGCCTTTGACATTTGATGCCCTAGCCCGACTGATGGAAGACTGGAAAAATTCTCGTTGATACTCATGCAGGTAGTCTTTATTTTCTACAGAAGCCTTCACGGTGGCTAGGCTGGATATATACTGATTTCTGATGGTGAAGGCAAAGGTTAATTCGCCTCTGTCTCTGCTCTGGACATGACCGCGAGAACTGGCCTGCTCAAAGAGCAATCCCAGTCCGCCCTGGATGTCAGGGTATGATGAGCCGTAGCCAGGATAGGTGCCATCGAAGACTTCCTTGGTGAAATACAGTGAGCCTACTTCATCCAGCGCGCTGCTGAAGTATCCGGCAAACATCTCATTCAGATCGATGTAGTTTTTCTTTGGCATGATCGGATCTTTTGAACCATTCGCCTTCATCGGCTCGAAGAAGAAAGTAGAGCCAGTGCCCATCTCATGAAAATCAGTGACGACATTAGGATACCAGTCGTGATACCACGTCAGTTTGCCACGGCTTTCCGGATTGATCCCCAGTAGCCAGTCCCGATTCAGGTCAAACCAGTAGTGATTCGTCCGCCCTCTGGGCCAGGCCTCATTGTGCTCCACATCCATTGGGTCATCCACGCGCGGTGAGCCTTTGTGCATGTTAGCCCAGTGGGTGTGGCGGTCTCTGCCATCGGGATTGATAACAGGGTCTAAGAAGATCACGGCATGTTCTCTGTATCGCGCAATGTCTGGATGATTAGATGCGACCATGGTGTAGGCTGTGAGCAGGGCGGCTTCTCCACCTGAGGGCTCATTGCCGTGCACATTGTATCCTAGATTAATAAAGATAGGTAGTGAGCTGGAGGCCTTCTTATCAGATGTAGGATCTACTAAAGAGAGATGCTCTTGGCGCAGTGACTCCAGATTATTGATGTGGGCTGGCTGGCTGATCTGGAGCATCACCAGCTTGCGATGGCCGAAGGTCTGCCCATATTCTATCAGCGTCGCACGATCACTCAGTCTGGCCAGTTCCGCTAGATAAGCCACCATTTGATCGTGTCGTGTGTGGTGATCTCCTATGGGATATCCCAGAAATTCTTCAGGACTGGGTATGGTACTCTCGAAGGGTGCATAAGCTTTGTAAAAGTAGTCTTGGGCAGTAGCCAGCTGAAATATCCCAGCAAAAAATAAAAGTAAACCTAATCTCATATGTTTAAATTTCAGGGTGAAATGCCTATCATCAAATAACTAAGTTAAATCATCCACTTGGGTGTCATAATTATCTGCGTCATAGACGATTCATGCGATGTTTCGGTGATGGTAAAAATGAATTATTGATTGATACTTGTAAAATATAAAATTATTTTGCCGATCTGCTGGTCTTATCAGCTTATTCATGGGTACGTCACTATTTATGGGCAGCTAATTATGATCAGTGTGTGTCTTCTAATTAGATATGTGTTTTATAGATATTTGGCTATGGCTCTATCGCCAAAGGAAATAAATGTCAGCTTTAGGACGATAAGAACCTTGGTGTTGCCAATTCTAGCTTCTCAATCTGAATCAAATAACTATTTTAACGGATCAGTGTTTCATGAGTTATTGAATACATGATTAAACATATGATGAACAGTCAAATAACTGCTGTTAGTCACACAAAGCAAAAATTGTATATATATGAGAATCATTCCTAAAGAAAAACAAGCATATGGAGCCTTTAATAATGGCGAGATTGTAGAAAATAAGCCCATTGGATTTCCACAGGACGGAGGTGATGTGAAGCCCTTTTCTAATCTATTTTACTGGGCGAATGCGATAGCGCTGAAAGACAGTACCATAGGCTTGCATCCTCATCAAGGTTTTGAGATCATGTCGTTCATTCTGGAAGGGACCATCAGGCACTTTGATACGCAGATGAATGCTTGGAAAGACTTGCACGCCGGAGATGTACAGATCATCAGAGCGGGCAGTGGCATCAGTCATGCCGAGCACATGATGGAAGGTTCGCGCATGTTTCAGATATGGGTGGATCCTAACCTGAATAAGACCATGACTCAGCCAGCCAGTTACAGTGACTATAAGGCAGATGAGTTCGCACCAGTGCCGTCTGGGGCTAACACCGTGAAGACCCTTATCGGTAGCAGCAGCCACTTTCAGCTGGACGCACAAGGACTGACCGTACAGGAGGTTACAGTGGGGGATCACTATGAGCTGGATGTGGCAGCGGAGCAGAATGCGGCGGTCTATGTCTTGGATGGTGCGCTGACAGTGGGTGAAGAGTCCTGTGCTACGGATGATTTGGTCTTATTGGAAAGTGGTACGGCTCGCTTCTCGGGTGAGGGCAAGCTGTTCATCATCAAGTGCCTCAGCGAGCCAGGGTATCAGACTTACGCCAATATGATGGCATCGCGCGCTAACTAATTATTACCGTTTACAAATGAAATATCGGAAACTGCCTCGGGCAGATATAGAAGTCAGTGAGCTGGGCTTTGGCTGCATGTCTTTAGATCTGAAGGCTGAAGGGACCGCCCAGCTGCTGCAGTAGGCAGTGCACCAAGGTGTGAGCTATTTTGACACCGCTGATCTGTATGACGCTGGGGAGAACGAAGCCGCTGTAGGCAGAGCGCTGAAAGCATACAGGCAGGAGGTGATTATCGCTACGAAGGTGGGCAATGAATGGAATGAAGATTTTACCTCATGGAGGTGGAATCCATCGAAAGGTTATATCCTGAAAGCTGTAGATGCCAGCTTGAATCGGTTACAAACGGATTACATTGATATCTATCAGCTGCATGGAGGCACCATTGATGACCCCATAGATGAGGTCATCGAAGCCTTTGAACAATTGGTCTCCATGGGTAAAATTCGATATTATGGAATATCCTCGATCAGACCCAATGTCATCAATGCCTATTTGAAGTCAAGCCGCATCGTCAGTAATATGATGCAGTATAGTCTACTGGACCGCCGACCGGAAGGCCAGTGCCTGGATCAACTTCAGGAAGAAGGGGCAGGAGTCATGGTCAGAGGTGGAGTGGCTAAAGGACTTTTGATTGATAAAGAGCCGAAGGACTATCTTGGACATGGCGCAGCGGAAATTGAGAGGTATCAGAAACAGTTTTCCACAGCTTTAGTTGGTGACCACAGCAGGCAAGAGCTGGCGATGAAGTATGTTCTCGCACACCCCGCAGTGAGCAGCTGTGTGCTGGGCATGAGAACGAATAATCATTTACAATCGGCTATAGCTGCTATTAATGGGGGTCCACTTCCACAGGATGATTACGAAAAACTGCAAGCCATCTTTCCCCAGCGGCACTACGACAAACACTTAGTTTAAGCTTAGGTTTTTAACACATCTATAGCCTGTGTGATAATTGCCTTTTTTTGGTTGATGCTGAGCTCTAAGGGTAGCTGGGCAATGCCCACCAGACGCCTGATGATCTCCACTGCAGCGAAGCGTTCCACGAGACTCCAGTCGATATCTTGATCCGTGAGGTAGTAAGATAAAAAGTTGGATTCGCTGATATTGGATTGCTCTGATAATCTGAAGTGAGCGAGAATGACGGACAAGTCAAACTCTCTGGGTCCTACGAAACAAAACTCCGGATCCAAGACATACAGACCACCATCAGAATTCATCCAGCTGCCAGGGTAGAAGTCACCGTGGAGTAATGACGTACCAGGGGATAGGTACAGCTCGCCTAATTCTGCTGCCTGCTTGATAACGGCTGGCTCTGCATAGACCAGCTCTGCTACCGCCGTCAGTCCTGCTTGGATACTATCTAGCTCGAAACCATTATCGCTGCGAAAAGGCAGATCAAAAATGTGTTGGTGATTGAGCAGTCGCATCTCTTGATTATTGGGAAATGCTTCGGGCTCTATGCAGTGGAGTCGGCTGAGGAAATCTCCTAAAGACCTGCAATTTTCTTCGGATACTTGCTGACCATTCTGATATAGATAGCTGAAGTCCTGAGTCTCGCCCAGATCCTCCATGATGAGGATGTATGCATCAGGGTTGTTGTCCAGCATCAGTGGCGCATTTTGTGATAGATGTGTGTCCCGTCTGATCTCTTCGTAGAATTTGGCCTCAATGATATTCCGCTCCATGGGAGCATCGATCTGCGGATATTTTTCTACCCAGGGCCTGGCCTGCTTCAAGATGAGTGATTTACTACTTGTCTTCACTCGCACCACGCAGTTCATATTGCCCCCAGCTAAGGCATCAGCAGAGATGATGTGTTCACCACTTCCCATCAGGCCCCTGCTTGAGATATAGGCTGAGAGGCCATCTAGGTTATCAGCATCTAAGAAAAATGTAGCAGGATAACGCTCCAAAAACCGATCTCTTTTGTCCATGTAATAACAAATATCTGATTTATCTGTGCTAATAAAGACCGGATTCAAGAGAGTATGTATAAATTGATTTGCATGAGACATTTTGTTTGGCTGCTGTACATCTGGATGAGCGTGTATTACCTTACTGGCTGCACGAATCATGGCACCGCCGTGGATGAAGGCATCCCCTTAATCATTGATGCGGATACGGCTAATGAGGTGGACGACTTGTTCGCGCTTGCATCGGCGATATTGGAGCCGCGATTCAATCTTTTGGGGATCACGGCGGCGCAATTTCATACCTCACCATTAGCAAGTGATACGACGGTCTTGGAGAGCCACAGGATCAATCGGGAGTTATTAGCCTTGATGGATCGAGAAGACATCCCAGCACTGATTGGGAGCAACCAGCCCATCTCTGCTGATCAGCAGGAAGAGTTGTCACAGGCGGCACAGTTCATCATAGACCAGGCGCATCGCCATAGCCCAGAGCAGAAGCTTCACATCATCATTTTAGGTCCCTGTACGAATATAGCAGCGGCGATTCTTCACGATCCATCAATCATCAGTCACATCAGTGTACACTATTTGGGCTTCTGGCATGAGCCAGAGACGAATGTCTATGACCTGAAAGAATTTAACTCTGGCAATGATACGCTGGCTGTCAATCTCTTACTCAATACTGAGGGATTAGAATTGGATGTGATGACGGCTACTACATCTCAGCACTTGGTGTTTGAGAAGAAGATCGTGGACCAGCACCTGAAGGGCCAGCAGGGCCTTGGTGAATACCTAGTGAATCGGTGGGACAACTATAATCGATGGTGGACCCGCAAAGACCCAGAGAAGCGAGAGTGGATCATGTGGGACGTGGCTATTGTGGAGGCACTCGCCAGACCCCATCTTAGTACGGTAGAGACCTTTACGACTCCACCTGAAAATACGAAACGCTACATTGGCATCCACACCAACATAGAGGTCGAAGAAATGGAAAAAGTCTTCTGGGATAAGTTGGATGAATTCATAAAATAAGTCTCTAAGGGTGGGTAAGGAAGAATTTTTCCCTGATCATTGATTTAGTAATATATCCGCCGTCAAAATAGAAAAAACCATAGCTTTGCCCCGAAATTTTCATTAGAGATGGCTACACCGCAGACAGTTGCATTTCATACCTTAGGCTGTAAGCTGAATTATTCTGAGACCTCTACGATCCAACGCAAGTTCGAATCAGCCGGCTATGGAGTGAATCCCTTCTCAGATCCTTCTGATATCTATGTCATTAATACTTGCTCTGTTACTGACTTTGCTGATCGGAAATGCCGCAAAGTGGTCCGAGATGCACTCAAGAGAAATCCGCAAGCCAAGGTGGTAATGATCGGCTGCTATGCACAGCTGAAACCCAAAGAAATATCAGAAATCCCAGGAGTGGATCTGGTGCTGGGCGCTGCTGAAAAATTCAACGTGCTCAACTACATCGACGAAATCAGCCAGTCGCCCGAAAAGGGATTGATTAAATCTTGCGATGTACAGACTGTACATGGTTTTGAAGCATCTTTCTCCTTTGGTGATCGGACCCGTTCGTTTCTGAAAGTGCAGGATGGCTGCGACTATAAGTGTAGCTTCTGTACCATACCGCAGGCGCGTGGTGCCAGCAGGAGTGCCCGCATAGAGAGCATCGTGGAGCAGGCTCGCCATATCGCTTCATTAGGTGTGAAAGAGATCGTACTGACGGGCGTGAACATCGGAGACTTTGGCCTGTATCAGTCTCCTGATGGCTTCAAGCGAGAGCAGAGCTTTTTAGATTTGATCACTGCACTTGACCAGGTGGAAGACATCGAGCGCTTTAGAATATCCTCCATCGAGCCTAATCTTTGTTCTAATGAGATTATAGAATTCGTAGCTGGCTCGCAGCGCTTTGTCCCACACTTCCACATGCCGCTGCAGTCAGGATCTGACGAAGTGCTGCGGTCTATGAAGCGGCGATATAAGCGAGAGCTATATGCAGACCGCGTGGCCTTCATCAAGCGCCTCATGCCACACTGCTGCATCGGTGTGGATGTCATCGTGGGATACCCCATAGAGACGGAGGAACTATTTGAAGAGAGCTATGACTTTATCCATGGTCTGGACATCAGCTACCTGCATGTCTTCACTTACTCTGAGCGCAATAAGACACTCGCTGCTGAAATGCCTGACCAAGTTCCCGTGCACTTACGAAGGCAGCGCAATGAAATGCTGCGCATCCTATCCGATAAAAAGAAGCGAGCTTTCTACGAGCAACATGTAGGTACGACTAGAAGTGTGTTATTCGAAGAGAGTAAGACAGAAGGCATGATGACGGGCTTCACTGATAACTATGTGAAGATAGAAACTCCTCTGCAGGCAGAACTGCTAAACGAAAGCCACCAAGTGCAGCTCCAAGAAATTAATAACGCAGGAACTGTTAGCTCATCTATAGTAAACGCGAGTGAGGTGACTCATTGATAGTTTACTTTGCCTTTTACCGCTTTGCTACGAATCCTCTGTGTCTCTGCCTGATGTTGATAGGCTATTGAAAGGGGGACTTGCTTACAGATATTGAAATCATTTTGGATATCCAGAAGCTTTAGTTCATAGTTGTTCTCTTTTGCAAAGTTGTCAATAGAAAAAGCCCGATTACAAACAACTGATAGCTGAAAATATCGGGCTTCTATACTCTTGTCATATCTATCCAGATGCCTATCTGATGTTTACTTTACGCTTCACTTCTTCTGTATTTCCTTCGTTATCAAATGCAGTGATAACGATCTCGAGATCCTCGACTAGAGCTGCCATCGGGTTTAGGGTAATATCGAAATCGAAGTTTGCATTAGCTGTCCCTCCGCCTCGTAAAGTCTCATTTAGACCTAAACTGGCTACATTAAACTGTATACTGCTGACCTCCACATCATCAGTCACTTGGCAAGCAATGAAAATGGTATCACCAGGTGCAAATACTTGACCATCAGTTGGCGAATTAACTGTAAGGGTAAGGCCACTGTCTCCACCACAAGATTGAAAGAAAAAGGCTGTGACACATAGGCTGAGGATTGCTACTACTTTGTTCATTTGTTTTAATTGTTTAGAGGTTTAAAATCGAGTGCCTATCTGATATTTATCTTACGCTTTACTTCTTCCGTATTCCCTTCATCATCAAATGATACAACTACGATTTCGATATCGTCCTCTAAGGGCGTCATAGGGTCTATCGTGACATTGAGTAGAAAGTCTTCTCTTTGATTGAGCATGCCTGGAAACGTCTCATTGATGCCTAATCTTGAAATGGTAAACTGTATACTACTGATGGCTACATCATCGCTTGTCGTGCCAGCGATCGGTATGACGTCACCTGGAGCAAACGATTGACCTTCGGTAGGCGTACTCACAGTTAGGGTAAGGCCACTATCTCCGCCACAAGACTGCAAGAAAAGGACTGCGATACATAGACTAAGAATAGTGATTGCTTTGTTCATCTGTTTAATCATATTTTTAGATAGTAACGTCTCACAAAGTCAATCCATTGCTTACTTATTACTCTGAGTGAACTATTTCCTTTGTGGTAAAAAGCTCATAAATCAGTATCATGGTGCCCCATCAAACCTAAGCGCTATTCTCACATCGCCACGGCCTGCATCAGCTGCGCACAGATGATCGCTCCATAGGTACCCAGGGCGTAGCCCAAGACCGCCATCAGGACTCCGACGGGCGCCAGCGACGGGCTGAATGCTGATGCCACGACGGGCGCAGAGGCCGCTCCGCCCACATTAGCCTGGCTGCCTACGGCCACAAAAAAGAAAGGTGCCTTAATCAGCTTAGCCACGATCAAGAGGATCGTAACGTGGACCAGCATCCAGATGATCCCCACGGCAAAGAGCCCCAAATTATTAAAGACTTCGCCGAGATTCATTTTCATGCCGATGGTCGCTACGAGTATGTAGATAAAGATAGAACCCCATCTGGATGCGCCGACTCCCTCTAAGCGTCTGGCCTTAGTAAAAGAAAGTCCCAAGCCGATGGTAGTCGAGAAGACGATCAGCCAAAAGAAGGATGACATCAGTGAGTTTAGTCGGAAGCGATTCAGCGTTTCTTCATGTCCTGCCATCAGTGGTGTCATGATGTCTTTACCCCAATGCGACAGGGCGACTCCTCCAAAGGCGACAGCCATCAAGACAAAGGTGGTGGTCATGGTCGGCATGCGTTCCACGCCTTCTCGATAATCAGCCACACTTTGCTTTAGCTCCTCTATGGCAGAGGTGTCCGCCTTCAGCCAGGCATCGATCTTCTCACTGCGGCTGGCGCCATACAGCAGGAAGCCCAGCCAGATATTGGCGACGACGACATCGATGACGACCATAGTGCCAAAGAGATTGTCACCCACTTCATAGATCTCTTTCATGGCTGTCTGATTCGCTCCGCCACCGATCCAGCTACCCGCTACCGCAGAGAAGCCTCTCCAGATCTCGTCTGGATTCGCATCGATCACTCCAGGCGCTACGTAGGATACAATCAGTAAGGCCAGCGGTCCGCCGATGATGATCCCAGCTGTCGCTGCGAAAAACATGATCAATGCCTTAGACCCCAAGTTTAGCACACCCTTAAAGTCGATGCTGATGCACAATAAGATAAGACTGGCTGGAAGCAGATACCTCGATGCTACGAAGTACAGCCGTGACTCATCACCAGAGATGAGTCCCAGTGGCCAGTTACACAGCGCTGGTAAAAAGTAGCACAGAAGTAAGGCTGGCACCACTCGATAAAATTTTTGCCAGAAAGCTGTCTTCAATTCTGAAGTGTAGAATACGGCGGCTAAGATGGAGAGCAGTATGCCTAAGACGATGGCGTCATTGGTGAAAAATGGGGTCATAAGTCTAAAATAAGAGACTCCCCTGAGAATGCAGCGTAATTCTGCTTTCTGAAGCTAAATATTTTAGTAGCGGCCTTCATATATTATGATGATGATCATCAATTCTATAAGTAATGATTCGTCTTTACCTTCGGTTGATTTGATAAGCTTAGATACGGGGGGATAGTTTTTTTCTTATAGCTATGTAGCAAGATGCTGGTCAGACCTTATACCGAAATCTCTAATATAAGAAGCCAAAGAGCCATAGCGGAATCTGTCTTCCTCTACCTATTTCAATACCATCTGATGCAATTAGGTAATCCTTGAGGTGTTTGACTTGAGTCGCTTTTTTATTTTTACCTCCTACCTCAATGGTGAGATAATCATCGACTAAGAAGTCGCCTTTAGTGGGCAGGCTTACACCATGTTGATATTTTAATTGATTAAAAACAAAAGTCTCTCTGACATGCCCCAGCTCCGTATTATTCTCAGCAATGGCAAAGAGCAAATTTGTATTTTCAAGATATACTTTGTCAGGCTTTTGCAACATAGAAATGCCTTTTTGAGGGGTCGAAAGTAAGCTGACTAATTGTGCAGATTCTAGATAATGAAAGTAGTGAACCAGGATATTTCGATTGAGTCCGATGCGCTCACTCAGTTTTGAAATATTTGGTTTGAATGGGACAGAAGAAGATATCGCATAGAGTAGCTTCGCTATCTTAGTAGCATGAGTGACATTGTAGCCTTCCAAGTATTTCAGATCCACTTCCAGGATCATTTTGATGGTTTGATTTAGCTTGACACCATAGACCGCTGTACCTTCTAAAAAGTAAGGATAGTATCCGTGACGGAGATAGTCTTGAAAAGCAGCTAATGGCTTGAGCTGCTTCACTATTTCTGAAGCAATAGTAAGGTGGTTATCTAACAAATCAGATAGTGAATAGGTCCTGAAAGCCTTCCCTTGGGTAAAAGCTAGATACTCTCTAAATGATAAGCCCTGCATATGATAAATGACAGCCCTTCTGCTGAGATCAGCCTGCGCATTTAGAATTTGAATGATCGACGAGCCAGTAAATACCATATACAGCTCTGGATAGTAATCATAGGCATTTTTAATTTCGATTGACCAATTATCGTACTTATGGACTTCATCCAAGTAGAGGTATTTACCACCATACATGACAAAGCTTTCAATGAACTCTGTCAATTTGTGATCAGCAAAATACAAGTCATCTAAGTTGATAAAAGCGACGGACTCATTCAGCTCTCTATTTAGTTTGATGTGTTGCAGCAGCATCGTGGTCTTGCCAACACCCCTTGTTCCTTTGATGGCTATCAGTCGCTGACTCCAATCAATTTGGCCCATCAATTCTCTAGTAATTGAAGTGTTTATTTGATTGATTCTGACTTGGCTTCTGCGTAGTAAGCTATCCATATGATATCCGATAATACGAACAAAGTGAGCATTATGCAACTCTAAGATTGCATTTTATATGAAAATTGCTATTTCATAATGGCATTTTAAAGATTCTGATTTACGAAGGGACATAAAAAAACCCTTATCAGATATCTCTGGTAAGGGTCTTAATCAAATGTCTGTTTCGATTACTGCAGCTTAGCCTCTAAGGCTGTGATGTTACTATACACCATCAGCTCTGAGATGACACTGGCAGAAGGCAGAAAGCTCACCTTAGGTAAGCGCTTAAAAGCCTTCATCAGGCTCTTATACTCCTTCCAAAGCGTACTATCCTCTTGGATCGCATGCTCCATCTCCAAGTGCTCAAGTGGAGCCGCATCTTTGTAAATGAATCGAATGATTTGATTTTGAGTGTAAGCTTTCTCCATATAGTGAGTTTAATTGTAAAAAAATAAGCATAGTCCATATAAAACATTGATTATTCCGAATTATTGTATTGTTAAGAGAATCACAGACAGAATGCCAATCGGATAAAAGCAACAGGATCAAGACATTACTCGTGAATATTAGTCAAAATACTTACATTACATATGCTAATAAATAATGTATGAAAAAAGCATTTCTACTGATCATCTGCTGCCTCTCAGCTCATATGGCTGATTCTCAGATATCCAACGTCCTGCAATACAGAAATATAGGTCCGACCAGAGGTGGAAGAGTCACGGCTGTGGCTGGGGTAACCACGCACCCTGACACCTACTACATGGGTGCCACAGGAGGAGGTGTTTGGAAGACGGAAGATTACGGCACAAGCTGGAAAAATATTTCTGACGGATTTTTTGCGACACCTTCTATAGGGGCCATCAGAGTCCACCAAGACAATCCTGATATCATCTATGTAGGTACCGGCACAGATGGCCTTAGAAGTAATATCATTTCGGGAAAGGGGGTGTATAAATCCGAAGATGCTGGCCAGAGCTGGACCCACATCGGACTGGAAAAGACGGGGCACATCGGAGCTGTAGAAATACATCCAGATAATCCTGATGTCGTCTTTGTCGCCGCCATCGGAAATGCCTTCGTAGCTAATGAGGAGCGAGGCATCTATAAGACCATGGATGGCGGCCAAAGCTGGGAGAAAGTCCTATATCTATCTGATCGCACCGGCTTCTCTGATTTGGAGTTTCATCCCACTAATCCTGATATAATATACGCCGGAGCTTGGCAGGCGCAGCGCACGCCCTGGACCATCATCTCTGGCGGGACGGAGGGTGGTATCTTCAAGAGTGAGGATGGAGGCAGCTCGTGGCACCAGTTGGAGCAGGGCCTGCCTGAGGGCATCATAGGAAAGATAGACCTGGCCGTGAGTGCTGCCCAAGCCGACAAGCTCTACGCGCTCATCGAGGCACCAGAAGGCATTGGCGGGCTGTACAGCTCTGAGATGCAGGGTGATAGCTTCCAGCTTGTCTCTACGAAGAAAGAGCTGCTGGATCGGCCCTTTTACTACTGTAATGTCGATGCTGATCCGCAAAATGCAGAAGTCGTTTATGTGAATTCCACCAGGTTCTTCAAGTCGACCAATGGTGGGAAAGATTGGAAAAAAATAAGTACACCTCATGGAGATAATCACGACATGTGGATCAACCCCACGGACTCCATGCTCTGGGTGCAAGGAAATGATGGCGGGGCCAATGTCACCTTCAACGGAGGTAAAAGCTGGTCCAGCCAAATGAATCAGTCCACTGCTGAACTCTATCAAGTAGATGTGGACGATCAAAATCCATACTGGCTGTACGCTGGTCAGCAGGATAACTATACGACGATATCAGTACCCAGCAGTGTGCCCTATGGCCTGCAAGCAGGAGGCATCGGATACGTGAGAAATACGGGTGGCTGCGAGACTGGTCCTGCAGTGCCTAAGCCTGGTAATCCCGACATCGTCTATTCTAACTGCAAGGGCAGGTTCGGGGTGTATAACAAGAAGACAGGTCAAGAAAAAAGATACTACGTAGGCGCGTCTAATATGTATGGCCATAATCCTAAAGACCTGCAATATAGATTTCAGCGCGTATCCCCCATCCACGTATCGCCTCATGATGCTGATGTGGTGTATCACTGCTCTCAATTTGTCCATGTGACCAGAGACGAGGGTGAGACCTGGGAGACCATTTCGCCTGATCTGACGGCATTCACAGAGGAGACGCAGGTGATCTCAGGATCGCCTATCACCAGGGACATCACGGGAGAAGAATTCTACAGTACCATCTACGCCATCAGAGAGTCTGCGATAAGCCAAGGGCTGATCTGGGTGGGGGCTAATGATGGCCCTGTGCATGTCACTAAAAATGGTGGGTCAGACTGGACAGATGTCACACCCGAGATGGAGGGCGGCGGCCGCGTGGACTGTGTCGAGCCATCCACACACCGACCCGAGAAGGCCTACGTCAGCATATTGCGCTATCAGCTGGGTGACTGGTCACCGTATATTTATAAGACAGATAATTATGGTGCTGAATGGACACTCATCACAGAGGGCATCCCAACGGACTATCCTGTACGTGTCGTCAGAGAGGACCCACAAGTCGAGGGCCTGCTTTATGCTGGCACGGAGTACGGCATGTATATTTCCTATGATGACGGAGCGCACTGGGAGAGCTTCCAGCAGAACCTACCCGTGACGCCCATCACCGATATCAAGGTACATCAGCATGATCTGGTATTATCCACGATGGGCAGAGGCTTCTGGATCATGGATAATCTGACACCTCTCTATGATGAGCTCTCTACGGACAAAGACATTGTCATGTTTAAGCCGAAAGATCAATACAGAAAAAGGTATCGAGGGACAAACAAAAAGTCGGTTCCTTATTATCCATCAGCTTCTGTGGACATTGATTATTACCTTCCGGAGGATAGCCCAAAGCAAATCCGACTGGACATACGGAATGAGGCTGGAAAGATCATCAGAACCTTCTTCAGCCAAGTCGAAAAAACGGATGACGAGGATAAAGAAGCAGAACGAGATATGGCTACCGGTTTCATTGAAGAAGGTATGACGGCTGCGCTGAAGACCACTAAGGGAAGCCATAGGTTTCACTGGGATATGAGGCATGCAGGCCCATGGGATGCCAAAGCGTCGAAGGCGTATAAGAGTGGTCCATTAGTCAGTCCTGGTAGTTACTCTGCCAGACTTACTGTAGGTGGTGACATAGAAGAACAGTCCTTTGAAATTATGGCTGATCAAAATGTATTGGACAGTGGTGTGAGTCTTATGGATATAAAAGGACAGGAGGAGCTTGCGCTCAACATAGTATCACTCATCAACAAAGCAAAAAGACAACTCCATCAGCAAGAGGAGAATCTGAAAAAATTAAAAGCTGATGAGAAGAAGGATGCTGATAAGCATGTTGCTACAGAAGCCATCATCGCTAAGCTAAAGACACCCAAAGGCAGGTATCAGCAGCCAGCGCTCATAGATCAGATGTCATACTTGTACTCGATGCTAAAGCAAGCGGACCAGAAGCCTGGGCAAGACGCTTACAAACGATTCACTGCTCTGTCTGACCAATACAATGCATTGATGCAATAAATCTATAATCACTAATTAACCAGCTAGATGCTGGACAAAAAATCACTACCCGATCGACATTCAGGTATAAAAATGAATCTTATGAAAAATCTAATTCTCTCTATCATGTGCTTCGGTGTGTTAATAGCCTGTAAGCATGATCACCCACATGCACCGGATGGCAGTCATATCTCTGCTGACGGAGGCGACGGTCACAGCGGACATGACCATGGCGATGAGCACTCACATGATACCCACGATCATAATGGGCACAGCCACGATGATGGGCATGACCACAGTGGGCACGAGCATGATGCACACGATCACGAGGGGCACAGTCACAGTGACCAGAGCTCTTCGCACAATGCACTTTCAGCGCAAGAAAAATCAGAAGGCTGGACCTTACTATTCGACGGTCAAAAGATAAATGAGTGGACTGGCTACAAGTCAGGCATCAGCTCTAAATGGACCGTGAGTGATGGTACGATCTACTTTAACCCTAAGGCTGATGGAGCAGAAGGAGATATCCTCACCAAGAAGGAGTATGAGGATTTTGAGTTAGTGCTGGACTGGAAAATATCTAACTGTGGCAACAGTGGTATTTTTTGGAATGTGGTCCAGGATGAGCGTTTTGATCGGACCTATCAATCTGCGCCTGAGATGCAAATATTAGATAACAAGTGCCACCCAGATGCAAAAATCCAGAAACACAAAGCAGGTGATTTGTATGATCTAATCGAGACCAGTAGCATGACTGTCAAGCCAGCGATGGAGTGGAATTCTATCAGAATCGTATCGAAAGATAGTCACTACCAGTTCTACCAAAATGGTGTCAAGGTGGTAGAGTTTACCATGCATGATGAGAACTGGGACAAGATGATTGCTGATAGTAAATTCAAGCAGTGGCCTGGTTTCGGTGAGGCGAAGCGTGGTCACTTAGCTTTACAAGATCACGACGATGAAGTATGGTTTAGAAATATAAAGATCAGGGAGATATAAGCATGTCTGGGCGAATACTGTTGTTGGATTATGCTAGGTGTCCTTTCACTGAGTACAGCTGACTATCATGGCATCTTGATTGTGTGCACTCGAGTAGCAGCCGTTCAATCTATGAACGGATAAAGAAAGCGGTTCCTACTAATAGTCGCAGCGAATTAAATCACACTATAAGAACGAAAATCGTGAATAATTACACATTTTAAGAACGAATAATGTGAATAATTACACATTTTAGGAACGAATAGTGTGAATAATTACACATTTTGGAAACGAATCATCAGAAAATATTGTACAGTCTATCGTAATGGACTTTAAGAGAGAAGCATTCGGACAGTTGCAAGCGTGGAAATCTAAAGCGCGACGAAAGCCCTTGCTACTGATGGGTGCTCGTCAGATAGGCAAGACCACCTTGCTCAAGGCTTTTGGTGACTCAGAATATGAGCAACTTATCTACCTGAACCTAGAGCGGCAGCCAGAAGTGCATGCCTTTTTCACGGGCAGCAAGGACCCTAAATCCATACTGGATAAAATAGCCTTATTGCAAGGTCAGGAGATCAATGAGCACAGCAGTCTGCTGGTGATTGATGAGATCCAAGAGTGTAGAGACGCTCTGATCGCCCTCAAGTATTTTCAAGAAGAAATGCCAGAGATCCACATCATTGGGGCTGGCTCGCTTTTAGGACTGAGCCTGGGCAATAATCGATCCTTCCCCGTGGGCAAAGTGGAATTCTTGGACATGTATCCGCTATCATTTTCTGAGTATTTGGCAGAGGCTGATCCTAAACTTTACCAAGCGTTTCATCATTATTTAGACACTGATGAACTGGAGCAGATACCAGAGGCTTTCTTTCACCCCATGAATCAGGTATTCAAAGAATTTCTTCTTTTTGGAGGGATGCCAGAGGTGGCAGCGCTCTATCTCAATTCCAGGCATGTCTCAGAGGCACAGCAGGTGCAAGATCAAATCCTGAGGGCTTATGAGCTGGACTTCGTCAAGCACGCTGATAAGACGACGTCTACAAAAATCCAGCAGACCTGGAATTCTATCCCCTCCCAGCTGGGCAAAGAAAATAAGAAATTCATCTACAAAGTGATACGCTCAGGGGCCAGGGCCAGAGAATACGAAGAAGCCATCCAGTGGCTGGTCCAGGCAGGACTTGTCTACAAGGTAGCGAGAGTAGAGAAAGCGGGCGTGCCACTCAAAGCCTATGAAGATGTTACAGCATTCAAACTGTATCTATTTGAGACTAGTCTTCTGATTCGGCTGGCGGGTTTGGATCCAAAGACCTTCATTCAGGGAGATCAATTTTTTACAGAATTCAAGGGTGCTCTGGCAGAAAACTATGCAGCCCAAGCACTCCGGCGAACACTGGGACATGCTCCATACTATTGGACATCAGAAGGTAAGGCAGAAGTAGATTACGCCATAGAGCAGAGCGGGCTCTGTATTCCAGTAGAGGTGAAATCTGGTACAAATACAAAAGCAAAAAGTCTGGTAACTTACAGAACAAAGTATGACCCAAAAGTCAGCATCAGGATATCGAATCAGAATCTGGAGCTGAGGGATGGTCTGCTCAGTATCCCGCTCTTCTACGCGGAGCACTGCGACAGGATGATCAAAAAAGTATTAGGCTAAGATGGTCCTCCATTCTCTACACACAAGGATTCTAAATATGAGGCAATTATTTCTACCGTATGATTGTTAGCAAAGTATGCATAAGTTCGCCATGGTTCTGATATTTCTTTTAGCGGGAGCTGCTCATGTCCAAGCACAGGAGAAAGCTCCAGCGTTCAGCTTTCATCATGTAGATGGCCAGTCGGCCTCACTCTCAGATCTGAGAGGAGAGGTGCTCTACCTCAGCTTTTGGGCCAGCTGGTGTAAGCCTTGTATCGTGAACTTTGAGAAGTATGAGCAGACTCGCGATCGGTTACAGGAGATGGGTATCACCTTGCTCAATGTCAACATTGACCAATCAGAAGAGAAGTGGAAGCAGGCTATGGAGACACACCATATCAATGGAATACACGTCAGAGGACAGGACCTGGATTCGCTGCAGTCGCTGTATCAGCTTTATTCCATACCCAGCTATGAGATCATCAATAAAAGAGGCGAATTCGTCTATCTCTCAGATGGTGGCAGCCGTGATATTTTTCAAGAGTTTGAGGTTTGGATGAAAGAATAAAGCCCGCAATTCTTGGCGACTGCGAGCTTTATTGCACATGAAAAACTATCTACGACGAAGATAAGCGACACACAGGGGCTAAAACAATCGCTATTTTTAGGGATTTTTCTTCTTTAGATTTGAGTTGTAATAAGTAATTTATTCATACGCGAAAATTCAACTCTCACGTGATTAACGAATTCATAGCTAACTGGCTCAACCTCATTATTACCACATTTTTCTTTGTCGTCCTCTATTTGGTTGTCAAGATATTGATGTCTCGCCAGTCCAAAGGAAAGACTGATTTTTCCATTATAAAATCGATTACTCTCTTTACGATTGCTCTGATTGGTATCGTGGCCATTGTACTAGCCATACCGATGTCTAGTGATACAAAAGGCCAGATTACCAGCCTGATCGGCATCGTGCTTTCTGCGGTATTTGCATTAAGTTCAGCTACATTCATCGGTAATGGCTTAGCAGGTATCATGATGCGCGCCATTAATAATTTTAAACCTGGAGACTTCATCTCTGTAGGCGATCATTTTGGCAGAATCTCAGAGAGGGGCCTCTTCCATACCGAAATCCAAACGGAGAATCGAGACCTGACTACCCTACCTAATTTATTCTTGGCTACGAATCCTGTCAAGGTCACCAGGGCTTCAGGATCCTTCGTGTCTTCAGAAGTGTCTCTGGGCTATGACGTGTCCAGGATTACTGTAGAGAGCAAACTCTTAGAAGCGGCCAAATCTGCTGGACTGACGGATCCATTTGTCCACATCACAGGGCTGGGTGACTTTTCAGTGGTCTACAAAGTACACGGCCTACTCAGTGATGTCAGAACCTTGCTCACTGCTAAGTCCAAGCTGAATGCCATGGTCCTAGATCACCTGCACAATGCAGGCATAGAAATCATGTCGCCCACCTTTGTCGGCCAGCGCCAGGTGAATGAAATAGAGTTCATTCCGCAGAAAGCCAGGCACACTGAGCTAAAACAATTAGAAAAAGATGTGAAGGCATCAAGAAAGGCAGAAGAGCTGATATTTGATAAGGCAGAAGAAGCAGAATCCATCGAGCGGCGCAAAGAAAACGTAGAAAACATTGACAAGAAAATCGCAGTCCTACAAACGGAGATTCAAGAATGTGAAACCGATGAAGGCAAAGAGAGACTGAAAGAAAAAATAGCCAATCTAAAATTGGTTAAAGACAAAATACAAACCAAGATCGTAGAGAAAGCTGAGGAAATCAGCCAGAAGGAATGAATTAGCCTTCGCTCTGTGCAACTGGAATACTGTAAGCCACGGCGTGAGCTGCATTCAATAGGCTAAATAGATATACTTTTTACGCCAAGTTCTGGTATGCTGCAAGATCTTCCACGATGGGTTGATATGTGTCAAGAATCTCCTGAATCCAGAATTATTAGACTCATCTTGCCCTCCATAAAGTAGACGATGATGGATGTAGATTATATAATTCGTATTTTGGATTATCTAATCATAATAATTCACAAACGTCAATGACAGAGATAATTATGTTTAGTTATTTACTGACAGGCATTGTGCCTCGAAATTTTAACTCATGGAATTAAAGATAAACGGTAAGAACATTCAGGTCGATGTAGAAGAGCAAATGCCTTTACTCTGGGTGCTGCGAGACGAGCTCAATATGACAGGCACTAAGTACGGCTGTGGTGTAGCAGCTTGCGGAGCCTGCACCTGTCTTGTGGATGGTGTGGCTACGCGTACCTGCACCCTGGCGGTATCATCAGTGGTGGGCAAAGAGATCAAAACCATCGAGGGCATTGCGTCTGATGGACAGCTCTCAGCCGTGCAGAAAGCCTGGATACAGCACCAAGTGCCTCAGTGTGGCTACTGCCAGTCAGGACAGATCATAGCGGCAGAATCACTACTGGATGAAAAAGCTAATCCCACTGATGAGGACATAGACCAAGCTATGACTAATATCTGCAGATGTGGCACGTACCAGAGGGTGAGAGAAGCGATTCATACTGCTGCTATCTGGAGACAAGAAGAAAATTCCCTATTAGGATAAGCGTACAAAACACTAACTATGGCTAATCAAGAAAAAAATAATAAAGAAAGATCAACGGCAGCTAAATGGGGACGGCGCGCTTTTATCGGCGTGGGTGGTCTGGCAGGCGTAGGTCTCCTGGTCGGAATCGGCGGCACGGTCTACGTCAATAAAAAAATAAAGAAGTATTCTGGGATCGGTATGGGAGAAGGAGATTCTCTCAATGCTTGGATCCGCATTGCTCCAGATAATACCATCACGCTGGCCGTACCGAGAGCCGAGATGGGGCAGGGTATCTACACCTCTATTCCCCAGATGATAGCTGAAGAACTGGAGGTAGATATGTCCACGATTCAAGTCATCCAGCCACAGCCAGAAGCGCCATACTCCAATACATTCTTACTCACCCAAGAGGCGCCTAATGCATTCAAGGGCTACAGTATGATGGAAAAAATCTACGCTGTGCTACCTATAGTCGCTACGGGTGGAAGTACGAGTATCGTAGATGGATTCAATAACATGCGTTATGCTGGCGCCACTGCCAGAGAGGCACTGAGACAGGCAGCCGCTGCTCGCTGGGATACGGAGCTAAGCAGCTGCAAGGCGGAGAAGGGCTACATCATCAATACAGTAAATGATGAAAAGCTTAGTTATGGGCAGCTGGCCGAAGCTGCTGCCAGCATAGAGATAAAAGAACTTCCGGAACTGAAAAAGAAGTCAGACTGGAAAGTAATCGGGACACCCGTACAGCGCTTAGACATTCCTGAAAAGGTGACTGGCACGGCACAGTTTGGCATAGATGTCAGACCAGATAAGATGCTGTACGCTGCCATGAGGCACCCGACGACCATAGGAGGTAAAATTACCGCGATCAATAATCAAGAAGACATAGAAAAAAGAGCTGGTGTGGAAAAAGTGGTGTTGACAGAGTACGGCGCTGCGGTCATAGCAAATAATACATGGCGAGCCAAAAACGCCGCCCTGGCACTTAGGTTAGAAGAAGATTCAGCTGGCAATGAAGAGATCTCTTCTGCGGGCATTTTGGCGCAGATGAAAGAGGTACTTGGAGAGGCAGCTATAGCCACACCTGAACAAGAAGGAGATGTAGATGCGGTCATCAATGATGAGAATAACACAGTCATCGAAAGCCTGTATGAAGTGCCCTATCTGGCACACGCTGCCATGGAGCCGCTGAACTGTACCGTGCTCGTAGACGGTGAGGATGCACAGGTGTGGGTCGGTCATCAGGGATCATCCATAGCACAAAATTCCGTTAGTGAAGTCACCGGTATCAGTAAGGCTAACATAAAGGTCCACAGCACTTACCTGGGCGGAGGATTCGGTCGGCGAGCTGAGCCAGACTACGTCAGAAAGGCGGGAGCTATCGCTAAAGAGATGCCAGGCATCCCTATCCAGACGGTATTTACCAGAGAAGAAGACATGCGTAATGACATGTATCGGCCGGCTGCTCTCAGTCAGTTTAAAGCAGTAGTCAGTGCTGATGGCGAGATAGCTGCTTGGGATAATAAGATGGCGCTCCAGTCAGTCAGTAACAGCTCTATGTCACGGATCATGCCTGCCATGGCTGTATCACCTGCCAAGGATGTAGCGACTACTGAAGGAGCAGCACACCTGCCCTACATCATGAAAAATAGAAAGGTCTCATTTGGCCAAGTAGACCTACCTATCCAGGTGGGATTCTGGAGATCAGTGGGTAGTTCTCAGAATGCCTTTTTCACGGAGAGCTTCTTAGATGAGTGCGCCTCCGCATCCGGGCAAGATCCCTATGAATTCAGAAGAAATAAACTCAGTGATCATCCACGATTCAAAGCTGTACTGGAGAAGGTGGCAGCGATGAGTAACTGGGGTGCACAAGATGGTAAGTACCGAGGCATGGCGCTGCATAAATCATTTGGCTCGATCGTTGGGCAGGTAGCTGAGATCTCGAAGCTGGGTGACAAACAATTTTCCATAGACAAATATTACAATGTCATCGACTGTGGTATGTACATCAATCCTGATACCGTAGAAGCGCAGATGGAAGGCGGCATTGTCTTCGGTCTTTCGGCAGCACTCTACGGAGAGATCACCTGGGACGAGGGCGAGGTGCAGGAGTATAACTTCCCACAGTATGATATGGTGAGAATGAACGTGTCCCCTAAAATAGAAAACCACATCATGGAGAATGAACATTATCCAGGTGGCGTAGGGGAGCCGGGTACACCACCCGCAGCTCCCGCACTGACTAATGCCATATTCGCAGCGACAGGTGAGCGGATCAGGAAGCTACCCATTGTGAAGCAGGGCTGGTCTTTTGCCTAGCAGCCATGAATAAAATAGAAATTGAAAGGATCAGGTGATAATTTATCTGGTCCTTTTTTATTAAGGTATTTGCCTGCTTGTAGGAAGCAAGGACTGTAAGTACTGCGTAATCAATACGCATACTGCGTGAAAAAATCGACTGAGAGCTCACAGCAGTTGATAAAGTAAGCTGACAGATATTTAGCTACGCTTATTCGATGAAAATCCGCTTATGTAAATTTCTATCAGCAGATATCAGCTGAAGATTATACAGGCCCGGAGCCACATCAGAAACATCTACGGATTTAAGCAGCTGCTCATCAGGCTGCACAGTTTTGATCAGCCTGCCATCAATAGAATACAATTGTATGGATTTGATTGATAGATCAGCGGGTGAAGAGAAGTGCAATACACTGGTAGTGGGATTAGGATAGATTCTGATCGCAGCTTCATTAAGCCGCTCATCCACAGTAGGCGAAGTCATATCCCGCAAGGAATTAAAGAACTCGACTGTCTCAAGAAAGGCGGGCACGACGCAGGAGCCGTGAGTTCCATTTTCATCAATCAAGACTGCCTTGACATCTTCATCGCCAGTCTGCATCAGCACGTCTTCTGCTGTCAGGGCATTCTGAAACCATACCTGCTCATCTGCGCCACAGTACATCATCCTCACCGGCGCCTGAGGGGACCAATCAATAACATCATTGTCTTCAAATGCTCGAGAGATCGGGTGGTCTAAGCGATTGATGATGATGTCTAACACATCCTCTTTTAGCATCAGCCGTGGTGATATAAGATCATTTTCTTCTAGCATCAAGTTTCGTAATTCAGCATTGAGCTGGCCTAAATCGATCTCTTCTCTGGCGAAGGACTCAATGGGGGCAATGTACTTATCTATAAAAAAGTCAGACAGGGCTGATGGAAATTCGTCTTTGTAGGCTCTCTGATATGATAGAGTGGTCCACGCTATATATCCTAAGAATGGAAACTCTGCTTCTACCAGGGTGAATTCTATCATGTCACCTGAAATGCTGTACGGTCCTGACATAGGTGCAGATGCAGTGACAGTGATCTGATCAGCATAATCTCGCTCAATATTTCTGTGTGCTGCCATGGCAGCATGGCCACCCTGAGAATATCCCGTGATGAAGAGCTGATCGCTGGCGGTGACACTATTGTCATCGAGAGTGGTGAGGAACTCATCTAATGCAAACAGCATATCAATGGCAGCTTGTGCTTCTGAATCAGCATGCACATAAGGATGAATGCCTCTGGATGTTCCGAGACCTTGGTAGTCAGGTGCGATGGTGATGTATCCGAAAGAGGCTAAGGCCAGCCCGAGCTCCCATCCACCTCTCAGCTGTGAGGGTACGTCATCTCTGGAGGATACAGTACCGTGCTGGTAGATAGCTCTTGGAAAACTGCCTGACTCACTTGAGGGTATCATGATCAACCCACTGGCTGTATCTAATCGGCCCTCTAAATCAGTCGTGGTGTATAAGACACTGTATGCGTCTACCGCATGATCTACATCTGTACCGAGATTAGACTCAATGATAAGCTCAGGCAGACTGATGGCCAGATTAAAGTCGATCAATTTTTGGGCGATCAGGCTCGGTACAGCCATCAATAAGCAGATTGTCACGGTAAGTAGGAGTCGCATAGGCATTGTTGTTTTATGCTTCAATGTACAGAATTCATATTCCAATTTCGGCCTTAAGGCCACCTATACAGAGATTTAAGTGTGAGATGATAGATGAAAAGGCCACAACATAGAAGTCGGATGCTAAATTGATTCGCGTGATATGTCAGTTAATGATCACAAGCAGTTACAGGATCTAAGTCTATAGTTTGGGCTCATAATTGACTAACTTGAGCAGACCCCGCACTCGTTCATCAGCAGAATCGATGCGTTCATCTATATACTCGGCGAGATGAAACTTCATAGACTTAATAAAATGTTAAGAAAGAAACTGTAGGAAAATGATTGAATTACTCACATGGATCTCCCTCATCAGTGGCGGCGTCTTGATCCTGCTGCTGCTCCTCTCACTACTCGGAGGCTTAGAATTGGATGTCGATATCGGAGGCGATACAGACATGGACAGTGGCGACTTAGGTATCATCAAAGGCTTGCTCACCTTTCTCTCCATCGGCTCATGGGTGGTGAAGCTGGTCTTAGCTATAGATCAAAATCCCATCATCGCACTGACCATCGGCATTGTATCTGGCCTGGTGGCTGTGTATCTGCTCAATCTGATGCTGAGGCTACTGCTCAAAAATCAATCAGAGGTCAACTGGAAATCAGAAGATGCTCTATACAAAGAAGCGAAGGTATACCTGAAGATTCCTGCTAAGCAAGGCTATGGCATCATCCACGTCAACATCAATGGTGCCATCCGAGAGTTAAAAGCTAAAACCATCAACGAAACTGAAATAGCCACTGGAGAAAAAGTTCTCGTGGAAGACATTGTCGATAGCTTCGCCAAAGTCTCACTTATTACATCATAATCATTAAAACTTTACGAATATGACTAATGGAATATTAATCTTAATTGGCTTCATCGTTTTAGTAGCCATCCTATTACTTCTCTTCTTTGTCAGCAGGTATAAAAGATGTCCTTCTGATAAGATACTTGTCGTCTACGGTAAGACGGGAGGCGAACAATCTGCCAAGTGCTACGCCGGAGGAGCTGCCTTCGTGTGGCCTGTGATACAAGACTATAAGTATTTAGATCTCACACCGCTGTCTATAGATGTGAATTTGCAGGATGCGCTGTCTAAGCAAAACATACGAGTATCAGTCCCAGCCCAATTCACCGTCGGAGTCTCTAATAAGCCCGAGCTGATGATTGCTGCTGCGGAGAGACTGCTGGGATTAGAGCGTCCTGATATCAGCTCCCTGGCTCATGACATCATCATGGGACAGATGAGACTGGTGATAGCGAATATGGACATCGAAGAGCTGAACACGGACCGAGATAAATTCGTCGAGTCTGTCTACCGTAACGTAGGGGATGAGCTACACAAGATTGGCCTGGAGCTGATCAATGTAAATGTCACAGACATCCAAGATGAGTCTGGCTATATCCAGGCGCTGGGTAAAGAAGCTGCAGCCAAAGCGATCAATGATGCAAAGGTCAAAGTCGCCCAAGAAGTCAGAACTGGATCAATTGGTGAGGCTGAAGCACAGCAAGATCAGCGGATCAAAGTCTCTGATGCGAACAGCCGGGCGGAAATAGGAGAAGCCGTAGCCGAAGCTTCAGCTCAAGAAGGAAAAAATAATTCTGCGATCAAAATCGCTAACTCTAATGCGACCAGAGATATAGAAATGGCAGAGGCTAAGCGACGATCCACCGCAGCTGAGAAAGTGGCTAGTGCCAAGGCACTAGAAGAGGCCTACCTCGCTGAGAAGTCAGCGGAGGAGGCTAGAGCCTCTATGGAGAACGCTAAGCTAGAGGCAGATCAAATCGTCTTTGCAAGCATCGAAAAGCAGAAAGCAGTGATCGCAGCGCAGGCCGAAGCAGAAAGACAAAGAGAAATAGCTAAGGGTGAGGCTGATGCCATCCTGTCCAAGCTGATGGCGCAAGCTAAAGGCCGAGAGGAGTTGCTCAAAAAGCAAGCTGAAGGCTTTAACAAATTAGTACAAGCAGCCGGTGGAGATCCCCAGAGCGCCATTGGATTCTTGATGGTCGATAAGCTGGCAGAGCTGGCTGAGATTCAGACGGGAGCCATTAAGGATCTGGACATTGACAAGGTGGTGGTATATGATAGCGGCAATGGACAGGGCGTGGGCAATTTTGTCAAAGGTCTCTACGGCATGATGCCTCAGCTCAATGACTTCTTGAATCAGAGCGGGATGAACTTACCAGAGAGCCTGGTCAAGAAATCTGAGCAGGAGAAGAAGACCCACTCTAATGGTACGGTGGAACCACCACAGGAGGTAGAATAGCTTTAGTAGAACAGTTTGAAATGGCTCGCTTGTATCCCAAGCGAGTCATTTTTATTTTCCCACCATCAGGGTATATAGCTTTTTCATTTTTTTAAGATCACGCTTGACGGGATCAAAAATGCTATTGTGAACATTATAGGTGATGTGGGTATTCAGCAGATTTTGAGATTGGAATGCCCCTAGGCGCTCCATTGCTTCATCCAAATCACCACTGGACTCCTCCAGTAAGGCTCCGTCCATCACCACCATAGGCTGCTCTAAAAATGAATAAGGCCGCTCTTCTACAAATGAATACAGCTGGTATGGAAAGCCAGTGCCACAGCGAAAGCCTATCATCCGCTGATAGCCTAGTGTACTGTCCTTGGCTATGCCTGCATCTTCCAAGATAGCGGGTGTTTTCTCGAAGGAGAAGCGGAGAAAGTGCTGCCGATTATGGATCACATCTGCTTCCAGGACCTGCTCTAATCTTTGTTTTTCTTTGCTCAGCAGGTCTGCCTTAAATCCACTGTTATAGCTGCCGTGGAGTCCGATTTGGTAGCCACGTGCCTCAGCTAAAGCAATGCATTGCTCAATAATTGGATTGTTGACTTGATAATAATTATCATGTTTAGTCTCGCCTCCAGCCATCAGATAGAGTACTTTATCTTGAAAATCTATTGTTGATGAATCAACTAACAAAAAGAAAAAGCTGTTAAATGGGTCTTTTTTAGAATTAAATTTTGACTTAGCGTAAAATGTCATATTTTTTCTGATGCCATCTATCCCGTTGTCCAAAAAAGCTCTGGCAAAGCTTCTCAAGCTGCGCTTGGTGCCTCGATACTTCTCTAAGACATCTATGTCGTGGGAGAGGCTATAAGTCGTCTGCCGATCATCCGTGGCAAATCCTAAAGCGCGGTAGAGCGCCAATACCAGCTGATCCACGACAGGTAGTTGCTGCAGTCCGTGCCGGACCAGCAACTGATCTCGCTCCCACATCATATCCCAAGGGTCTCTGACGAACCCTGAGCAATGATACTCTTCATAGCGGCTGAGGTGAAAGAAGAGTGTCTCCACAAGGTCAAAGCCAAAGACATTTGCTGCTATAAAAGCATCTTGTAAGCGAGGATTAGACTTGGCCTCTACGGAGTGGATATGGCTATTTTGGTCTTCATAAGCTCTGCATGATAAGCTCAGATTACTCAGCACAGCATCTGAGAAAAGCAGCTTTTGTTGTGGTATTAGATATGTCGTGGGGCGTGGATGGGGCCCATAGGCAATGCTGATGTTAATTGGTAAACTGGGTGTGGGATTTAGTACGAACTGGACTGGCTCTTCAGGTTTTAAAGGATGGCGTTGGATAAAGTCTAAGACATACTGGATTCTTGCTACATAGATAGGCTTGGCGCAGTATACTCCGATCGTCTTCATTCGCCAAGCTGAGTAAATGCATTAATGAACCTGAATAAGCCACGCTTCTGATAGACTCGCAGGTAAGGTAGCTGAACCGCTCCAAACGATCGGAAGACCCTTTGAAATCGCTCAATCATACTGCCGCAGAAATCTAAGCTGTGGTAGTCCTTATGGTGCTCTTTGATCAGCCGCCAGATCAGATAGGATACTGCTCCACTGCTCCGCAGATCGGGATCACTCCCGATCATTAGACTGTATAATGTGCCGTGCTCCTGAAGAAGATAGACACAGGCATGCACCTGATCCTGCTGGTCCAAAGCGACCAGTATCTTACGCTTGGATCGCTGAGCGATGGCCTTGTCCAAGGTCTGGAGCAGCGGAAGATCAAAAGGCATGGCCTTGGACTGAGCAGCGAATGATTTTTGATTGAGCTGGTATATCGTACTGATGTCTTCGCTTGTCTCAAAGCGCAGCCTGTCTTCCGCCTTTCTGATCTCAGTCCTCACACTGCCTTCGAAATCATTATAGATGGTCTCCAGGGACTGACTGAGATCAATCTTTGAGCTGTAGTATGTCGCTTGTTGCAGGCCCTCCCAGTGGAGTATTTGGCCATTAGAATACTCAGGATGAAAATGTTGATTGAAGTAGGCATATGCAGGCAGCTGCTGGACCAGATCGGCTACGACTTTTCGCTCGAAGGCGTACTGTCTGGATAGCTTAGACTGGCGCAGTGGATACTGAAATATGATGCCCAGATAAGGTGTCAGTATTGGCTGCCGCAGGAGCTTCATCCCATATCGCTGCTGGTGAAAGTAGGCCAGTGCACCCTGTAGCCTGCCGTCCTGATCCTGACTGATTACGACATCCCAAGCCTCAGGACCACAGACTGCATCCAGCCACCAGGGCTGATGAAACATTGAGATTGTCTCATCTGTGTCACAATGCTGGTGATATATCTCCTTATTCGTCAATAAAACATCATATTTATCAGATCATGTGCGGAATATTCGGCATCATAAATATAGATAAAAGACCAGTCGATCAGTCAGAACTAAAGGACGGTATCAAACTGCTGGAGCACCGGGGTCCGGATGGGCAGGGCTATTACCAGGATAAGCAGTTGGGCCTGGCTGCATGCAGGCTGAAAGTCATGGATCGTAGCGATGCGGCTAATCAGCCTTTTCGGTGGCAGCAGTACGTCTTGTTATTTAATGGCAGCATATATAATCATGAAGAACTGCGGGCTGAACTGATAGTGGCAGGATATCAATTTGATTCGGCCTCTGATACAGAGGTGATCATCAAGGCGTATGACCACTGGGGACATGCCTGTTTGGAGCACTTCAATGGCATGTGGGCTATTATGATCTATGATCAGTCCTCACGGGAGTTATTCATTGCCAGAGACAGATTTGGCATCAAGCCATTGTACTATTATCAATCAGATACGCAGTTGGTCTTTGCTTCAGAAATCAAAGCTTTCACTCAGCTGCGATCGTGGAGAGCAGAGGCTAATCTAAAGACTGTGACGACGTATCTGGCTTATGGCATGCAGGACTACAGTGAGGAGACTATGTTCGCCAGGGTCCGCCATGTGCCAGCTGCCAGTTGTGCCAGTTATCGCCTTGACGGGCATCAGCCATTAGAGTTTAGCAGGTACTATGCTTTAGAGTCAGATGATACGTTTAAGCTAAGTGCGCGAGCAGGCATCGACCAATTTCGATCCATATTTTACGACGCTGTCAGTCTGCGGCACAGAGCTGCCTATGATCTTGGCAGCTGTCTTTCAGGAGGACTGGACTCTTCCTCCGTCTTGTGTGCATCGGCGAATGTGCCCCGAAGTATCTCCGTGACCTATGACCAGCCTGAGATCAATGAGTCTAGCTACGTGGCTGCCGTGATCCAGAAAATGGGTGGTAAAAGTCACCAACTATCGCCATCATTAGACGGCCTGCTCTCGGCACTGCCGGCCCTTATCTGGACACAGGATGAGCCATTCTCTTCCGCCAGTGTGTATGCACAGCACGAGCTCTATCGGAAAGCGAATGAGCTATCACTCAGGGTGATGCTGGAAGGCCAAGGCGCAGACGAGATACTGGGCGGCTACGATATATTCTATCTGAGCCTTCTGAAGCAGCGCATGAGCATGCGTCCACTCAGCGCTGCCTCTACCATTTTTCACATAGCGAAGCAGTACGACAATGGCTTTGGTCAGGCATGGCGACGCTACAGTCAGTATAGGTCCAAGAAAAAGAATACTTCGCTCGCTTGGCTGAGGGCAGCAGTAGAACTGCCCGTAAGAGAGACTGAAACTTCGATCAGTGACACCAGCCGATATCTGCTCCAGCACATGGGCCTGCCTGTGTTGCTGCACTATGCAGATCGGAATAGCATGGCTCACTCCGTAGAGGCACGACTGCCATTTCTAGATCATCGGCTGGTCGAGTTTTGCCTGAGCCTGGGAGATGATATGAAGATCAATCGAGGTGTACGCAAGTGGATCCTGAGAGAAGCGATGAAGCACGCACTGCCTCGGCGGGTGTATGAGCGCAAGAATAAGCTGGGCTTTGAGACACCTCAGCGAGCTTGGAATGTGGAACATAAAACGAAGATTGATCAACTGACCATGCGATCCATTACTAACTTGTCAGCGGTGGTCAATCCCCAACAAAGTACTGCCATAAAGGATGACGCTATCAAATGGAGACTGATCAGCCTGGCGATGTGGGCTGAGGTATTTGGGGTAAAAAACTTGTAAATTAGGACATAATGTAGTATTTTTGGGACAAATGGCATAATAATATGATTACAGCAAAAGTCAATGAAGCCTTACGGAAAGAGTTGGAGAATATCAGTGGGACATCATCAGATGGACAGGTAGCTGAGCCAATGGCCGCTTATGGTATGACCATGAATAAGCTGCTGGATCAGAAGATGCTGCTGCTCTCCCTCATTGAGGCAGGAGTGAGCAGTCAGTTTTTTTTCACTCTCGTTGAGGAGAGCTCTTACAGTCTGACAGATTGGTGCCATGTCACTAATATTCCTTATCGCACTCTACAGCGCTACCAAAAAGATAATACCATGCTGAAGCCCATATACACAGAGAAGATATTTGAATTTGTAGAAGTCGTCCAAAAAGGCGTAGATGTCTTTGGCAGCTCTGAGAAATTTGAGCGGTGGCTCTATAAGCCAAAGTTTATTTTCCAGGATAAGCGGCCTATTGATCTACTCAGCAGCTCATTCGGTAAGGAGCTGGTCATGACAGAGCTGGTCCACATAGAGCACGGTATTTTTGCATGATTTGCTACCGATTGGCGAAGGCCCAATATAAGGATTCACTCAGTGGATATGGCGCCGCTCTGCGGGGCGGCCGATGGAATAGTGTGGGAGTAGAGATCATCTATACAGCATCCAGCCGGGCACTGGCGATGGCAGAAATGTTAGTCCATATCGATGTGGAGGATGTACCTGATGACTACCATATGATGAGAATTGGCGTACCTGATACGATAGCACGAAATATCATATCACAAAGTGATCTGCCTACTCACTGGAACAAAATGATCGAGTACCTACCGCTGTCAAGATCTCTGGGTGACCGCTTTATTAAAGATAAAAGATACGGCGTGCTCAGCGTCCCATCCGCAGTGGTCAAAGGCGATTTTAATATTTTAATTAATCCATATCATGAGGGCTTTTCGAAGATCGAAATCTTGAGTACGGAGCCATTTCCATTTGATCAAAGACTGTTCTGTTGATCTCGCATTCTCACTGGATCAATCAGAATTATAGCTAATCGGTCAAAGTCCAATAACAATTGATGCCAACCAAAGAGAAAATTGACAACCTCAAAAGGGAATTGCCTAAAGTAAAGCTCTCATCTGTTTTAGGCATGATATCGCTGTAAACCCTAACGAATCTTCAAATGACTTGAAGTATCTTTAGCTTATGGCTAAGCATATCTACCTCATCACATTTCTATTATTATCATGCATATATATCCCGCTGACGGGGCAGATGACGACTAAGAACTATACACTCTCCAATGAAGACTTTCCCAATCCAGAGCGTGGCTTTTATCGGTACTCTGAGACCAGATCCACCAATTACAGTGTATTGAGCCAAAGCTTATTAGAAAGCTACAGGGCGCTGCACCAGCCACGAGGCACTGCGGCCTTTGAAATATACAGCACATTGATATTTCGCTATTTCTTCTTGGAGGACTTTGTGGATGCGCCTATATCTCAAGCTTATCTAGACAACATGCAGGCGGACTTTGATATAGCGAGAGCGGCGGGGGTCAAGCTTATCCCCAGATTCGCCTACACGGACAGAGTGGATGGGAGCGCGTGTGGCTCCTTCATCTGTCCCCCGTATGGAGATGCGCCCAAGGCACGTGTGCTAGAACACATAGAGCAGGTGGGCCCCTTATTGAAGAAGAATCGGGATGTGATCGCCGCCATACAGATGGGTTGGATCGGGGTCTGGGGAGAGCAATATTATACCGACTATTTCGGCGATGCCTCTCAGGGTCCAAATTTTAAATTAACTGATCAAAACTGGGCGGATCGTTTAGACGTTTTACAAGCCTTTTTGGCGGCAACGCCTACGGACAGGATGATCCAAGTCAGATATCCGCAGATCAAACAAAAGACTATCTACGGAATACAGGCTCCCACATCATCTCTCCCTCTGACTGCCGCAGAAGCATACTTAGAGGATGATAAATCAAGGTTGGGATTTCATAATGACTGCTACCTGGCAAGTGACAACGACTTTGGAACATACATCGACTATGGGACGACGAGCATGTCCTCACAGAGTGATACTACCCAGCTGAAACCTTATGCAGCTGCTGACTCAAAGTATGTTGTCGTCGGAGGTGAGACCTGCGCTGCTAACAATCCCGATGATAACTGCTATCCAGCAGGCAGAGCTGACAGTGAGATGCGACGCATGCACTACTCCTACCTCAATGCTGACTATAACTATCCCGATGTGAATGCTGACTGGGAGGGCGACTGCATAGAAGACATCAAGCGCGATCTGGGCTACAGGCTCCATCTCACCACAGCTGCAGTCAGCAGTACGGCTGAGCCAGGAGGATCCATAGACATCACCCTACAAATAGAGAATACAGGATATGCAGCTCCCTATAATCCGAGGCTGGTGGAACTGATACTAAGAAACCAGATCACGGGGCAAAAACTCTATGCCAGTATCGACAGCGATCCACGAGACTGGCATGCTCATGCGACCACGACTGTATCACAGTCCATCTGCCTTGGCGAAGACCTGCCACTAGGCAGTTATGAGGTCCTGCTGAATCTAGCTGATCCGCAAGCATCACTGATCGATCGGGCAGACTATGCCATCAGATTAGCCAGTCAATCTGGTAATACTGATCTGTGGGAACCAGCGACAGGCTATCACGACTTGGGCATAGAGCTGCTGGTGCAGGCAGCCAGCCAAAGTGTTTCATGCGCAGCCTCCAGCACATTTGGCTACTGCCATCAGAACCTGTATGTATCCAATGTAGCGGTCAGTGAATATGTAGCTGCTGCAACGATTCGCACTGATGCTGTTATGGATACGCCATCTTCATTTATTGCGGGATTTGGGATTTGCCTGGAGCCTGACTTTAGCGTACCGCTCGGTGTGATGATGGAGGCCAAGATAGATCCTTGTGAGTAGGGTTATGGTATAGCTAAAGCTTTTAAATGTTACGTACCTACCTTGATGATGGACCTGTATCAATTTGTAATAATTGAAAGAGATGAATAAAATGTCAGTGACAGTATTTGTGTTTACTTTCATTGGACGATTAAAGCCAATGATGTATTGAATGACATCCACCTATGAATGCAAATACCATCAAGCCCCAGCAATTACTCTATCTGATGATGATCATCTCTGCGCTCATGTTATGTTGTCGTGGCAATAGTCAGACAGAAAAGCCAGCAGCGCATAGAGCTCTCCACAGCAGTGAGTTTGTAAAGATTCCCTTTATCACATTAGCAGTGGATACGATAGTGGCCCCGAATGCCCCGAATGCCATCACGCGCAACATCATAGAGGACACTAGGGGTAATATTTGGTTTGCCACTTTTACGGGTATCATCATGTATGACGGAGAATCATTTAGACAGATCACTGACGGTGTCAGCGAGGATCGATTTTTCTCCATTTTAGAAGACCGCAATGGAAATTTTTGGTTTGGCTCCATTGGTGGAGGTGTATACTTTTTTGATGGAGAATCATTTCAACACTTCACCACGGCTGATGGGCTGGTGGATGATAGAGTGCCAACTATTTATGAAGATAAAAATGGAGATCTATGGTTTGGGACATTAGCCGGACTAAGTCATTATGACGGATCGACATTTCAAAATTATACAACAGATCATGGGCTACATAATAGTGATGTCAATTCAATCATCGAAGATCTGTCAGGAAAATATTGGCTTGGAACAAGGGGTGCAGCATTCACATATGATGACCAAGCATTTACAACAATATTGACTCAGGACGGCCAAACATTTCAAAATGTGCGCCGCATCTTGGAGGATACTAAAGGGAATATCTGGCTAGGAGGTAATGATGGTCTGTGGCGATATGATGGGCATGAATTCAAAAATTACACATCAGATTTTGTGGGCTATATTTATGAAGATAGAAGTGGGAATATTTGGACCAGCTCACAAGGGGCAGGCGCACCAGGCTGGGCGCTCTCTCGATATGAGGCAATGGCTTTAGATGATCATGTCCCAACTGCATATTACATGAAAACAGGCGAAGGCATGTTCTTTGGTATAATAGAAGATTCAAACAACAACATGTGGGTAGGTAGCCTGAATGGGGTATACCGCTATGACGGAAGTGGATTCGAATTTTTTAAACGCTGAGTGCCACATCGCGTACAGTAGAGGGAGAAACGCGCTTAGACGGCAGGGATATAAAAGATCAGAGCAAAGTACGAATGAAAGTTTTCAAGGCTACAAAAACAGCATGATAAGTGTCAGCACAATACCACCCAAGGTAAAATACATACCCTTCCTAAAGACATTCGAAGAGGGGATAAACATCCAAAATGACGAAATCACAAAGAAGAGAAGAGATGCGCCGAAGAAGAGATTCAGGTAGTACAAGGGGTCTTTAGTCGTGGCTTTGTGCATTTTAGTCATTTTACCAAGGACATAAGGCAGCTTCTTCACGGTATAGTCCGCAGCACCCGTCGAGCGATTATAGCTGCCCTGCTTGAAGTAGAGTAGATCGCCCTCAGTCCGGAGCACCTTCAGCCCCTTTACGCCTAAAGCTGATCCAAGCTTAGCTGGCTGAATGCCTGCAGCCACAGTCTTCTCATAGTGAATCTCTTGCTTGAGGAAGTCAGTATTTCTGAAGACGAGTACCATGCCACTGAGCGCATAGACAGCCATGATACCAGCTAAGAAAAAGCCTAAGTACCTATGGATGGTGCGCATGTTATTTCGAAGGGTCTGACTCATGGGGGCTCATCATTTTGAAGAGCGCAAATATACATTAGTCCTATTAATATTTAAACGAAGTGTTAATGGAGTAAAGATCTGATAGCCCAGAAGACTTACCTTCCTACGTGTACGAGTAGTACTGAGATATCTGAGGGTGATACACCTGAGATACGGCTGGCCTGGCCGATGGTCCTGGGTTTGATCTCAGTCAGCTTTTCTCGGGCTTCTGATGAGAGAGACTGAAGTGCGTGAAAATCAAAATTATCATTGAGCCGTACTTCTTCGAGTCGATTCATCTTGTCCACCATTTCTTGCTCTTTCTTCATGTAGCCTTCGTAGCGCATATTGATCTCGGCTAGACCGACGGACTCATGATCGAGCCCAGCTAATGCTAGCTCTAAGTCTGGGATCAGAGGGACTAATTGTGTCAGCTCCATTTTGGGTCGCATCAGGACCGAGGCGAATTTCACCTTTTGATTGATTGGAGCTGATCCGACTGACTCGAGGTATGGATTCACTTGCTCTGGCGATACGCTGACTTTGCGGAAGACTTTCTCTATGGCAGCGGATGCATCCACTTTTTCAGTTACTCTCGCCATCCGATCATCCATGTGGTGCATACCGATCTTTTGTGCCAGAGGTGTCAGCCTCAGATCAGCATTGTCCTGACGGAGTAGAATGCGATACTCAGCCCTGGAGGTGAACATCCTGTAGGGCTCTTTGGTCCCTTTATTAATAAGGTCATCGATCAGTACACCGATGTAAGCTTCTGATCGTTTGAGGATAAAAGGATCCTGCTCCTTGATGGCGAGATGAGCATTGATGCCAGCCATCAGCCCCTGAGAGCCTGCCTCTTCGTAGCCTGTCGTGCCATTGATCTGCCCAGCGAAAAACAGGTGCTTCACCTGCTTCGTCTCCAAGTTAGCTTGCAGCTGTGTCGGCGGAAAGAAGTCATACTCTATGGCATAGCCAGGTCTGAACATCTTCATATTCTCGAAGCCGGGTACCAGCTGCAGCGCCTTGAATTGGACATCTTCTGGTAGCGAAGAGGAGAAGCCATTCACATAGATTTCGCAAGTGTCTCTGCCCTCTGGCTCGACAAAGAGCTGGTGCCGATCCCGATCTGCAAAGCGATTGATCTTATCTTCTATGGATGGACAATATCGAGGGCCTAAGCCTCTGATGCGCCCATTGAACATGGGTGATCTGTCGAAGCCCGTCTGTAACACTTCATGAACTGCGGGATTCGTGTAGGATACATGACAGGGTATCTGGTCTGTGATCTCAGGTGTATTCGTATAGGAGAATTTACCAGGAGACTCATCACCAGGCTGTAGCTCCATGGCATCCCAGTTAAGCGATCGGCCATCGATGCGCGGCGGTGTCCCCGTCTTCATTCTTCCAGACTCGAAGCCTAACTCGACGAGCTGCTCGGTGATACCTGTCGCTGCTCGCTCGCCTGCTCTGCCTCCGCCAAACTGCTTTTCTCCAATATGGATGAGTCCATTGAGAAAAGTCCCATTAGTAAGGACGACGGCCTCAGCTTCTATCTCCAGACCTATGCCAGTCTTTATGCCTTTGCAGACTCCGTCCTTTACGATCAGGCTGGTGACCATCTCTTGCCAGAAGTCGATGTTCTCATGCACCTCTAGCATATTCCTCCACAGCCGAGCAAAGAGCATCCTGTCACTCTGAGCCCGTGGACTCCACATAGCAGGTCCCTTGGACTTATTGAGCATGCGAAACTGGATCGCTGTGCGGTCCGTGATGATGCCAGAATATCCACCCAGCGCATCGATTTCTCGGACGATCTGACCTTTAGCCACGCCACCCATGGCAGGATTGCAGGACATCTGTGCGATGGTCTGCATATTCATGGTGGCCAGCATGACTTTGGAGCCCATATTAGCTGCAGCTACTGCTGCTTCGCAGCCAGCATGACCAGCACCGACTACTATGACATCGTATTTTGGAAACATAAGACCGCAAAGATAGGCTTGTTTCACGGATTGTCAATGATAACTGCTTCATTCTGATCGCTTGTCAATTATCCATCATATGTCTGACTTTCATGCCTACAATTCAATTACATAAATTATAGCGTGCATCGTGTAGACTAGATACTACGCTGTAGGGTATGGTATATATCTTGATATTTTATTCAAAAAATGCTTAAATTACAAATAGATATTCTTTACCATTCGCATCAAAAGGCTGTACTAATTAAAAAAATAATGCGCGTAAATAAATATATAGCCAATTGAAACAGTATATCTTAAATATTGGTGATGACCAGAAATATAGCAAGATCAGAAGGGCAAAGAACCGCGTCTATAATATGTTTTTGTTTTTCTGCTTGATAGCTGTATCTCTTACTCTGCTTACGAATGTCATCTCTTGGTCATGGACCCCATTTGATAATTTGGTCTACATAGGAGGCTTTTCAATTCTTACAGTCTGCTTTTTATTAAATTATTTAAGATTACATGTTTGGTCAGTGATGACTATGAGTTTTGCCAGCATGAGTATTTTATGTGCGATGACCTTGATGTCTGGTGACTTGTTCTTGAGTTGTATCATCAATCTGTTTTTGCAGAGTTTCATCTTTGCCATGATTGACTCGAAGAAGCTCATCGTGCTAGTCTTAGCGATTCAGCTATTGGTTGTCCTGATTACCATTGCTATCATAAATTCATCTTTATTGGACTTTGGCTATTTGGGATATGAGCCTGTTCAAAGATCTGTCCTTTACAGTATCGTATTCATATTATTAGCCGTGACCTTTGGTTATTTAAAGTCCCAAATCATTGCTTTTACTAGTGAAAATCGAAAACTGATCCAGCAGCTAAAGGGTAAAAATGAACAGCTTCGCCAAGCCTATGATGATATGGAGCGATTTTCATATGTGGTATCTCATGACCTAAAAGCTCCGCTGCGCAGTATAAATAGTTTTGCTCAGTTGATAACCATGAATATCAAAAAAGAAAATTACGAAAAGGTAAATGAGTCGTCGAAATACATTGGGCAAAGCGCCAAGAAGCTTTCAGCTATGATCGATGAGATCCTGACTTACTCCAAGTTAAATCAGAATAAATCTGCACTCAAAGACCATATTGCCTTGGCTCCTCTGGTCTCAGAAATTAAAGATGAGCTTACTCAAGATGAACGACCTTTTGCCATAGAATACACTGACCCGTTAGGCAAAATATATGGTAACAGAATGAATATTAAAATGTTACTGCAAAATCTAATCGATAATGGTATAAAGTATAATAAGAATTCATGTCCAGTGATCAAAATAGACGCCTATCAGAAAGAAGATGCATTCGTATTAGAAGTCAAGGATAATGGTATTGGCATAGCACCAGAAGATCACTCAGATGCTTTTGCATTATTCAAAAGACTACCTACTGATAAAAGGTATGAAGGCTCGGGAGTGGGCCTAGCTAACTGTAAGCGCATAGTGGAAAATCACCTGGGTGGTACCATCAGCATACAAAAGAATATTTCTGAGGGAACAACATTTAAAATCGTTATGCCTGCTTCTTAATCAACAAAGCTAATTTCTATCAGCTTTCGTCATTTATGTCTGGATTGAGCTTTTGAGTATTATCTTGTCATCATGATACGAATCTCGATCTTCGTAAGTATCCTACTTCTGATTTGTGCTTGTCAGTCCGTGCCAGATGCTGAAATATATGCTGAGGTACAGATAGCCAGAGATGCTTGGGGCGTAGCTCATATTAAAGCTAAAACGGATGCCGATGTGATATATGGATTGGCCTGGGCTCAGTGTGAGGATGACTTTGTGACTTTACAAGAACAGATGCTTGCTAGTAAAGGTCTATTGGGAGAAATCAAGGGTAAAGAAGGATTGATCATAGACTTCGCAGTGAAATTCATGGGCTTACGAGAATCCGTAAATGAAAAATATAAGGCTGAGGTGACAGGCCAGTACAAGGTACTTCTGACCAGTTTTGTTAATGCTGTGAATACATACGCCGCTCTGCATCCTGATGAGCTACTTTTATCTGATGCCTTTCCTGTGACGGAGCAAGACCTGCTGGTAGGATATCAGTTGGGCTTAGTGGATATTTCTGGAGCAGGCGCAGATCTGCAGAAAATACTCGAATCTAAACTGACTGGTGTGCTAGATCAAGACATCCAGAAAGGCTCTAATGCGATAGCCATCAGTGGTCGTAAAACGGATAGTGGCAATACCTTTTTAGCCATTAATTCGCATCAGCCAATGGAAGGCTGGTACTCCTGGTATGAGGCACACCTGCACAGTGATGAAGGTCTGAATATTATAGGTGGCACTTTCCCTGGAGGATTTATGATATTCCATGGGGCTAATGAACATTTGGGCTGGGCGCAGACGGTGAATCGTCCAGACTTATCTGATGTGTATCAGCTGACCATGCACGAAAAAAAAGAGCTTCACTATCGCTATGATGGAGAGTGGCTCAAGCTCAAGAAGAAAAAATACTGGTCATGGATGAAGCTATTCTCCATTGTCAAAGTACCAATCAGTAGGACGGTATATGAAAGTGTATACGGCCCAACTTTCGAGACGGAGCAGGGTATATTCGCATGGTCATTCGCTGCTTCTCAGCACATCAGGATGGGAGAGCAGTGGTTCGCTATGAATAAGGCCACTAATCTGAATGAATTCAAGCAAGCGCTAGCCATGCAAGAGATAGCTTGCACCAACATCGTCTACGCAGATAAAGAAGATAACATCTTCTATATCAGCAATGCTACCATCCCGATAAGAAATCAAAATTATAACTACAATCTTGTGCTCCCAGGAGATACATCTGCGACTATGTGGCGAGATGAATATTATCCCATTGATGCGCTGCCGCAGATCACTAATCCAGCTTCTGGCTTTTTATTTAATACCAATAATTCACCTTACAATGCTACTGCTGCTGAGGACGATGTGGTGCCTTCAGAACGTCAGCCAGTATTCGGTTACTTAGACGAGACAATGGATAATAATCGAAGTAAGCGGATCTTGCAGCTGCTATCAGATCTAGACACTATTTCTTACGATGACTTTAAGGCCATCAAATATGATCTGGTATATCCAGACACACTGGAGACACCCCACTTTAAAAACCTTGAATTACTATTGCAGTTAGAACCAGACCATTATCCTGAACTGGCGAGCCAAATCCAACAGCTCAATGAATGGGACCGCTCTCATGATCTTAATAATATGTCTGCTGCGTTATTTCACCGCAGCTATAAAGCACTGGAAAATAAAAAGAAGGCGGAGAATAAGTATGTATACGGAGGTCAGATAACTGAGGCTGATTGTGTCCGAGCGATTGAAGAAGCATCCCAGATTATGCAACAAAAATATGGCACTACACGGATCAAACTTGGCAGTGTACAAAGGCACATCAGAGGAGATATTAATCTTCCATTAGCTGGAGGTCCAGATGTCTTGGCAGCTATGTATACAGAAGAAGTAGTTGGTAGTACTCAATATAAAGGTATCGTGGGCGAATCTTATATTGCTCTGGTACAGTTTGGCGAAGATGGCACCTCCATAGAGACGGTGAATGCCTATGGTGCTTCTGCAGAGCCTGATAGTCCGCACTACACGGATCAGATGGAGCTTTTTGCCAGCCAGCAGTTAAAGCCTATGAGCTTTGACATTGATCAGGTTTTTGCTGAGGCTGACACCATTTATCATCCGATGAAGATCAAGTGAATTAAATCCAAATATTCGTAATCTACCCCTATAAAGCAGAGGGATTAAAAATACTTAGCGGAGCTATTATGCTACTTCATATAAAATGTGGCTCACTAAGCACTATAAATCTGGCCTCTTACGATTGGCTTTTTTCTCTGCGTTTCGCTTTTTATTTTGCAGCCGTATCAGTTTAGCTGCTCTGCTGGGTTTGGCCTTCTTTCGCACCTTGGGGATGATCAGTGCGTTAGCTAATAGCGTGAGGCATCTCTTGATGACGATTTCTTTATTTCTATGTTGGCTGCGGCTCTCATCACACTGGAGGAGTAGTACTCCTTCTTTGTTGATTCGATTGGACAGGTTTTTATGGATTAAGGCTTTTTCTACATCGCTGAATGCCATAGAGCTATTGATGGCTAACATGAGTTCTACCTTGGAGGAGACCTTATTGACGTGTTGCCCACCAGCCCCGCTGCTGCGGATGGCTTTGAATTGTAATTCTGATATGAGCTGGTCTCGATCCATAAGTCAGTCTAACACGGAGCACTCCATAATAATTCCACAAGGTAATCTGGTGATTCAGTAGAGTCATATGCAACAGAGATGTAGCTGCTATTATTCACCTGGACTCAACAGCTTACTCCGAATAATTAATTACATTTAAATAATAAGCTAAGCCATATGAAACGTCTATGACCTAGATAACCAAGACATCCAAGTAGATGATTAAACTGAGTTATCTACTGATAGGCACTTCGCCTTGAAATAAAAACACATGAAACGTCTATGACGTAGATGATTAAGACACCCAAGGGTATGATCGAACTTAGTTATTTGCTGATTGGCACTTCGCCCTGAAATTATAACACATGAAAATCACTTATGAATCAAAGCATCTTAAAAAGAGATTTCCGCTGCGGATCAGCCGAGGACTCATCACGGGATCTGACAATCTCTTTGTGCAGGTACATAGTTCTGGTGTGACGGGCATAGGTGAAATGGCCCCAGGGAAAATCAAGAATGCTGATACGCCCGCAGCAGCTCAGAAGATACTGGAAGCTTTTCATGATTCTGGTATCGATGATTTATCCATCACAGAGATTCATGCTCGCGCATTAGAGTTTGGTGTGCCTCATGCTGCACTTGCGGCACTTGATATAGCACTATGGGATGCGAAGGCGAAGCAGGCGGGGATGCCCTTACACCAGTTACTGGGTATGCCATTACCGCGCGTGCCTACCTCAGTCACTATTGGGATAAATCCTCCGGAGGTCATCAGAGAGCGCGTGCCCCTGCTGCTAGAAGGGACGGATGTCAAATCGCTCAAGATCAAACTGGGCTCGACTGAGGGCATAGAGGCGGACCAAGAGATGTTTAGCCAGGTCTATGAGAGTACCAGAGGCTACGATGTGCAGCTGAGGGTAGACGCTAATGGTGGCTGGACCGTCAGTGATGCTAATGAGATGATTCCCTGGCTCAGGGATAGAGATGTAGACTATGTGGAGCAGCCACTCGTGGCGGGGCAAGAGGAAGACTTAGAAGCCATCTTTCATAATCGAGCTCTACCGATCTATCTCGATGAGTCTTGCCGTATGTCGACGGATATAGCTAAGTGGTATCAGTATGTCGATGGGGTAAATATGAAGCTGATGAAGTGCGGCGGGATCACCGAGGCACTGAGAATTATTGCTACGGCTAAGGCATTTGGGCTGAAGACGATGATCGGCTGCATGGGCGAATCCTCCGTCTCTATTTCAGCGGCAGCGGCGATATCTGGCTGTATCGATCACATCGACCTAGACTCACACTTAAATTTAGACCCCGATCCGTATACGGGTGCCAGTATGATAGACGGTATCATCACACCGACTGATAGATCGGGACATGGGGCTATTTTAAAATCATAATAACATGTTTGACAAGACAAAGAAGCTGGCCATCTACATGCAGGACAGCCTAAACACTGATTACGGCAAAATGGGATTTGGCGTCATGCGCTATACAGATCACCCCGTAGCCTGCGTGATCGATGATAATTTTACAGGACAGACGGTTCGCAGCGCAGTCGGACAGCCGTTTGAGATTCCTGTTGTGGCTACGATTGCGGAGGCAGAAGCCTTAGGTGCTGAGATTTTGGTCTTAGGGACCGCGCCATCTGGTGGAAAGTTTCCTGATGCATGGGTCGCTCCAGTGGAGGAGGCTCTTACTGCAGGTATGTCTCTTATCAATGGGCTCCATGATCGCCTGGCGGACCGCTTTGCTTCGCACATTCAGTCTGATCATCCGAGCCAGAAGATATGGGATGTGCGGCAGCCCACATTCAGCCCCACCATTGCGATGGCCAGAGCTGCCACACTTAGTAATAAGCGAGTGCTAATGGTCGGTACAGATATGGCAGCTGGTAAGATGACGACGGGCCTCGAGGTATATAAGTGGGTCAAGCAGCAAGGCATCAGTACAGATTTCATCGCGACAGGACAGATTGGGATCACGGTGACGGGCAGGGGAGTGCCGCTGGATGCAGTCATCGTAGACCAGGCGGCTGGAGCCATCGAGACCTTAGTCATGGAGTCTAGTGAGCATGACATCGTATTCATTGAGGGTCAGGGATCACTGCTTCATCCTGGTAGTACTGCTACCTTGCCATTGATGCGCGGGAGTTGTGCCACACACTTGATTTTGTGCCACAGAGCATTCGCGACTACCCTGAGGAATCCATCTCATATCCAGGTGCCATCTCTAAAAGATTTCATTAAGCTTAATGAAGAACTAACAGGCGTGTGTGGCTCACTCACCCAGGCGGCCTGCGTCGGTGTATCGCTCAATACCTATGGTATGACGGAAGAGGCTGCCAAACATAAGATTGACGAAGTAGAACAATTGACGGGACTGCCTGCGACTGATGTCATTCGCTACGGACCAGATAAATTAGCTCAAGCCATCATAAATTCATAAATGGAAATACTGAGAAAACTATTTGGGCCTTATAAAGATGAAGTCTGGGCCCAGCTGGCGCACGAGTTTGGCGGCGACTTTTTAGAGGGTGGCCTCTGGAATAAAGATGTCGTGCATGTCCAGGTGGATGCCTGGGAGATCGTGTTGGATACATTTACCAGAAAGCAGGGTAAGCACAGGAAGACATACACCAGAATCATGGCTCCTTTTGTTAATCGAGATGATCTTTATTTTAAGATTTATCGTGCTGGATTCTTCACAGGCGTGGCTAAATATTTTGGCATGAAGGACATTCAGATTAATGACGAGTACTTTGATAAAGAATTTGTCATTAAGGGAAATGATGAATTTAAGATCACCTGGATTCTGGATAACCCTGCGATGAAAGAGCAGCTGACTAATACAGAGCATGTCCATTTCGAGATTAAAAATAATGAAGGTCTTTTTTATAAAGATGATTACAGTGAGGGTATCGACGAACTCTACTTTGAGAAGCGCGGAGTCATAAAGGACATCAATGAGCTACGGCATTTATTCCAGCTGTTTGCCCTCATCTTGGATAAGATCACCGAGCTGGATTCTGGCTATGCCTAAGGCTCGCGCACACGGTAAAAATATAAAGTGAAGGACAGAGTAAATAGCAAAGATGAATTATAAAAAATCAATCGTGGGAAGTACGATCGCATTGATCGCGGGACTGAGTTGCTGCTGGCTTCCAGCCTTGCTTATCGCATTGGGTGGCGGGAGCACGCTTCTGAGCTTCAGCGATGGCGTGGAGAGTCTAAGTGGTATTTTCCTGACCCTCGGCGCAGGGCTCTTAGCATACGGCCTGTATCAATACCGCCAGAGATCTACAACAACTCGTGTTGCCATTCTGCAATCCATCATCACCTGCCCTGAATGTGGTCATGAAAAACATGAGACTATGCCGACTAATGCCTGCCAATACTTCTATGAATGTGAAAATTGTGCTATTGTACTGAAGCCTCGAGCCCAAGACTGTTGTGTCTATTGCAGCTATGGCACAGTGGCATGTCCACCGATTCAGTTAGACGAGGGCTGCTGTTGAGGGGGTGAGTTTTACTTGGTAAGACTGTAGGCTGTTGGAGCCCAGTTAATTTTATAAATACTAAGCTGAATTATAGAAATAAACTAGATGATCGAGAACCTTCCAACTTGGATTGAGATAGGATTTATAGCAACATGCATCCTGACCATAGGTCTTTTTCATTATTCGAATGGAAAACCAAATGGAATGACTTTTTTAATTGTGGTATGGTCCATAATGCATTCGGTGCTGGCGTATACAGGCTTTTACCAAATCACAGACACAAGTCCACCAAGATTTGCATTGGTATTGCTGCCAGTGACAGCCTTAGTGATCTATGGCTTGCTAACCAAGCAAAAAAGATATTTCCAAAAAAAGAAGATGCGTCTGAGCACTTTCTTACACTCAGTTCGTCTACCAGTCGAAATTATTTTATTCGGACTTTTCACGCATGAGATGATTCCTGAGTTAATGACTTTTGAGGGTAGAAATTATGATATCATCGTGGGCATTACCGCACCGATCATTGGATTATTGTATCTAAAAAGTAAAGTTAGCAGACAGCTTTTGCTGCTCTGGAATATTATCGGTCTGGGCTTTATCTTCTTTATTTTGATTAACGGTATTTTATCAGCAGAACTTCCATTTCAACAATTTGGTTTTGAGCAACCGAACCGAGCAATAAATTATTTTCCTTTTATTCTTTTGCCAGCGACTATCGTACCTCTCGTGATTTGGACTCATTTATCAGATATTATAAATCTAAGGCAGGAAATAAAAATGACCACAAAAAAGTAATTTCCAATTTAACTCTAGTTTAGTTGGCCATAGATTCGGACTGTGTCATTTACTTCTGTATCTACTGATAAGCATGATCTAATCACTCGAGGCCATTCAGATAAGCACCTACATACATACCCATACTGACACAGCCCTGGATGAGGTATCCTCCGGTAGGAGCATGCCAGCCCAGCATTTCTCCGATGCAGAATGCATCATTCATATCCTGCAATCTAAAGTGCTGGTCTACGGCATCGAAGTGTATGCCACCAAGGGTAGAGATGGCCTCATCGATGGGGGCTGCACTATGCAGGGTGATCGGGTATTGCTTAATGTATCGGACGAGTACAGGTAAGTCTAAGAATTCTTCTTTCGTCAGCTGGGTCTTGAGAAGATAGATCTGGGCCTTGCTTAGTTTCAGGATGTCTCGCAGGGTACTTGTTTGGTTGACAGTAGATTCCTTCAGCTTCTTCATGATGGTCTCTGGGGTGAGTGTCGGCTTGAAGTCTATCAGCACCTGAGCTGCTGTGCCTGCTGTGAGTTTCTTCTGGATCTGTTCACTAAGGGCGTAGATGGCATTACCTTCTAAGCCAAAGTCAGTGATGACCACCTCACCTGCTTGTTGCTGATTGTCGATACTGATGCTGATGTTTTTCCAAGGCTCACCAGCATATCTTCTGATGAACTCTTCTGGCCACTTGACCTCAAATGCGCAATTAGCCGCCTGAAAAGCAGTGGTCTTGATACCTCGCTCAGTGAAGTGGGGCAGCCACTGGCCATCAGATCCGGTGACCTTCCAGCTGGCACCACCTAAGGCAAATACAGTGAAGTCCGCAGTCATGGTATCACCCCCAGTAAATTTGATTGTTCCTTCAGGAGTCCAACCACAGAATTCATGGTCGAATTTCAGCTTGACCTGTTGCTCCTTTAGTTGGGCTTCGATGGCTTGTAAGACTTGGATCGGCTTGATGCCTTTCTCAGGGAAGATTCTTTGACTACTGCCGACAAAGGTCGGTATTCCTATGGATTTCAGCCAGTCTCTCAGGTCTTGATTCGAAAAGTGATGGACCACATGATCCATGCACTTCTCAGGTGTATAGCGACTCTTTAATTGAGTGGGGTCTTCAGCGTAGCTCATGTTAAATCCTCCGTCACCGGCCACTAAAAATTTTCTCCCGAGAGCATTCTTTTTCTCATAGATTGTCACCTGGTAAAGATCAGGATCAATGGCAGCCGCAAGACTCATGCCGGCCGTACCTCCACCGATGATGGCAACCGTTCTCTTTGTCGTTTTTTTCATGTTCATCTTTATTTACGTGTTCGCGCTTTTGACACATGTCAAAGCACTAATAAGCCCTGATGGCGCAGTGCGTCCATGGGCCGATCATACCAGAAGGAGAGAAAGTCGGCGTGCTCTTGCTCATAGCTTTTTCTGAATTCCTTCATAGTGATGCTTTGCCCATGAGTAGCTGATAGCTTTATTAGCGTTTTAAGCAGCCATTCACCTGGACCCTGTTTTATTTTTATCCGCTCTTGGCTCTGTCTATCATACACCTCGAATCTCATGATGCCATCAGCTATGGTAGCCTCCCCGACTGACCCGATCCATACCAAAAGGGCACTAGGCCTGAGCCCCACTTCAGGGACCTCGATCAGGCAGGACTCTATAAAATCTGTGGCTACACTGGTCTCTGGTATTTTGAAGTCAAACCATTCTTGCAGCGGAAAATCAAGGCAAACACCATGCATATAGTTATACAGTGATTTCTTAAGCCCATAGCTGAATTGATCATGATCGATGCCCGTACGATCTGTGAATGCCACTTCATTATCCGCAAAGCTGACTGCCTGTGGATGAGCGATCACACCAAAAGCTTCTGGCTCCATACCCACTGGACTGTGCGCCGTCATAGCGAACTGATGCCAGAACCCTGAATGGAGCACACCCAACTCAAACAACTGTCTGACCATCTCCAGGCTATCCACTGTCTCTTGTACGGTCTGTGTGGGATACCCGTACATCAGGTAGGCGTGTACCATGATACCAGATTCTGTAAAGTGGCGAGTCACTTGAGCTACTTGCTCTACAGTGACTCCCTTCTGGATAAGCGTTAGTAATCGGTTAGAGGCTACCTCCAAACCTCCAGATACGGCGATGCAGCCAGACGCCTGCAGCAGCCGGCAGAGATCATAGCTAAAGCTTTTCTCAAATCGAATATTGGTCCACCAGCTGACCTGTAGCTCACGAGCTAATATCTCTAAGGCCACAGCTCGCATCAATGCTGGAGGAGCAGCTTCATCCACAAAGTGAAATCCGCGCTCACCTGTCTGAGCTATGATGGTCTCCATGCGGTCTACGATAAGGCTGGCGGTGATCGGCTCGTATAGCTTGATGTAGTCCAGTGAGATATCACAGAAGGTGCACTTACCCCAGTAACAACCGTGAGCCATGGTCAGCTTATTCCATCGGCCATCACTCCACAGGCTGTGCATGGGATTAGCCATTTCGATCACGGAGATGTATTGGTCCAGATGCAGGTCACTGTAGTCTGGCGTGCCCAGGTCAGCCTGCTTATAGTCTTGACGCAGGGATTCATTATGGTAGATCACTTGGTCTTCGACCTTGAGAAATGTGCGCTTATACAGCTTGTAATTTGGGTTTTGGGGGCTGGGATCCAGCACGTGGCTGATGAGTATTTCTATTGGCAGCTCGCCGTCGTCCAGGGTGATGTAGTCCATGTAGTCGAAGACTCTGGCGTCAGTGACTGAGCGCAGTTCTGTATTGGGGAAGCCTCCGCCCATCGCGATCTTAATCTCTGGATGAATGCGCTTGATGTACTGAGCACACCGAAAAGCACTATACAGATTACCTGGAAAGGGGACAGACAGGCAGACTAATTTGGGCCGATGTTCTTCGATAAGCTCTTGTACGATTGGCAGGGTAAACTGATCGATGAAGCTCTCAGGACCTTGTAGTTCTTCATGCAGCTCATCAAAGCGATGGGCGCTCATGCCCAGTTTCTCTGCGTATCTGCTGAAGCCAAAGTGTGGGTCGAGGCAGGCTTTGATAAAGTCGGCGATGTCTTCTAGGTAAAGTGTGGCCAGGTACTTAGCTTTATCCTGGATGCCCATACTACCGAAGGCCCACTCCAAGTCTTGCAGCTGAGTGAATCGGCTGGCCTGTGGCAGGTACTGCTCGGAGCAAATCAGTCTCGCGAGGGTCATCTGTTTGCCTTGTAGAAATGAGATCACAGAGCTAATGGTCTTAAGGTAGCTCTCTCTCAGATGATATATCCGGATGCTATTCTCATCTTTAATCGTCGATCTGCGCTCAGCCTCACCAAAGACTGTCTGTAAGCCATCAGAAGAAAATAGTGCGATGGTGACGTCGATCCCCAAATCAGCCTGATGAGCACTGATGCCTTTCGTATTGAGGAATCCTTTCAGATAGGCTGTTGCCGGATAGGGCGTGTTCAGCTGCGTGAAGGGAGGCGTGATGAGGAGTACGTCTTTCAATGATCTGATGAATAAGTGTCCAATATAGATTGACTTTTCAAATGTCTAGAGTTTTGCATGAAATACCTGAGAGCAAAATGACTAAGTTTAATCTACTACTTGAGAATCATACACATTCATACCAAATGCGACCCCTACTCACAAATGCATTTTGGATTCGCTTAAGGTTTTTTCGATGCTGGCTGGCTATATTTATCCATGGGTCAGAAGCTATGATCACGATATAAATGTCGCAGGCTCTATGATAGGGATAAGCCTATATCTGAGTCAAGCCGACGACAAAACCTATCGTATATTTCATCCATAGACTGAAATTCCTAAAACAGTCTCTGAAACAGCTTATCTAGTGACTATAAAATTATAACCTATGTGCTACTACCTTACGCTTAGCCTCTTGATTCTCATTAGTGTACCACATTCGCTGCTGAGTCAAGTCATCATCGACACGAGCTGTGAGACCAGTCAGCTAGAAAGTGGCACGAATGCGACAGGGCTGTATCAAGCCACTGACAATCTCAGTTCTGTGGCGAGCATTGACCTGGGAGCCTCTGTGATCTACAATGCGGAGACACAGATCCAGCTTCTCCCGCAATTCTCCGTACCAGGGGGCAGCTGCTTTTTAGCAGAGATCACAGCTTGTGAGTCCGTACTAGCTGATGTGACGAATGTCAGTGTTAGTGGAAATCAAAATAGTTACAGCTTCTCGGTGACCATAGAGAGTCCCGATACAGGCTGCAGCCAGTATGCTAACTGGTGGGAGGTCGTCAGCTTACAATGAGATCTGATCTATCGAAGAGTCCTTGGTCATAGTCATGTGAACGAACAGCCATTTATCCGATCTGGAGGGTCAGTCAATATCACTTCTACAGAAGAGGTCTACGTGAGAGCCTGGATGCATCCCACAGGATACGGAGGCAAGGTGATGAAAGGATCCGTTGCTAATGGCTTCGCCTCGACGGTATTGTCTAAGCAGTTTGCAGTGGGACTAAGCCAGCAAGCACCATTACCAGGTAATTGTCCTTTTTAATGATTTAACGTATTCAATACAGCAACTTCTCTGTAAAATAATTCAACATCTTCTCTACTTCATCGAACTCAGTATCCGTCACTGATACCTCTGTCAGTTTGGGCATGTGCTTAGCGAAGTAGATATGATTATTAGACATCTCGAAGAGATTGGAGGAAAGAGCAGCGGGATATTTGAAGTCAGGGTCTATCTCGGTGATGACCTTAGAGACTGACTCGGTGAGCTTATTGTAGTTTGTGAAAAAGCCCTTATCATTTTCTTTGTCTACTTCCTTTGTGTGATAGGCCTTCATGCCTTCGGAGATGACGACATCATGCAGGATACTTTCATTAATGTAGGCTATGTCTGGATTTTCTTTGGACGCGGAGACGAATGAATTGATGATGATTTTTAATTTCTTTTTGGGGTCTGTGATGTTCCGTGTATTAATTTCTATCAGATAAGTCACCCACTCCCAATACCATGACACAAGATACAGCAGAAGCATGTGTTTGTTTTCAAAGTACCGATAGACAGACGCCTCAGTTGATTGTATCGCCGTAGCCAGTTTTTTGAAGGTGAAGCATTCGAAGCCTAATTCATTAATTAATAAAATACTGTGTTCTAATATCTTTTTACCTAATACAGAATCTTGGGGCTCCCGTAGATATAAGCCTTCATTCAGCTTGATTCTGATACCAATACTCATGCTCGCGTATTTATGATGTATAAAGGTATAACATTAAGTAGTATATATGATAGTTCTATAACATCTGAAAGTGCTACCGCAAAGAGTTATGGAACCTGATAGCTTATGGTATTACGCTGATACAATAGCGACTCGAGAGAGCTATTTTCAAGGGTCCTGATTCATATGTGTAGCAGGGCAGATGGGCTAGCTAAAATTATATATCTTTCGAACATGAGAGCTAATACCTATACTGCTGTTGACATCGTGATGCGTCGCCTACAGCGTTCGTCGCCTGCACGCGGACATCAGTTAGAAAAGGATTACATTCTACACGTTTATCATAATACTGAGGCCTCGGCTCTTTTGTCGAGACTGGCAGATTTTTTATCATTCCAATTAACTCTTCCTTTTCTACGAGGAGCCCTCTTGTATGCCAATTAAGTTCATGCTCCATCCAGCGAATCTGATTTGTATATTATCAGCTTTGTTACTCGTCAGCTGCGCTAACCAAGAAGCTGAAAAGGCTGCTCAGGTCACCAGCGTATTAGCTACGGGTGCTTTTGATGAAGCCGATCAAGTGATATACACACTGGATGAGAGATTTACCCTGGATCTGTGGGCACCAGGACCCTTACTAGCTAACGCAGTAGCCATCAGCTTTGATCATCAGGGGAATGCCTATGTCACCGAGACCAATCGTCGTAAAAGTTCTGATTTAGATATTAGAGAACATGCAGACTGGAGGGTGGCGGATTTAGCCATCCAGAGTCTGGAAGATACACGCCGCCTTCATATAGAAAAGTTAGCCCCCGAGCTCAGTGATCACAACAGCTGGCTAGAAGACTTTAATCGGGATGGCAGTCATGACTACCGCGATCTGATGGTCCAGTCAGAAGTCATCAGAAAGATCTACGATACCGATGGAGACGGACGAGCAGATGCATCACATCAGTATGCAGACGGCATGGATGATATGCTCACGGGTGTGGCAGCAGGTGTACTACACTATGATGATCGCGTGTATGTGACTGCTGCACCTGACTTGATCAGCTTCGAGGATAGGGATCATGACGGTCAGGCTGATCGAAGGGAGATACTTAGTCATGGCTATGGCCTGCACATCGCTTTTGCGGGACACGATATGTCAGGACTGACCATGGGTCCCGATGGCAAGCTGTACTGGTCGATAGGTGACATGGGCATGAATGTGACGGATGAGGCGGGACGAGAGTGGCAGTATCCACACGAAGGCGCTGTGATGCGCTGCTATCCTGATGGATCTGGATTTGAAGTATTCGCACATGGACTGCGCAATCCACAAGAGCTGGCATTCGATGCCTACGGTAATCTATTCGCTGTCGATAATGATGGAGACCATGCGGGGGAGAAGGAGCGCTATGTGCACATCATAGAAGGCTCGGACTCTGGCTGGCGGATCAACTGGCAGTACGGGAAGTATGATCAGCCATACGAAAGCTATAAGGTCTGGATGGATGAAGACCTGTCCATACCCTACCACGAAGGTCAGGCAGCTTACATTACTCCACCAATAGCACTCGCTGCAAATGGGCCGGCTGGCTTGGCCTTTCATCCAGGGACTGCCCTAAGTGATGCCTGGAACCAACACTTTTTTGTCACCTACTTCACAGGTAATCAGAAGAACTCTAAGCTGTCCAGCTTCGAACTCAAAGAAAAAGCTTCGAGTTTTGAGGTGATCAATGAACAGGATATTCTGACGGGCATCAACGGGACGGGCATCGCCTTTGGGCCTGATGGCGCACTCTACATCAATGACTGGAAGGACAGCTATGATAAAAAGGAAGAGGGACGAATCTGGAAGCTGGATACTGCAGAAAAGCATTCAGCACGGAAGCAGACCCAAGACATCTTAGAAGCTGGAGCAGCCGGTCTCAGTAGCGGAGCTCTGCTTAGGCTTTTAGATCATTCTGACAGCCGTGTCCGTCAGATGGCTCAGTTTCAACTAGTGAAACATAAAGATGCGGAGGCTCTCTTAGCACATGCTAAGAAACAAGGAGACCTCTTTGGAAGACTCCATGCTATCTGGGGCTGTGGCCAGCTACTTATCCAGGATGAAAGCCTCGTAGCTGGTATGGTACCACTGTTAGAAAGTGAAGACGATCATGTCAAGGCACAAACAGCGAGAGTCATTGGTGATGCTGGATATGAAGATGCCTTTCAATATCTGGAAAAGCTGCTTAGTGATTCTTCCGCCTATGTCCGACGCTTTGCCATTGAGGCGATCGGGAAGACTGGAGATGGGAGCGTCTTCGATGAGTTGGTCGAGCAGCTCGAAGAGATATCCATCAGTAGAGACCCACATATGAGGCATACCATTGCTTTAGCTCTATCTCGTATAGATGCTGGTGGAAGTCAGTTGCGGACATTAGCCAGTCATCCGTCGGTGGATGTCAGGATTGGGGCTGTGCTAGCTCTTAGAATGATAGCCTCTGCGCAAGTGGCCTCGTTTCTAAATGACTCTTCAGCATTGGTCGTCGCTGAGGCAGCCAGAGCGATTAACGATGACGCATCCATACCAGCAGCTACCGAAGACTTAGCAGCCATACTCGGCTCTGGGACACACCAGACTCAGCCAATCATCAGAAGAGCCACCAATGCAAACCTGCGTCAGGCTGATGCGCCGAGCGCCAAGCGTCTAGCCCAATATGCAACCGATCCAGCTCATGATCAGACACTTCGACAAGATGCTCTCTGGGCTTTAGGCTACTGGGTGAATCCGCCAGTCTTGGATCGTGTGGATAATCAGTACCGCATCTTAGAAAAAGGAAATCTGGCAGAAGCTCAGGCTGCATTTTCTACCGTATTCGATAGCTACGTGTCTGAGCAAGATGTTGACATGCGAGCCATGATATTGACAGTAGCTGGGAAGTTAGATTATCAAGAGGCGGGACCTGCTATGGTCGACGTGCTTTATGATAAGACGAAGCAAGATAAGCTGCGCGTGGCAGCGCTGCAGTCGCTCTCCGCTCTGACTCATCCTCAGCTCGCGCAGGCAGTACGTACTGCCATAGCAGATCGCTCTAAGGCCATCAGAATAGCGGGACAAGACATTTTATCACAGTCAGACATCAGTGCAGCTGAAAAAGTAGACATCATCAAGGAGGTTCTGGATAAAGCGAGCTATCAAGAAAAACAAACCGTCATCCATACCCTATCACAAATAAAATCAAAGGAGGCAGAGTCAGTGCTGACTGATCTCATGCGGACGATAGGCAAGCAAGAAAAAGAGATTCAGCTAGATGTACTTCGAGCGGCAAGAACCTATGGATCTGCCAGCTTGGATGAATTGATCCAGGTCTATGAAGCTTCTTTAGACAGAGAAGACAAGCTGAGTCTGTATTCCACATCCCTCTATGGTGGTGATGCTGCAAGAGGTCAGGAGATCTTCGCGTATAACCAATCCGCTCAGTGTCTCAGGTGTCACCAGATAGCAGGCTATGGCAATGAGGTAGGACCAGCGCTGGATGGCATCGGTACATTACTGTCCAGAGAAGATTTATTGTTGTCATTGGTGGCGCCTGATGCGCGCATTGCACCAGGTTATGGCAGCACTGCTGTGAGCCTGAAAGATGGCAGGTCACTCGTCGGAGTCATTATTGCTGAAGGTGAAAACCAATTGGTACTAAAAGATCCTGCCGGACTAGAGCAAAGCCTGTCTCTGGACGAGATCGAGAGAAGAGAAGATTTGCCGTCAGGGATGTTCTCCCAAGAGAAGATTCTGACACCCGATCAGATTAGAGATCTTGTGGCTTTCTTGGTGAATCTGACAGCTGATGGCGTAAAATAATTTTGACTCATGCATATAAATTCTTGCTAACTTCTTTTCAGCTTTACTTCTGAGTACCCGAAAGACGAAATATAAACATAAATGGAGCAAGAACGACTGATCCAACTATTCCAAGCAGAATCACTCGCGAAGGGATCGCGCCTCAAGAGATTGCTTCATGCACCTCTTAAATACATTCATGCTATGGTCTTGCGAGAGCTGATCTGCCGGATCAGAAATACGGATCAGCTCAGTTATTGTCGGACTTGTTTTGGGTTCGATATGTACATCAGGCTACCTGCCGCTATGGATATCTACCTAGCTGGAGCTAAGTCCCATGATTCTGAACTCAGGCTTGCGAAATACATGATTCATCATTTACATGCTGATCAAATCTTTGTTGATGTCGGTGCGCACTTTGGCTACTTTACGCTTTTAGCTAACCTTTTGGTGGGTCAGCAGGGTATGGTCCATGCCTTCGAAGCAGCGCCTGACACATTCGTAGTACTCCGTCAAAACCATAACAATAAGCATAGCATCCAGATACATAATCATGCAGTAAGTGATAATAATGCTGAAGTTGAAATCTACCAATTTCCTACGCAGTATTCTGAATACAATACCTTGGACGTGGCTCAGTTTGAAACGGCGTCTTGGTTCGTCAAGAATCAACCCAAGGTGACAAAAATAAAGGCGGTTACATTGACAGATTTTTTTAACCAAAGAGGAGTGCATCCTCATTTAATCAAGATAGACGTAGAAGGCTCAGAGGCTAGAGTCATCCAAGGTGCTGCCGCCTATCTGCGCGATCATGCTCCTGCTATCGTCATGGAATATCTATCTGCGGAAAGAGGTAACGAGGCACACCGAGCTGCGCACGATATGCTTTTAGCTTTTGGCTATGATGTCTATCGGATTGATCATCAGGGCTACCCATCAAAAATCAATGATATATCAGATTACTTCAAGAGTTATTCACTGGCCTCTGATAATCTGCTCTACCAAAAATGAACAGAATGATCGGGGCTTGATTGAATTAATGCAGACTGTATGTTAGCGCAGATTAATTTGCTTCAGCTGATTGCCTAGGATGATGTCCTTCATTTCTGATTCCAGAGCAGTAAAATCTTTTTTCAACACTGACTTTTCGATGACTCCTTCTTTGAGTAAATGGATCTGATCACAGGTCTCACTAAGGGTAGAGAATATGTGGGAGGATATCAGAATGATTTTATTCAGTGCTTTGAGTTTTTTTATCAGTTCTATGATGATCAGGTTGCTTTGGATATCTACTCCATTGAAGGGTTCATCTAATATGAGGACCTGATTAGCTTGCAGCAATATTCCCGTTAAGGCTAATTTCTTTTTCATACCGGTGGAATAGGTCTCAGCGTATTGGCCCAGGGGCAGATCAAATAGATTCTGGCTTTCAAAATTTTCTTCGGCTATCCCTCGTGAGATGAGCACGAGTTTCAGGTATTCCCAGCCCGTGATTTTTGACATCATGATTGGCTGTGCGTCTAAGAATCCCAGGTCATTCTTCAGCGGACTGTTGGCATATTCTACTTCACCATCATGATTTTCTATACCCGCAATCGAACGGAATAGTGTGGTTTTTCCAGCGCCATTAGCCCCGACAATACCATAGACATGACCTGGCTCAAATTCTAAATTGATGTCACGGAGTACTTGATGATTGCCGTACGCCTTCGATAAGTGTTTGATGCGAATCATAGCAGGATGGTTTCTAATTTATTCAATGCTTTTCTGTAGAACAGAGGAATCACAATAAGGAGCATCGGTGGTAACCATAAGCAGATCATGAAGAGTATGATATGTGGTAAATTAATAACTGTCGGGAAGGCTGAGTATTTAGCTGCGATCATGGCGATGATAAATAAATAGCCGACACCTTGGATAAGGCAGATGGCTGGCCAGGTCTGAGGAAAACGAATGAATAGCAGGATAAGAATGGGCAAGGTCAGAATAGTGGCATTAATCAGGCCTTGACGAATCTTAGCTCTAAGAAAATCTTCTGGTGATTTATTATGAATCCACACAAAGGATAGATGTTCTACAGAGAAGTAAAAGGAGATGCAGAGGAAGAAAACAAAAGCTAATACAAACAGAACCAGATTGGCATTATTGACTAAAACGGCCTGGACCAGAATATAAGCAATAAGGGGCAGGTACAAGACTGCCTTCCTACATCCGACCGTAAATTCATGTGGACTCCGCCTAAAAGGTGTCGGGAGTTCTTTTTTGATGATACCTGTACGAGAGCTAAAGGCCAAAGCGACAGCGGCTAGACTAAGTATCATGCACTGGCTAAAAGCATTGTGGTAAAGTAGGATGATAACAAATGGTATGGCGCAAGCTGTATTTTCGATCAATCGTATCTGATAGAATAGAGGCTTAGTGAATAGGGTCTTAGAAACATGAGTCGCTCCTCTCTGACCGATCGATTCGATGAAGACGAGTGCGATCACCAAGTAGATCCAAGTAGCATATTCAGGGCTTTTGATAAAAATAAGCGCAGAGCCAAGTAAGAATAAGACCAAGAGAAGCGGGTAGGCTAAGACTGGCATCAGACCAAACTCTCTCACAAGCCGATTGAACCTTCTGAACTGCAGAAGAAAATAATAGCTCATGCTAGCCTTGATTTTCGATGATGGTCCGGAAGGTCAGGTTGATCCTGGGCTGCTGTACTTTTTTAGTCGGCGGCAGGCGGTGCAGCCAGTGTTTCTGAGTGGTGCCTTTCATCACCAGCAGGCTGCCGTGATCTAAGATGACGGGCACAGTCACTTTCTTTTCCTTGTGCTTGAAAGCGAATTTTCTCACGGCACCAAAACTCATAGAAGCGATAGCACCATTTTTCTTTAGGTCTTTTTCTCCATCGCTGTGCCAGGCCATTCCTTCCGCTCCACTGTGATACAGATTGAGCAGGCAGGAGTTGTAGCTTTCTTGAGATTCTCGTTCAGCTAGTTCTTTTATTTCTAAGAGTTCTTTGGTCCAGTAGAGCGCTGACTTAGTGACTTTAGAGTAAGTGTATTTGAAGTCCTTATCACCATACCAGGCGACCTTTCGCTTGGTGATGATCTTCTTGCCAAACATCATCGCCTCGTCGTGCTTCCACTCGATGTGATCCATGAGTACTTGATGGTACTGATCAGCGTCTGCCTTGGGGACGACGGGCCCATGGTAATGGACAGTGCCATCATAGGGAAGCAGATTCTGAGGGCTCATATCCGCAGAGCTAAATAAGTCTTTCATCTTTTATAAATTTTAAGGCAACATGCCAATCTGCAAATAACTAAATTTAATCATCCACGTCAAGGACGTTTCAGATGTTTATATTTTCAAGCAAAATGCCAATCTGCAAAAAATTACATAACAGAACTTTCCCTTTGTTTTATCAATCACTGGGAATGACAGCCTATTCCCGACAAAGAAACGATCTTCTGCTGAGCTTTACATTAAATGAAATAAGCCGCAATCACCCTAATTGAACAGATTGGACTACAGAATAGATGTAAGAATAGTTTGCGTTGATGATTATTTATGCTGATGAAATCACATCTTTAGGATTCGCAGCAGCATGATGTATGAATTCTCTAAAGCTAATCTTATCTAAGCCTCGTTACTTTGCACCAGCATTTGTTTTTGCCTCACTTAATATTTTATTGGGTACATGGGTCATCTACATTCCACAGGTGAAGGCGCGTCTGGGCCTGGATGATGGAGACTTAGGTGTTGCTTTATTTTGCTACGCCCTTGGCGTGATGGTGATGCTGCCATTGATTCCCTTGCTTACGAAAAAGCTTGGTGTCGGCAGAGCCACTTTATTTGGCTTGATTTGCTTTGCCCTTGCTTTTATCATGCCGCTGGTTGCTGAGACTTATCCATTGCTTTGTGGAGCTTTATTGGTGACGGGCGCTTTTTCTGGCGGCACAGATGTCGCTATGAATTCATTAGTCTCAGAATTAGAAAAAACCGATGGTGTATCATTCATGTCAGCAGCACATGGATTCTTCAGTCTCGGGGGCGTGATCGGCGCTGGGATAGGTGGCCTGATCATGCATTACTTTAGTTTACCTGTCTACCACATGCTAGTCGTATCCTGTATTGTGCTACTTATTAATGCATACCTGTGCAGGCAGTACGTCAGCATTGCTGGTGAGCACGAATCTTCGATTAAGGAGTCATTCTCTTTTGCTAAGATGTCACCTCTTTTTGGCTTAGCATTCATTGCCTTTGTGGTCATGGGCAGCGAGGGGGCGATAGAGCACTGGAGTAAGCTATACATGCTGGAAGTGGTAGATGTCAGTACGGAGCAATTAGCTGGTTATGGATTTGTCATTTTCTCTGCGGCGATGACGACGGGACGATTTTTTGGTGATGGGATCAGTGACCGCTTTGGATCATATCGCATCATCAGCTGTGGCATTCTCTTAGCTACTATAGGCTTCGGATTCATTTTGATGGCGTCATTCGCAGTGACGATTTTTGGTTTTGCGCTGGTGGGTCTTGGCCTGTCTGTGGTCATACCCGAACTGTTTCGGATTGCTGGACAGATACAGTCAGTCTCAGCGTCCTTAGCCATTTCATTTGTATCGGGTCTTGGTTTTGTGGGCTTTCTCTTAGGGCCTGTGGTCTTAGGATACATCTCCGATAGTGCTAATCTACACGTGAGCTTCACTGTTTTGTTAGGCTTGTCCGTTATAGCGGTAGCTTTTTCATTGATCATTTCTAATAAACACAAAAAAGTGCTGTAGCGAGTGAATCGGCTTAGGTATTCGCTCTATCTATGATCCTCATCATCTGTGCCTGAGAGTGGACACGACTCTTGCGTGCATAGCGCTTATCGTTTATCTGAGCAAGTGTCAGAATCGATCAACACCCTCCATTTCTTAAGCAAACGATCTACTAATAATTCAGTCCAATAAAGCTTTATTTTAAGCAAGATTCTCTACTTTACCATTCCTAATCCAAGTCAAACCGCTTCTAGTTATTTGTATCTTTAACTGTCAGGACTCCGTGCTGGCTGCCACTAGCTCATTGTGATAATTCACTTGAGTGATTGTCATATAAAGGACTGGTAATAAATCACAGATCAGCTGATAAGTTTGGTCTTAACACACACATGATGAAAGCAATTATTTTTGATATGGATGGTACGATGGTGGATAATATGATGGTCCATAATCAAGCCTGGCAGATAGAATTAAGAAAACACGGCATCGACATGAGCCTGTCCGAGATCAAAGAAAAAATACACGGTGTCAATGTAGAGCTGCTAGAGAAAAATTTTGGAGACCGCTTCACAGCTCAAGAGCGAATCGAAATATCAAAGCAAAAGGAGCTAAGGTATCAAGCCCTATTTGCCAAAGAAATCAAATTGATCAAAGGACTAGGCCGCTTCTTGAACGAACTTCACACGGCTAAGATACCCATGGCGATCGGGACAGCTGCCCCACCTGAGAATGTCGAATTCGTGCTGAATCATCTGCCGATCAAGCCATACTTCCAATCCATTCTTCACTCTGATGATGTCGTAAATGGGAAACCTGATCCAGAGATATTCATCAAGTCTGCAGAGCGACTGGGTGTGGATGTCAGCGACTGTCTTGTATTTGAGGACAGCATCACAGGTGCTGAGACTGCTGAGCGGGCTGGCTGTGACACCATCATCGTGACGACCGTCCACGAAGCGGAAGAATTTTCTAATTTCAATCATATTAAGCGATTTATCAAGGACTACTCAGACATGACCCTGAGTTATCTCCAAGAACATTTCGCATTTTAATAAACTAGCTGCCTATGTCTGTATTAGCACCCATCGATTGGATTTTTATCCTGATGTACTTCGCACTTATCTTAGGGATCACCTGGTGGGTGATGAGACAAAAGAACGATACCTCAGATGAGTACTTCTTAGCGGGGCGTAACCTGGGATGGTTTGTCGTGGGCGCCTCGATCTTTGCATCCAATATTGGTTCAGAACACATCGTCGGGCTGGCAGGGTCAGGTGCTACGGATGGTGTGGCCATGGCACACTATGAGCTACACGCTTGGTGCCTGCTGATTTTGGGCTGGCTGCTGGCTCCTATATATATGCGGTCCAAGATCTATACCATGCCCGAATTTTTGGAAAAGAGATTTTCGACGAGTGCTCGGTATGTATTGTCCATCATTTCACTGGTAGCCTATGTATTGACTAAGGTGGCCGTGGGCATTTTTGCTGGAGGCATTGTCTTTGGCGTCTTGATGCCTGAGGTCAATGTGCTGGGCCTGGATAGTTTTTGGTTGGGCTCGATATTAGTGATCGTCTTGACAGGCCTTTATACCATACTTGGGGGGCTGAAAGCTGTGGCGTACACGGAGGCCATCCAGACTGTTATTTTGATATTGGGATCCGCCCTGGTGACTTGGTACGGGCTGAAAGCGCTGGGCGGATGGGATGAGCTGAAAGCCATCACAGGATCAGAAGCCTGGAATTTGTGGAAACCAATCGTCCCAGATGGTATGATCGGTACATGGGCACCTGTGAAGACGGACACGACGATGGCCTGGTATTTTAATGGTAATTATCCGTGGCTGGGGATGCTCTTTTGTGCTCCGATCATCGGCATGTGGTACTGGTGTACTGACCAATACATCGTGCAGCGGATTCTTAGTGCAGCGAACCTGACGCAAGCACGCCGAGGTACCATAGCGGCAGCCTTTTTTAAGCTTCTGCCTGTATTCATATTTATCTTTCCAGGGATCATCTGCTTTGCCTTAGCGTCGAGTGGTAAGATGCCGGGCATAGCTGATGCCATACTCGATAGTCATGGTAACATGGTGGCGGCTAATGCACAGCAAGCTTTCCCGCTGCTGGTGGCTACGGTGCTGCCTGCAGGTATCAGAGGTATCGTCGTCGCTGGCCTACTGGCGGCACTGATGAGCTCACTGGCAGGCGTCTTCAATGCATCATCCACACTATTCACCATGGATCTATATTCTAAATATAAGCCCGAGACATCAGAGGCGGGGCTGGTCCGTGTGGGCCGCATCGCTACGGCCGTGATGGTGGTCATAGGTCTGCTGTGGATACCGGTGATTCAGGGCAGTCGAGGGCTCTATGATTATTTGCAGAGTGTGCAGGGCTATTTAGCACCGCCCATATTTGTTGTCTTTTTCTTTGGCGTCTTTAATAAGCGCATCAATGCAAAGGGCTGTCTGGCGGCTTTGGGAGTCGGCTTTGCTATGGGTTTGTTTCGACTGGCGATTGATACCCCAGTGACCTTATCGGGACACAGTTATGAAGAAGGCTCATTCTTTTGGATCATCAACAATACCTTTTTCCAATACTACAGTCTATTGATTTTTATCGTTTGTGCCATTGTGATCACAGTGGTGAGTTATGCCACAGAGGCGCCTTCTCTAGAGAAGATTAAGGGGCTGACCTTCTCGACGGCCACTCAGGAGGATCGGGCCTACACCAAAGCCAGCTATACCATGATGGATGTCATCTGGTCCGTCTTAGTCTGTGTCTTGATTGTGGTGATTTATTTGTCCTTTACGGGATGATGGAGCGGGGTAGACCTAGAGTTTTAGACAGCACGCTTTATATCTCTCCCGATAGTGATCGGGATAGACTATTCGAAAGGTAGCCTTGGATTTCGGTATTGAGAATTGATTGGATGTCGCATCAGGGCATAAAAAAAGCCCACCAAAATATTGGCGGGCTAAAATAATTTCAAATTTTATGGAAAGCTTAGATGCGTGATACGTTCACTGCATTCAAGCCTTTCTGACCTTCTTCTACATCATAAGAGACTTTGTCTCCCTCTGTAAGAGAATTTCCGTTTAAACCCTTGACATGGACAAAAACATCTTTTCCACCATCGTCTGGCGTGATGAATCCGAATCCTTTGTCGTCATTGAAAAATTTTACTGTACCGTTACTCATAACTATAATTATTGTAAATAGGCGAAATATTAACATAATATTCCTACCACGCCGCAAATAAACAACCTTTTTACCTACCATGCCCACATTTCTGCATTTATGTCTGTTATTAAATTCATAAATACCAAATTCATCGAGTTTTGGGTCTTTTTATCGTGGTTTTTGGTGGAGTTCGATTCAGATGAATTTCATTGGTGCTCACTTTTAGCGGAGATAGAGCGACTGACTCAGCTAAGCTTAGCTCCTTTTCAAGCTCTTGATTAGGTGTTTCTAAGAAAATGCTGCCGAATAGATGCTCAGCTACTGCAATATATCGTCACTGGGATAGCTAAGTCCGACAAGGATTGCTAAGCCCTTAGGCTAATTCCTTTGATGTAAGCTTCTTAGTTCACCGTAAAGTTTATTAAGACCGAGAACCAAGTCTCCCTTATCAAGGGAGATACAGAGGGTTTTCTTTTTCTTTAATCTCAATAGTTTATAGGACTGGAATAATGACTTTTGGTACTGAGCCATAGACCTCACTTAGAATCTTCTTCTAAGGTTTAACCCCTTGTATTCCCCTTGGAAAGGGGAACCAGGCTTGCTGTATGGATCTATTTCTTGGTCTGCGACGATGGTTATTGATGCCGAAGCAGCAGTCTCCCTTATCAATGGAGATACAGAGGGTTTTCTTTTTCTTTAATCTCAATAGTTTATAGGACTGGAATAATGACTTTTGGTACTGAGCCATAGACCTCATTTAGAATTCTCTTCTAGGGTTTCACCGTTCTCAAAATTAAAGGGAAACATCACGAGAAATGCTACACCATTTTTTAACCATTTATCTCCAAAGATCAGACTATTAAGTTGTCTTACACCAAGACTTTACCAAGTTCACTGCTACCGTGATTTGGGAAAATAAGCGTTCCAGGTTTAGATGGGTGTTTCATCTTAAAAATGAGAACCTTTGATACTGACTACATACCACCCATCTCGCTTCAATATCCTTAAAAAACGCTGAACACTTCACTTTGAAAGGTAAATAATAATTTACCTATATACAAAAACAGCTTTCTTTTTTAGAGGAGTCATTGATTAGCAGAGTAAACGATGCGCAGGGATAAGAAACTGAAAACAGCTTAGCTACTGCTGCCAATCCACTAGGCCAGGCAGGTATGATTATAATCGTGAATCAAAAATAATCAACCCGTCACATGCTGCCAACCTTGAGCCTTCAGTGGATGGATGTTGCCACCTGTCGTATGGAGTGTGATGCCATCTTTTTCATCTACGATCTCACCGACGATGTAGACACTTGGCATATACCTGATCTTTTCTAGATC
>CALFUK010000017.1 GCA_937929945.1 uncultured Saprospiraceae bacterium
ATAGTCTTTGGTATGCCTTTTTTGGCTGACGATCAGCCGACTCACTTGGCCAAGCTCATCCAGAAATTCATGGATGGCTTAGCTAAGAAATACCCTGATTTGATCATTGATACAGAGCATGAGGGATTTACCACACAGCGAGCTAAAGAGGTGATCTATATGAGCGGCGTAAAAAAACAAAAACGAAAAGACAAACACCTTGTAGATAAAATGAGCGCAGTTATTATTTTGCAGGAGTATTTAGGACATATATAATGATATTACCAGTTATTGCATTCGGACATCCGATTCTAAAAAAGGTCGCGAGCCCTATTGATCAAGATTATGAAGATATAGAGACCATCATCGAGAATATGTGGGAGACCATGTACAATGCCCACGGTATAGGCCTGGCAGCTCCACAAATAGGTCGCTCCATTCGAGTATTCATCATCGATACTGAGCAAATCATGGAAGATGAGAAGGACCTGGTCGGTATCAAAAGAGCCTTTATTAATCCAGAGAAGATCAGTGAAGAGGGGGATGAATGGCCTTATGAAGAAGGCTGTCTAAGCATCCCTAATATCAGAGGAGAGGTAAAGCGACCTCAAAAAGTCACCTTGAAATACCAAGATCAGGACTTCAATACGATAGAAGAGACCTTTGATGGGGTTAATGCGCGGGTGATCCAGCATGAATATGATCATTTGGAGGGTAAGCTATTCTTAGATTACCTGAAACCTGTCAAAAAGCGACTCATCAAAAGAAAACTTGAGGGTATTAAGAAAGGTGCTGTTGATGCTGACTACAAAATGAAATTTTACCGGCTGTAGAGGAGCACTTACTTTCTACCAAAATCTGCGGGTATTTCGCCCCATACTTTAGTCTCCCATTTCAGGATTGGATTTTTCCATTTATTTTTTGAGATCCAGCTTTCAGCTCTGGCTAAGAGTTGGAATAGTATGTCATTCTTAGCGGTGCGTTTGAGTTTGGTTCTGGCTTTCCCTTTTTGGACCCAGCCGATGGCAATTTTTGAGTCAGAGTAGATGCTCGTGTGATCATTGCCCGCTTTTTGCAGCATGGCTAGCGCGTGCACTAAGGCCAAAAATTCACCTACATTATTAGTCCCCATTTGATAGGGGCCTTGTATGAATAACTCTTCTTTAGAAAATGTCTTCACGCCTCTGTATTCCATATCCCCAGGATTGCCGCTACAGGCAGCATCCACGGCGATGCTATCTCGCACGATCTCAGTGATAGACTCATGATCGACTGCTGCGGCTTTGCCACCTGTCTTTTTATAGTCGCCGTATTGATTGGCGAAGGCTGCTTCGGCTGCGACTTCATTAGGGAAGGCCTTATATTCAGCTCCCGGATAATTCTTAACTTGCGCCAAGCATTCAGCCCAGCTTTTATAGATTCCAGGCTCGTGGCCATTCCATACTACGTAGTATTTTTGTTTTTTTGCCATCTGAAGTAAAAATATGTTTATAGACACACATACCCATATATACGCAGAAAAATTTGATGAAGATCGAGATGCCTGCATTAGAGCTGCACTTGACGCTGGGGTTACGAAGCTATACATGCCAAACATTGACTCCAAGTACATCAAGGTGATGCGACAGACTGAGGCAGCACACCCCGATGTATGCATTCCGATGATGGGGCTACATCCCTGCTCAGTAGGAGCTAATTATACTGAGGAGCTTGCCATCATTCACGAAGAATTGGTATCTCATGATTATGCCGCTGTGGGTGAAGTGGGCTTAGACTACTACTGGAGTCGAGAGTTTGAGCAGCAGCAACAGGATGCTTTTCTTCAGCAAATTCGCTGGGCTAATGATGCATCACTTCCGCTCATTATCCATTCGAGAGACTCTCTTGATGACTGCATTGACATGGTGAGGGATCACAAGACTGATTCTTTATCGGGGATATTTCACTGTTTTTCGGGTACCGTGCAGCAGGCTGAAGCCATTATTGACCTCGGATTCTATATTGGGATTGGTGGCGTTGTGACCTTTAAAAATTCTGGACTTGGAGAGGTCGTGAAGCAGATATCACTTGATAGAATCGTACTGGAGACGGATGCTCCTTATCTAGCGCCCCATCCATTTCGCGGGAAGAGAAACGAACCAAAGTTCATCCCCCTCATTGCAGAAAAAATCGCAGAGCTGCACCAGCTGCCAGTCGCAGAAGTCGCCAGCATCACTACTGCCACTGCGGAGGCAATATTTCTGAAAAGCTAATTTTTCTACGCTACAAATAATGCCGATCGCATCCTTATGCGCACATGTGCTCAGATTAAGAACTATCGACTAGATTCGGCTTCATCGATGTAGATGTATTTTACTATCTTCTGATCAAATTGGATTTGATGAAAAGACAGAGTTATACATCAGGTACGAGTTCTATACCTCTCTTAGGCTTGACCATCGGCGACATGTTTGACCATATATCGTCTATCCATCCAGATGAAGAAGCATTAATAGTCATCGAGCAGGAAATCAGATGGACATACGCCGAGCTATCAAGTCAAGTCAATGATTGTGCTAAGGCACTATTGGCCTGTGGAATGGAAAAAGGTGATCGATTGGGCATTTGGGCACCGAATCGCTATGAGTGGACAGTCATACAATTTGCTACAGCTAAGGTAGGTGTCATATTAGTGAATATCAATCCTGCATATCGAAAGCATGAGCTGACCTATGCCCTAAATCAATCAGGATGCAAGATGCTGGTCATGGCTGAACGGTTTAAGACATCTTTCTATGTGGAGATGATTTCTGAGCTAGTGCCTGAGTTAGCGCGAGATAGCTTTGCTGCGTTAGTAAGTGAGGCTTTACCAAATCTAAAGATGGTCGTAGTCTTATCTGATACTGCTCCAGCTGGATGCATCAGCTGGAGCCAGCTGATGACTAGAGCGACTGATGCCTCGCATGAGGATTTACAGGAGCGCCAATCTTCTCTTGCATTCGATGAGCCCATAAATATTCAATATACCAGCGGGACTACAGGATACCCAAAAGGAGCCACTTTAAGTCATCATAACATTCTTAATAATGGTTTTTTCGTAGCCAGATCTATGGGTTTCAGTGTGCAGGATCGCCTCATTATACCTGTTCCTCTATATCATTGTTTTGGCATGGTGATGGGAAATCTTGGATGCATGACTCATGGCGCCACAATGATTTATCCCAGTGAAGGCTTCGACCCGCAGAAAGTATTAGAAACTGCTGAGAAGGAAAAGGCTACCGCTATATACGGTGTGCCAACTATGTTCATAGCTCAGCTGGATCATCCATCATTTGGCTCTTATGATCTAAGTAGCTTACGCACGGGCATCATGGCTGGATCTCCTTGCCCCATAGAAGTCATGAAGAAGGTGCAGTCACTGATGAATATGCATGAGGTACAGATAGCTTATGGGATGACAGAGACCAGCCCGGTCAGTACCCAGACGAAGATCGGCACACCTTTAGATAAGCAGGTCAGTACCGTCGGACAAGTACTCCCTCATATCGAGGTCAAGATTATTGATGAGCACACGGGCCAGGTCTTACCCTTAGGACAGCCAGGTGAGCTGTGTACTCGAGGCTACAGTGTGATGCTGGGTTATTGGAATGATGAGGAGAAAACGAGAGAAGCTATTGATCAGGCACGCTGGATGCATACAGGAGATCTTGCGGTCATGGATGAGGAGGGCTATGTCAATATTTCTGGTCGAATTAAAGATATGATCATCAGAGGGGGAGAGAATATTTACCCCAGAGAGATTGAAGAGTTTCTCTACACTCATCCGCAGGTCAGTGATGTGCAAGTGATCGGTATACCCAGTCAGAAATTTGGAGAAGAGATTATGGCATGGGTCAAAGTAAAGGATGGAGCTAATGTCACTGCCGAAGATCTGCAAGAGTTTTGTCATGACCAAATTGCCTATTTCAAAATACCAGCCTATTTCAAATTCACGGATGACTTTCCAATGACAGTCACTGGAAAAATCAGAAAAATAGAAATGAGAGAAATCAGTATCAAGGAGCTGCAATTATCGGAGGTAGATCATATAACTACAGCATAGGACTTGGATAGAGTTTCGCGTGGATTTGGAGTGACGGTTATGATGGGGATATTCAGCGTGATCGTCGTGCCGATGCCTTCACACGAGTCTATGTCTACCTCACCATGCAGCCATTTTGTTCTGCTTTTGATATTAGCTATACCGTTAGAGTCTGATGAGATTTTATTTACGTCAAAGCCTTTTCCATTATCCTCATAAATTACATTTATCTCCTTTTCATATTGATTGATTTGTATGAGAAAGTGATCTGCCTCAGCATACTTTAGGACATTATCGATTAGCTCCATACTGATGTGGTACAGCTCTATTTCGATTCGTTCAGGCAGCCTTTTTGAAAATCCGAAGGCTTCCAGTTCTATTTTTAGCTTGTGGCTTGCCTCGATTAGAGCGATGCGTTTTGTTAGTTCGGCTACGAGTCCAAATGCCCGTAAGGTTTTCGGCATCAGATTGTGTGAGATGGTTCTCATTTCATGGCTGATATCCTTGAGCAAGCTCAGTGAGATATGGTATTGTCGGTCATGTATGAGGGATGCATACTTATCTTGCAAAGATTCCAGATTCATCTTAGCTGCTGTCACTAAGCTCGTCAGGCTATCATGGATATCCATCGAAATGCGTTCTCTTTCACTGTGTAGCGAGTCGATGATTGTTTCTGAGGCTATCTGTCTTTCATGAGCGATCTTTAATCTGATCTTTTGATTTTCCTTGATAATCTGGAAGCTCTTCTTAAAGAGATAGGCTCCGATCAGGACGGTCTGCAGAGACAGGGTGAATAGTCCAGTATGACTGATTAAAAAGTGACTGGCGCTCTGGCCGTGAAAAGATAGCGTTCTGATGGATAGGGCGATCACCAATAGGGCGAATATTGCGGAGAGTATTCGTGCATCAGGGTTCCGATACCTGATGGCATAATACAGGCATATACCTAAATTCAGAAGAAATAAGACTAAGGTCATCAATAGAAAGATACTGATGTATGCTCCGATGCTTGTTTCTGTATTGATCGGTAGTAAGAAGAGTGGATGCACTAAGATCATATATAGTACGTAGCAGCCAATATAGAATAGTATCCCTCTGTAGTACCATGGATGTATGTTAGTTTTGATGCGCAATAATTGGAAGGTAAATAGAAGCGACAGCAAGGCTACCATAGCTAAAAATAAAGGTCGAGATATGCCATTCATTGTAGGGAAAGAAGGCCATAAATAGGCGAATCCATAGCCTTCTTCTGCCATGACATAGAATGCGCTACTGATCGATGTCAATACTTGAAGCAATATATAACTCACTCGATAGAAATAATAAAGACTCAGTAGACCTATGATGATGACGATACAAAGACCGAGACAAAATCCAATAAGTAAATTAGTCTGTTGATCCTGTTCGAAAAAATGTTTCTCTGAGCTCAGGAATAGTGGTAGCTGTAGGTCTTGGCCCTCTTGATCAAAAGAGAGGACGACCCTCACAGATTGCAGAGAATCCAGCATGATAGAATGGACAAAATGGGGATGATTGACTAATCGTCGATCATAAGGGTAATTGTCACCCTGCCGAGGCAGGATCTCCTTTCTACCTCCATCAAAAAGGAGGTATAGCTGATAGTCTGCAATATGCGCATAGGCAATGTTCAGATAGATCTGATTTGCCCATGGTTCTATATTTTTGATCGTGAATGTGACCCAGTGATGCGCGACTGAGGGACTAAAAAATAGCCGTTGGCCTGTATGCTCTGTCCATTGACCTTCTACTGGTAGCAGGTCCTCGAGCCTAAGCTCTTTTTTATCGTCGATGTAGTATTCTATGTGGCCAGCGAGTGTAGTCTCTTGAAAGTCTTGGTCGATGTAGATGGTCGATTGGCCCAGGATAATACCGGTGGGGACTGCTGCTAAAAGTATGCAGTAAATACCGAGCGCCAAGGAGCTTATCTGTTTCGGCAGAGTGTTACATAGCCAAGTTAGCACTTCTTTAGTGGTTTAGGATACTAATAGATTTGTCTCATAGGCCAGTCTGACCAGTCCTGCGGTATTTTTCACATTAAGCTTACGGAGCAGGTTTTTTCGGTGCGTATCTACGGTGCATTGGCCGATGTAGAGCTGACTGGCGATTTCTTTCGTGGTGTTTTCCTTGATGATGAGGGTCAGGATTTCTTTTTCTCTTCGGGAGAGACTAGGCAGGACTTCTTGCTTGCCAGGGCTGTGATTCGAATCCATTGAGATGAGCGTGTTTCTGATGTCATTGCAAAAATAGGTACCTCCTGTGTGCACTGTCTCTATCGCTCTGATGAGGGTATGCTTGTCTGCCGTTTTCAGTAGATAGCCTTTAGCTCCTGCATTGAGCATCCTGTATATGAAGGCAAGTTCTTGGTGATTCGTCAAAGCGATAACCTTAGTGCTCTTGAGAGCAGAGATGACTTCGCAGGTATTTATGCCGTCGAGAATGGGCATATTGATATCTAATAGAGCGATGTCTACCTGATTTCGTGAGCAGTACTGTACAGCTTCTGAGCCATTATTAAAACTTTCCAGGATGCATAGGTGATGCTCCTGATTGAGCAAAGTCTTTAATCCGTCCAGTACAATCTGGTGATCGTCAGCAAGGATAACTTTGATCTTGGAATTTGTCATTTTGAGAGGGTTTTATTTGAGGTTTGAATGCTTATGCATAAATATCTATGCTACACCATCCATTTACGTGTCATGGCTATCCATGAGATCGACGTATTTCAGGTAATTATTGGTCTATGTATGTATACGATAGTGTACTCATTTACTGAAAGGGTTACCTCTATTCCACAATTCTCTTTCGAATTAATAATTAATTTATATTCCTTTTTTCAATATGATCTGGATA
>CALFUK010000018.1 GCA_937929945.1 uncultured Saprospiraceae bacterium
GGTGTATAAATTTGGATGATCAGGTCATCGCCGAGATCCCAGCCTGAGAGTGGTATCGTATTAGTTGATGGTGTTGGTTTGCAAACAATTGATGTAGCACAATCAGACCAGATGGTGATGCCAGGATTACCATTAGATGGATTCCATGCCAGGTGAGTGGTTGTCGCTGTCCACGTAAACCACTGATCGATGCCATAGTTGGTTGGGTCACAATTACCATTTTGTTCACTATCCGTACTTCCACTGGAAGCCAGTGTGAGGCCTGTAGGCTGACTACAGTTATCACCAAAGTCTTTGATGAAAGTTTGTTCTATTGCCCCGTCACATACATCAGGTGGGCAGGTAGGGCAGAGGACGGTGGTAATCCTACATGGATTGCTTAATATCTGACCACAATTAGTATCATTGAGATTGTAGTGGACTTGAAGATCATTGTCACTTAAGGCGGTGATGGTCAGCGGAGCAACACCTTGTCCGATGATGATTGTGGAATCAACACCATCTCTCACCGTGATATAATGATCATCGGTAATGGTGAATTGATATAGCTTGCCACTTTGGATATTACTTATGATGGAGTACTCACCAGTAAATAGGCAATTTGATATTTCCACACTTACACCTCCTCCAGAGCTTGGTGCACTGGTAATGTTTGCTGGAAATTGCGCCGTATTCGTGCAAGGTGGCTGAGCCATTAAGCTCAGAAACATACACATCATCAAGGAAAAAAGGATCAAGCATTTTTTTAGAGAGGATAGATTCATGTTTGACTGTGATTAATTGAAGGAATGGGTGTTTTAGTTATGGTTTTCATGTGGTTAAAATTTAAAACAGGCTGATAACAACTATTGTGGTGCTGTCATCATCCACTTGGGTGTCTGAATTATCTGCATCATAGACCTTTCACGGTTCGATAGATTAGAAGTTTGGTTTATTAGATTCAGGCTGATTCTGCTAAGCTGAGTTGTAGCAATCCTGTCTCAAATCCGATCCGGACGAGTCCAGCAGTATTCTTAGCACTGAGTTTCCGGAGTAGGCTCTTGCGGTAACTCTGGACGGTCTCATAGCCGATGTGTAGCTCCGCGGCGATCAGCTTGCTGGAATATTCGTAAGCGATCAGGTGCAGGACTTGCAGCTCACGACGAGAAAGATTCGATCGAATGGAGGATAGTGTTTTCATGGAAGTGGTTTTTTACGATAAAAAGTTTTTCAATTAGAAACCAGAATGAGTGCTTTGACCTTTATCAGAACACCTTTAACTCTAAGGATGATGAAAGACATCGACATTCATGATGTAAAGATGGCGAATGGATTAGGTGGTGTCAACTACATGATCATGTAGTCCCTTGCATTTTATTTTCTGCTGCTTTTTTTGGATAAATCGACTACTTTTTAACTAAAGAGTCAGTCATCTTGAACCTGCCTGTCCGGTAGGCTGGCTCGTTTCAAGATCTGGCCTTGAGCGCGGCTTCACTTCTCGTTAAGCATTCAAAATTCAACATTTGCCATTCACCGCCTATACTCCCCTTTAAACATTCAATATTCAAAAATCCTCATTATTAAAAATGACCGTTAAATAAGTCAAACCGACCGTTAAATAAGAATGCCTTGCAATACAAGACGGAATCATAGACTTTGGCAACTCCATGAACAAATTATGATCACGAACAAAATCCATTTCTCAACCAAATCAAAAATGTAAAAACAATGAAATACCTTATCACTATGCTTTGCTGCTGCGCATGCTGCTTCAGCATCGGACAAGGCGTCGTCTCAGAACAAGCTGATGCCAATCAGGTGTACGCCAAATTAGGAAAGCCTCAGACTTTTAACCCACCTTTCTTTTCTCCGGCTCGATATTTAAATGTGGGCCGTAACTCGCTACAGACTTCCTTTGTCCTGTCAGGAACAGAAAATTTGCGTCTCAACATGATGGGAGGAGATGTAGAAATAGGCAATGAATTGAATCGGCCATCAGTATCTGGGGATGTAGATTTATTACCATTTGCTTATGGAGTCATCTATGGCAATAGTATAGCCTCATCCACAGGTAACTTTACCATAGTAGCGCAAAACGACTATACCACCATCAGATTTAATGATACTTCGGTGAATACTTGTGGGATGACAATTGTTGTTACACCGAGGAGTTGGGCCAGTGGAGAATTCGTTATCAAAAATACACCCCAGGTCTTGGTTGATTGCTTTGAAACACAGGAAGACTATGAGGCGGATATTTGGATTTATACTGGAAATGGAAGTCTTTTTCAATCTAGTACTGCCCGCAATTTTTCTTTTGTCGCCTATAGAAATTAGTTCACCCTCTGATATCCTTACATCACAGAACGACGATGGCTGACTTATGATACAGCGGTCAAGCAGTTCTTTTATCTCAAGTGTTTTCATATAGATTAAGTCAGGCAGCCATCTCATTGAATCAAGGTGGTTGTTTGGACTTAGTAACCGTTCTATTACTCAGCCTTTCCAAATAATATGAACTATGAAATCTTCAGTCATATCTAAACTTATCATGATAGCCTTGTTCATTCTACAATGGATGATTTGTCTATCGCAATTCTCCGAGATCACCTTAGAAGAAAATACCATCATCATCAATGATCCACTTGAACCAAAACTCATCCTGGATCAGGCGACAGGCCCACAAGCTGAGATCAGCTTGATCCCCACTGGTCAGTTACAACTCAAGAATTTATCCAATATTCAGCTGCAATCGATGAATGGTGATGTCGTGATCCCCAGTAAAGTCAATATAGCTAGCAGCAGCACTGCCGATGCCTTGGGTCTGTCATTTGCGGTCTTGATCAGGAATATAGCTTTGTGGAATGCGAGTGAAAAATGTTCAATGTTCAATTTTGAATGCCTAATGGAAAGTTTAGCGGCACTCGAGGTCAGATCCTGAAACAAGCCAGCCTATCGGACTGGCAGGTTCAGGATGACCAGCATAGGTTAGTAGTCCGGCTTGATTCAAGAGCCTCCCTGAATGTCAAATAGCCATGTAGACTCATTCATTCCGCTTCGCGGACCATTCAGTCAGAGGGAATCTTTGAGGCTGAGTTTTTTGCTATCTAAGCTCTACCGTTCATACCCCAGACCCTACCGCAAAGCCACTAAATGTGACCACTCGTACAAAGAGGTGAGAAAGAACCAATAAGCAGAACTATCTTAGTGATGCCAGCAGAAGTGCAGCAAGGGATAGGGTATTCGACGAAGAAGGTATTTTGACAAACTGAAATGATTGGGTGTTCATAAGCTCTCTACACCAATAGCCAAAGTCCCCTTTTTTCAAGGAGGATACAGAGGGCTATGCTTTACCTAGTAGCCCTTCATTATCGAAATTACTCACTGAGTGTATTTGATACTGCCTGGTGGCGACCTATTCAGTCAGCGAATGAAAAGTGGTGACAGACTAGTATTTAGCTGTCTCATTCGTGTTACTTTATTCAGGACTAGAGGCTGAAAAAAGGTGCCCTTGTCACCCTTTCGGGTGACACAAACTATGAAAATGACCATTTATCTTTGTCATACCACATCGATGTCAGACTGAATCGCTATCAGGTTCTGGCAGAGAAGCAGCAAGCCTCCCGAAACGTCAGGTGGCTCAATTTTAAGCAAGTCAATTTCAAATAACAAATTTCCAAAACATGAAACTTCCAAAATTTCATCTTGACAGCGGATTGGTCTATCTCAATCCAACAGTACAACCACGAAAATCTAAAATCTCTCAGGTCCTCTGATGTCCTGGTCTTTGTGTATTCGTTACAACCAATATTTTAAAACACACACACTTCTAAAAACTTCTATCATGAAAACATCCTCTTCTATTAAACCAATGATCACCAAGCGGGAACAGCAAGTCCTTCAACTGATCGCCTATGAGCGCAGCAGTCACGAGATCGCAGAAGAGCTCTTCGTCAGCTATGAGACGGCGCAGTCACACCGCAAGAACTTATTGAAAAAGCTCCGGGTCAGGAATACGGCAGGGATGGTTCGCGTGGCATTTGAGACGGGACTTTTGAGATTAGGGCAGGCGGTCATGATGATTTGTATCATGACTATGTTCACTAATATCGCTCAAGCCGCTAATACGATAGAGGTTATGAATAGTATGGACAGTGGATCAGGTTCTCTCCGAGAAGCAGTCAGTATAGCACAGTCAGGGGATAGCATCATTTTTAATATATCTACTGATGGAATGGCGATTAAATTGACCAGTGGCCACATCTTCATCAATAACAAAGACTTGATCATCAAGGGTAACGGTATAGGTCAGACGATCATAGATGGTAGCATGGATGATACAGATCGACTCCTCAGAATCAATGACAGCGAAGTCCATCTGGAAGGCATCAGCTTTATCAATGGCGGCAGTGCCTCTTTTAGTAATTTTGGAGGTGCTATTGTGATGAATGGAACACACAACACGACCATTGATAACTGTTATTTTGCAGGTAATGTAGCTGCCACTTCTGGATCCGTGCTTCGGTCAGTGACAGGCACCTTGAAGGTGACTAATTCCGTCTTCGAACAAAATATTAATGCAGCATCTGGATCGATCATTAACCTCGATTCGAATGGCCCAATGGATTCAGTCCTGTTTAGTCAGTGCCTCTTTATCAACCAAACGATGAACGAACAACTGATCTCAGTGGGTACGACGGTGCAGGTGGAAGTGATCCATTCGACTATTATACAAAATTCTGGAAAGGCATGCATCAGAGGTTCTGGACAGTCGATCGTGAAGAATACGATCTTTAAAGGCAGTACTCCTGCGGAGCTCAATTTTGGAGGTGGGACCACCACTTCAGAGAATAACCTGGTGGAGACTTTGGGTCAAATGCCGTCAACAGGAAATACGGTTGATGTTGCCATTTTTGTAGATGAAGCGAATGGAGATTACAGATTGTTGCCTTGTTCCCCCGGCATAGACTCAGGTGTATTATTAGCTAATTCTCCCAGTTTTGATTTTGAAGGAGACGCCAGAGTGAATGGGACAGTTGACATAGGATACGATGAGTATGCTGGTGCAGAGATCACAGTGGTGACTTGTGGAGCCAGTGTCTCAGGCAATATCAATATTAGCTTGCCTCAAGGGACAGCTCCGCAGTGTGGAGGTTCAGCTGATGGTAATTTTGGTGGAGTGTGGTACAGCTTCTCTGGGTCGGATCAACAGATCCGAGTCACAGTGGATGCTGATCCAGATTCTAATTCGAATACTGATCTGGATGATTCTCAGCTGGCGGTATACAGCGGTAGTTGCGGGATGTTCACTTGTATTGTTGCTAATGATGATAGTACTCCACCAGGAGGTCTTGGCTCCAGCGTTATTTTTTCTGCGGACGCTGGCACTGATTATTACTTTTATGTGGATGGATTTGGATCTTTAGTTGGAAATTTTGAGCTGAGTGTGGAATGCATCTTAGAAGGAGATATATGTGATACCGCTATCCCTGCTGACTTCATCAATGACTCAGGCACGGGCTGCGGCTCACCGACGACCCTGCCATTCAGCACCAATGGTGCAACTGATAGTGGGCAGAATGGTGGTTGTGACTCAGCTCAGTACGGATATGATCGATGGTTTAGCTGGACAGCAACTACTGATCATTTGAATTGGATTCCACAAGCTGGAAATCCCGGTATTAGCATTTGGTCGGATTGTTCCAATCATATTACCTGTAAGCCATCTCCATCTACTAACACTTTACCACTTACCGGATGGAATATTGGAGATCAACTACTGATCCAGATCTATGGCATCGAATCTGCAGGCAATGCTGATGTGAGTTTCTGCTTAGAGGATGCCTGTGTGAATACCGGAACTGCAGGTAGTACGGAAGTATGTAATAATTCCACAGCTCTGATTGATTTATTTGATCTCTTGACTGGGGCAGATGCAGGTGGCGAATGGACAGAGACTGGGAGCATGATGTCGACTGGTGGTGCTTTTGTTGCTACAGCAGGCACCTTTGGTCCAATGGGCCAACTGCCAGGAACTTATACATTCACATATACAGATTTAAATTGTGGTTCTTCAACTTCATTGGACATTGTGGTATTTGAATTCAATGCGGCAGGTGATGCTGATGTTATCAGCTATCATCCTGTAGGCAGTATGCAGAACATCCCATTATTCAGTCTACTTCAGAACGCTGATCCCGGCGGGACTTGGAGCTCCGTCAGTCAACCACCACCGGCAGGCTTTTCTGTGGATGCGAATGGTGATGCTTTTTTTGATACTGATGGCGCTGCGCTAGGGAGGTATAGCTTCAGATATGCGCAGACTAATACATCTCCATGCCCCAATCAGACAAGAGAAGTCACCATCCAGATCACGCCGATTAATGACTTCATCTGTGATGCAGAAGTTCTAGCTGTACAGCCTTTGGGTAGTGATCCTGAGTGCAATGGCCTCAATCCTTATACACTTGCATACAGCAGCTTTGAAGATGATGAAGAGGCTTCCGACTGCAGCACTTCTCCATGTGGTCTACCGACAACTGCTGGTCTAAAAAGTGATAAGAAATGCTTCTCTGGCAACTTACGCAGCGTCTGGTTCCAATTCACAGCACCAACATCTGGGCAAGTCAATATCTCTCTCGATCATCCTCAGACTGATCTGGTCAACGAGTTTGTATCACTCAGTTTATGGGAAGAATCTGTACCTGACTTTCAGGAGCAGCCTAAAAAGCGTCGAGGGTCAAGTCTTTGTTACATCAATATTGAATATACGCAAGAAGTCGCTTGTAGCCGTGGGAATGGCTGGGAGTCCTGCGGCACCGCTATTATGAATCAAGGTCTGACTTCTGGTAAGACTTACTACATCAAGGTCGAAGCCTATTTTTCCCGTGCTGATTTTTGCTTGACTGTCAGTGAAGTGGACATACCTGCTCATATAGATTTTAATCAAGCGATCCCGCTAGCGGTCTCAGCAGATGGCACCTGCAGTACAGTCACATCAGGCACCACCAGAGGCTCTGCTAATACAAACTCGGTCGGTACTTATTACCAATTAGAGAATACTAGTGCGACTGAAAAATTCTACCAGGTCAGCTACATTCATCAAGGGTTAGCGAAAGAGCTGCCGACTTTGGTTTTTGATGGTGATTTTAAAAACGCATTTTTCCCTTATCACAACACTTTAGATCTTGCAGCTAATACAACTTCAACAGAAGTCTTTATTCCATTTGACACCAGAATATTCAATATTGACTTTAGTCTTATTCTTTCGGTAACATTCATTGAAACGGACTTTGATATCTGTGTGGTCGAGTGCAGTCCTGCTCCGAATTATAGTAGCAATAGTGCACTGTCTATCTCCCTCTCTGATGACAGCTGTAATAACAGTGTGACTGGTACCACTGACTGCGCTCCGGATGGGGCGCTGTATTATACGTTTTCAGCTCCTGCCACAGCTAATTATACCTTCTCATCAGCAGGATCGGCGATCACAGTAGGCCAACAAACCAATCGTGATGAGCTGGTCGCTTCACTTAGCCAAGGGAGTAGTCATACTATAAAGATATTACCCAGCGAAGTGTTTCAGCTATTGGGCGAGCCTTTATCGATTGCTAAGCCAGGTGCATTCTCGCTCTGTGTCCGTTCATGTGTAGACTCATCACCACCGAATGATTTATGTCAGGACGCCATACCCTTAGTCATGACGACACCCGATCCTGTAGAACAAACATGTTACAACGCGAACATCTTTACGATCAGTTCGGTCATTTCTGTATGCGAAGACTTTAGCTATGGCTGTGCGACTGACTCTGGAGTAGCTGATCCTACCTTTGATGGTGGATTATCAGGAAGCCATGGCTATAATCCAGGCTTCGATCAGTGGTACAGTGTGACTGTGCCTGAAAGCGGCGAGCTGACTATTGAGATTGACAATATCTCTGGACTGTTTAGTAGCCCTGTCTTTGCCTACGAGCTCTATGAAGGTTCTTGTGGCAATTTGACTTCAGTAGGTCATAG
>CALFUK010000019.1 GCA_937929945.1 uncultured Saprospiraceae bacterium
GCGATTCATCGTCGCTGCAATATTAAGCAAAAGAGGTAGATAACTAAGACACCCAAGCGGGTAATTGAACTTAGGTATTTGCTGACAGGCATTCAGCTCTTAAACCTAAGCATATGAAACGTCTATGACGTAAATAACTAAGGCACCCAAGCAGGTAATTGAACTTAGGTATTTGCTGACAGGCATTCAGCTCCAAAACCTAAGCATATGAAACGTCTATGACGTAGATACCTAAGACACCCAAGCGGATGATTGAATTTAGGTATTTGCTGACAGGCATTCAGCTCCAAAACCTAAGCATATGAAACATCTATGACGTAGATAGCTAAGGCACCCGAGCGGATGATTAAACTTAGCTATTTGCTGACAGCGCTACGTCCAGGCATCCAATATCCCTCCCATTATAGCAAAGCAGACGATCCAGAAAATAGCATTCAGGAGCATGTTTTTTCCTGAGTTCTTCTGGAATAAGCTGAGACTAAGAAATACAGGCACGACTAATGTGATAGCCAGCATGGCTCCGTGAAGTGCTCCATGGCCGAAAGTGTGGAAGCTGGCATAGACCAGTTCTCCAGCTTCATTTACATCCTTGTGTACGAGCTCATTGGTCATCTTAATAGAAGTGGAGATGAGCATGGCTAGGATGAGCGCAGATCCGTAAATGAGTGCGTCATTTCTTCCTTTGAAGTCTTCCTCTGTGTATCCCAGCGAGTCGAGCCACTGTTTTCCTAATACAGGTCCATAATATAGTGCTCCTAAGATACTGGGGACTAATCCTGCTACAATGATGGCGATCCAATTAATTTCTGGCATTTGATTTTTGTTTTAAAGAAGTTAAAAAATGAACTTAATCAATGTCGTATGGTCACTCTAAAAATAACAGAGTCCGCGCAATCATGCATATAATGATTAAACATTTTAGCTATTCTTAGCGTATATGGTCCAAATAAGTGATGAAATGGTTGACTTTAGGGCTAATGGGAGCCTATTTCAAGAATGAGCTATCAAATGATAGAGATACTGGTATGTCGATATGACTTCCTGTCAGCATTAATAAGAGAGAAAGAAAATGGCTTAGTGAATAGCTGAGCTTATGATCTGGAATTGCATATTAAATATGACAGTTGATTAGATTGATAGCGTGAATGCAAACAGCTTACTTTCCACAGATTTCCTGGATCAAATGAAATGGCCCAATGATTAAGCTGGATAGTTAATGCATAGACGCATGCCTGTAACTAGTCATATCACTTCCTGTCTCAAGATTAGAATACACATAAGAAGATTAATAGCATAGTTCTGATACTATGATGAAGCCGGCTTAGCTGCATGATCAGTCTTGGCTTTTTGTCTTGCTTTTCTTTGCTTTTTCATTTCCGCATGATATTCTGGTAATAGACCTCTCGAGATCAAGACCTTCATGATCTCATTCGTACCAGCATAGATGCGAGAGACCCTGGCATCAGCATAGTTCTTACAGATGTCATACTCCCAGATGAAGCCGTAGCCCCCGTGCAGCTGTAAGCACTGGTCAGCCACTCGGCCATGCATCTCGGTGGTATAGAGTTTAGCCATCGAAGCTTGCTGCGCGGTCAGCTCATGCGTCTTTAAGAGCTCCATGCAGCGATCGACGTAGGCCTCTGATACTTGCAGCTCAGTGGCCATTTCTGCCAGCTTGAATTGTGTATTTTGAAATTGAGCTATCGGGCCTCCGAAGGCATTTCTTTCGTTTACGTATTGGATGGTATCATTGAGGGCTTTACGCGCACCTCCAATGGATTGGACAGCTACATCCAGTCTCTCTCTGGCGAGCTCAGTCATCATGTAAATGAAGCCTTTGCCTTCTTCTCCCAGCAGATTTTCCTTAGGTACTTTGACATCTTCCATGAATAGCTCACAGGTGTCTTGAGCTTTCAGACCTAATTTTTTCAGTGGCTTACCCTTGGTGAAGCCAGGTGTATCACACTCCATGAGCAGCATAGAGACACCCTCTTGATCAGTTCCTGGTCTGGTCTTCACGGCCATGATGACAATGTCTGATAGGTAGCCATTGGTGATAAAGGTCTTAGATCCATTGACGACCCAGTGATCACCCGCATCTACGGCTGAAGTCTTAATCTTTTGTAAATCACTCCCGGTGCTTGGCTCAGTCATCCCAAGAGCAGCGATCCACTTACCAGAGGCCATATTGCCCAAGAATTTTTGCTTCTGCTCATGTGTTCCGTACTTACCGATGTAGGGTGCAGCTATATTGGTGTGGAGACTGAAGCCCACTCCTGATGCTCCATACTCCGAGATAATCTCATCGATCATCAGACTGTAGGAGACATCCATACCTCCTCCGCCGTATTCAGCTGGCATATCCACGCATAGTAGCCCCAGCTCCCCTGCCTTATGCCAGATGGCTCGATCCACCATCTGATCCTCTTCCCACTGCTCGTGGTAGGGCATCACTTCTTTTTCTAAAAAATCTTTAACAGCCTGAGCAATCATTTGGTGTTCCTCTGATGCGTAGACGGTTCTTTTTAGGGCTATGTTATTATACATGCGTCAATATTTTCGATTAAGTTAAAGCAAATAAATCATTAATGCCAATGGTTCTGTCAGCAAGGAATCCCTCCGCATAGTCTGCGCCCACGGGTCTACCCCACTGCTGCATTCTGGCCTTGAGATAATCCATAAAGTCTTGACCTGAGATAGGCGTCTGGGGTCCAGTCATGCCATCTTCGAAAAACTGTGTGCGAAAAGCCATGATGCTCTCAAATTTCTTCTCTACGTAGGGACTGACATCTATCACAAAGTCTGGCTCCAGCGTGTAGTCCTGGATATAATAGTAGAGGCACTTTGGCCGCCATGGTTTTTGCGCTTCTAATTCATGTAGTGTCTGGTACTTTGTCAGACCTGCGTAGAAGCATGCATCTCTGGTCAGCTTAGATGCATTACCGTGATCTGGGTGCCGATCTCGGGGTGCATTAGCTAAGACGATTTCTGGTTGTGTGAGTCTGATTTTGCTGATGATGCGTTTTAGATTGATCTCACTGTATTCTATGAAGCCATCCTTCATACCCAGATTCTCCCGATAGTCCAGCCCTACTATTTTAGCTGAGGCCATGGCTTCAGCAACCCTCTCTGTGGCACTCCCACGTGTCCCCAGCTCTCCTTTCGTTAGGTCTAAAATGCCGCAGCTTTTCCCAGCATCGATATGCTTCAAGAGTGTGCCTGAGCAACTTAATTCTACATCATCTGGATGTGCGGCTATGGCGAGAATATCTAATTTCAAGGTATTGTGTCTTAGCTTATTAATTAATGTAAAATACGATTATAAAGATATTCGAGATACAAAGTTGTATAAATGTGAATTTCGCAGTGGATTTTGATGTAAATCAGATTCGACAACTTGTATCTGCCTGCATGGCCTCATCAGTGGCAGCATGGACTAACTTATGATATGGTTCAGAGCAGTTTGGACAATATCATTAATTGTCTTGTAAATGATATATAAGAGCTTATCCTCTATATCTGGTCAACTTCTCTTGTCCTGGTTTATTCTGTAGCTTGGAATCCTATAGTTTTGCAAAAAAAACGATCGTAAACTATATTCTGTAGGACTTCGTTACAGTATCATTATTTTTGTACGAAGGAACTGGGTCTAAAGGCGTAGCTTAAATCTATTTTATGTTAATGAGAGAGTACCTCATGAGGTTATTACTTTGTGTATCATTATTATTACAATTACAACTGCTTGTAGGTCAAGATGTTACCATCATAACTGGTAAGGTCGTAGATAAATTCACGAAAGAGCCTCTACCCTTTGTCGATGTCTATTTTTCTGAATCCAATGTAGGCGCCTCCACAGATCTTGACGGCTTCTACAGGATTGACACCAGATACGCTACAGACTCACTGACAGCTACCTTTATTGGCTATACAGCTAAGACAGTCGCTATCCAAAAAAATGTAAGGAAGCAAGCGATCAATTTTGAAATTGAAAACTCTTCTGTGGTCATGGAGACTGCGGTGATCAGTGCTAAGAAAAAGAAGTATAGAAAGAAGAATAACCCAGCCGTAGAGCTCATCAAGAAAGTCATGGATAATAAGGGCGAAAATCGCCTTAAGGGGCAAGACTATTATGCCTATGACAAGCAGGAGATCATCGAGCTCGATGTGAATAACATCACTGATCAGCTGAAGGAAAAGAAGTTTATGAAGAGTATGAGTTTCATTAATGACTTCATCGATACCTCCGAAGTCAATGGAAAGCTATACCTCCCCATGTTTCTGAAAGAGACGCTCTCATCCGTGTACTACCGAAAGAGTGATGACACGAAGAAAGAACACCGCAAAGCCCTGAAATACACAGAATTCGATGACCTGATTGATGATACGAGTGTTGATGGTATTTCAGAGATCTTATATCAAGATGTGGATATCTATGAAGACGTCGTACCTATTTTGGCGAGCCAGTTCATCAGCCCCTTAGCTCCCGTCGGTGTGAATTTCTATCGGTACTATATCATAGATACACTGTATTACAAAGGTGACAGCGTGATCAATCTGGCATTCATTCCGAAGAATAAGCTCAATAAAGGCTTTACCGGTAACCTGTACATCACGCACAAGGATAACTACTTCGTCAAGAAGGCAGACCTTGGCATCATCGGTGGAATCAGTCTTAACTTTGTCAGGGACCTGAAGATCGAGCACGAGTTCGAGCGGCTGGGTGAGACCTTCGTCTTGACCAAGGACTTCATCACCGTGGACTACTCCCTCTCTAAGAATGGATTGGGGATCTTCGGTACGAAGGAGACAGTTTATAATAATTATGACTTTAGCCCCCCTGATGACATGTCGGTCTTTGATGGTGGTGAGTCCATGATCGACGCAGATGATGCATATGATAAGGGAGATGCTTACTGGGCTGACAATCGTATAGAACCTCTCTCGACGAATATGCTGCAGGCCTATACTATGATCGATTCGCTCAATAAGCATCCGACATTTAAAAAAATAAAGCGGGGCATCAAGATTCTGACTACAGGATACATTCCGACGGGCATCATCGACATCGGCCCTGTACCTACGTTCTACAGTCGGAATGATGTAGAAGGCTCGCGATTCAAGTTTGCGGCAGAGACCTCGCATGAGTGGACCTCTAAGTTTCGACTGGGAGGATACGCAGCCTATGGTACTCGAGATAAAGCGCTCAAGTTTTCGACCTATGGTCTCTACTCTTTCAATGATGACTTTAAGGAAAATCCTCGGCACTCTCTTTATGTGGAGCATTCTCATGATGTGAATTTTCCAGGTGTAGACCTTGATTTTATCAAGACAGATAATGTCTTACTGTCGATCCGTAGAGGCGTCACTGATAAGATGCTCTTCAATCGGCTGACGAGAGTCGAATACACGAAAGAAGGTGGCACATTCGACTATACACTGGTCACCAGGAAGGACTCGCGTGTGCCTCATGGTAATCTGGAGCTCCCCTTCCAGACAGATGATGGTACAGCCTTTCTGACGGAGATTAACACCTTAGAGGTCGGTATGAACATCAGATTTGCTCCTAATGAGCAGTTCGTCCAGGGCCGTCAGTACAGGACTCCACTCTTCACTAAGTTTCCCGTCATAACCCTCCTGTATCGTGCTGGTCTTAAGGGTGTTCTGGGTGGAGATTACAATTATCATAAGCTGTCATTGAATGTATTCAAAAAGCTCAATATGAAGCTGCTGGGACACAGTCTATTTGAATTCGAAGCCGGAAAAATATTTGGAGATGAGCTACCATACGTGCTATTAAAGATCCCGAGAGCTAATCAGACCTATTCCTATCAGCTGAGGTCGTATAACATGATGAACTTTTTAGAATTCGCCACTGACCAATATGCTGAGATGCAAGTGCAGCACTTCTTTGGAGGCTTCTTTATGAACCGTCTGCCTCTGATTAAGAAACTAAAACTAAGAGAAGTCGTCTCGGCTAAAGTGATCTATGGAAAATTTACAGATGGTAATAATCCTGACCTGAATCCTAATCTGCCTCAATTTCAGCTGGATGAAGCGGGGACGCCCGAGACTTATAGTCTTGATAGCGAGCCTTACATTGAGATCAGCGGCGGATTCTATAACATCTTCAAAGTGCTACGGGTGGATGTGGTCAAAAGACTGACCTATCTGGACAATCCATCTGTTCCGGAAATATTTGGTGTGAAGGGTATGGGGATTAGAGCCAGATTTAAAGTAGAGTTTTAGTAATTTTGCGTTATGGACTGGAAATCTAATGCTCAGCAGTTGGTATATCACCTGATTAATCCAGTGGTAGAACTCTTCATTAAGGTAGGTGTCACGCCTAATATGATCACCTTTTTTGGCTTCATTCTGAACTTAGCAGCAGCCATCATTCTGATATTTGGAGCAGAATATGGGGAGAGGTCCAGTCATTCATTTGTCGCTATAGCAGGAGCCATCATCCTTTTTGCTGGTCTGATGGACATGCTGGATGGGCGCGTCGCCCGTGTCGGCAATATGGCTAATAAATACGGAGCTCTTTATGATTCTGTGGTGGACCGCTTTAGTGAACTATACATGTTCCTGGGCATCTGCTATTATTTGATATCTCATGATTATTTTCTGAGTTCATTATTTGCCTTTATCGCCATGATTGGCTCGATCATGGTCAGTTATACCAGAGCGAGAGCTGAGGGCTTAGGTGTAGACTGTAGTGTAGGCATCATGCAGCGTCCGGAGCGGATACTGATCGTCGGTGTATCTGCTGTCCTTTGTGGTGTCACCTCGTCAATTATAGGTGCGGATTTCAAGGTAGAAGTGGACTGGCTGCCGGTACCTTTATTTGAGACAATTTCTATATTCACATTTCCTATATTCATTTTAGCTATAGGAGCTAATATTACCGCATATAGAAGACTTATATTTGCTCGAGATCAGTTACAAGGTACTTAGCATATGATTCCAAACTTATTAAAAAATCAATATCGTGATCCTGGGTCTTCTGGTCTTCCTGAAGATTACCCTGTACCACCACAAAATGATAGCCTGCTATTCTACATTCAGCGCAACCATAACCTGAATACCGTTGTTTATGAGTTGAATTATTTAGCCTCTGGTGATATCAATCAGGATTACCCGATGCATTCATTCTGGATTCGATATAACTCCGGAGGAGATATTGCAGAGCTTAATTACTATCAAAATAAACTGGCATATGGCTATCAGTCCAGAATGCTGGCTCCTGATAGTTTTGAGTTTACCTTCGTATCGTACAAGGATCTTAAACTCTACATAGGAGCAGGCCAAGATGGCAAATTTGGTGCTCACTGCAAGATTAATCAACAGATGTCTAAACTGACGAACATATACGTATACGCGGAGGAGTTCGGAGTCTTTCCGAATGTGAAATTTATTGAATTATACGGCCTGACTTTAGATACTGGAGAGTCTGCCTACGAGAGAATAAATATTGATTTATGAGTAAACAACACTATGTATCTAATAGTGAAGAGTCTACCAGAATGTTTAGGAGTAGCTTGTTTGAATCTTTATCGAAGGTCCATTACTCTGTCCCCTTATTCATTTTCATGCCAGTGATAGCTTACTTTCTGTACCTGTCGTTTACAGCTCCTGCTCTGGGGCTCGTGTCAGGTCTGGCTTTCTTTGCTTTGGGCTTATTCGTCTGGACGCTGACGGAGTACGTCATGCATCGGTTTGTCTTTCATTACGTACCTAAGTCTAAGCTCGGTCTGAGACTCCACTTCATCTTTCATGGTGTACATCATGATTACCCCAAGGATCGGATGAGACTCGTACTGCCGCCATCAGTGAGTATACCATTAGCCGTCGTATTCTACTTCATTTGGAAGTCCGTGATCGGTGGAGCTGGGTTCTACCCGTTCTTTGCGGCATTCATCACAGGCTACTTGATCTATGATATGATACATTACGCCATACACCACGTCCAGTTTAAAGGAAAGCTCTGGAATGTATTGAAGTCTCATCACTTGAAGCATCACTATGTGCATCCGAGTAAGGGCTACGGTGTAAGCAGCCCATTATGGGATAATATTGCTCAAACAAAATTTCCAGAAGAGAAGAAATCCATGGCGTAGTAAGAAGTACGCTCCACCATCATGAAGAATCGATTTTCTCCGCTATGCATCACATTTTATGTGGTTTTTATGTCTCTCTACATGGGGTGGATATTCCTATGCGTGGGATACAGGTCAGATCATTTGCCATTCATTTTGATATTAGCCAGCATGTATTTACTGACTGAGGGAACTCATCGGTTTTTCATCGGCTTTATCGGACTTACATTATCCTGGATATTGCTTGATTCGCTAAGGGTATTTCCCAGCTACCTGTATAATGAAGTTCACATAGAAGATGTCTATCGCACCGAGTTGGCCCTCTTTGGTGTCCATATAGATGGTGTCAAGATGACACTCAATGAGTACTTCAGGCTGCATAACAGTCCCGTGCTGGACTTTATCACTGGCTTCACCTATCTGATGTGGACACCATTCCCTGTGGCATTGGGCATCTACTTATTCATGACAGATAGATCACTGCTGCTCAGATTCACCTTAGCCTTCTTTCTGGCGAATGTCATAGGTGTTTGCATATACTACACCTACCCTGCTGCGCCCCCATGGTATGTAGAACTCTATGGTTTTGAGCGAAAATTTGATATTCCAGGATCTGCAGCTGGTCTACTGAGTTTTGATAAAATGACAGGGACAAGCATTTTCGAAGGCATATACAGCAAGAGTTTTAATGTATTCGGGGCTATACCCTCGCTGCACTCTGCTTATCCTGTCGTGGCATTCTACTACGCCTGGAAGAAAAAGACAAAGATAGCGATGATAATATTATTTATTTTCATGCTAATGACATGGTTTTCAGCCGTTTACTCCATCCATCACTATCTATTGGATGTCGTATTAGGTATTTTTTGTGCTATATTTGCAATCGTATTCCTAGAGCAGATCCTATTAAGATCGGGTATAAGACATATTATTGATAAACTGACAAACTACATAAACCCCTAAATCCTTCCTTATGCTGCATAAAAAAATGCAGGGATATGACATCCCTCAGAAAGTACAGAAGCTAGGTTTCTATCCATATTTCAGAACCATCGAGTCAGAGCAAGATACTGTCGTGAAAATCAATGGCAAGAATGTATTGATGTTTGGCTCTAATAGCTATCTGGGTCTGACGATTCACCCTAAGCTCAAGGAAGCGGTAAAGACTGCTGTAGATAAATATGGTTCTGGTTGTGCGGGCTCAAGATTCCTCAACGGAACTCTGGATCTCCACTTACAATTAGAAGAGGCCTTAGCGAAGTATGTCGGTATGGAGCAGACTCTGGTCTTCAGTACGGGATACCAGGTCAATCTGGGTGTGGTCTCTAGCCTCTTAGGAAGACACGACTACCTGATCATAGATGAGTTTGATCACGCCTGTATCATAGACGGCGCCAGACTTTCATTCGCCAAAGTGCTGAAGTATAAGCACAATGACATGCAGTCATTAGAAAAAATATTAAAGAAGTGTGAGCCAGATAAAATCAAGCTGATCGTCACAGATGGTGTTTTTAGCATGGAAGGTGACATCTGTAAGCTACCAGAGATCTCACAGCTCGCTAAGAAATATGACGCTAACATCATGATCGATGATGCTCATTCACTCGGTGTCTTAGGTGAAGGTGGACGAGGTACAGCCTCTCACTTTGGGATGACTGATGATGTAGACCTCATCATGGGGACATTCAGCAAGTCACTCGCTAGTATAGGCGGCTTCATCGCTTCTGATGCACATACCATCAACTATCTGAAGCACAATGCCCGATCTCTGATCTTCAGTGCCAGTATCGCACCAGCTAATGCAGCCAGTGTATTGGCGGCATTAGAACTCATGGAGCAGGAACCAGAAAGAATCCAGAAGCTCTGGGATAATACTCACTATGCGCTTAAGCTATTGCAGGAAGCAGGCTTCGATACTGGACATACAGAGACACCGATCATACCGATCTATATCAGAGATGACTTCAAGACTTTCATGCTGACTAAGCAACTGTTAGAAAATGGAGTCTTCGTGAATCCGGTGGTATCACCAGCTGTACCGAGTAGCTCATCATTAATCAGGTACTCTCTCATGGCAACGCACACATTTGAGCAAATAGCGGAGTCCATTGAGAAGATCACCAGAATTGCCACTGAGTTAGGGGTTTTTGAATTGCAAAAACAGCTTCATGAAAATTGAGATACGAAAGGTCTCAACAAATAAAGAAATCAAACAATTCATAGACTTTCCTCATGCACTGCATGATGGAGACCCTTACTATGTACCTGAGATATATCTGGGTCAGAAGGAGATGCATAACCAGAGCAAAAACCCCTACTTCAAACATGCTAAAGCTCAGCTCTATACAGCTTGGAAAGGCAATCAGTTAGTAGGCCGTATCGCAGTACACATCAGCAAGAACTACAATGAGTATCACAATTCCAATGTAGGTTTTTTTGGCTTTTATGATGTAGTCGATGATGTAGCTGTCTCCAAGGCCCTCTTCGACGCGGCTACAGCCTGGCTCAGAGCCGAAAAGGCAGAGAAAATACTCGGCCCCTCTAGTTACTCTCTGACTACAGATACTGGCGGCTTATTAGTAGAGGGTTTTGACAGTCGCCCCTTAGTCATGATGACCTATAATCCGCAGTACTACATGGCTCACGTAGAGGCCTGTGGCTTCACTAAGGAGATGGATCTCTTCGCCTATGAGATCATGACCAAGAATGCCTCAGACAAGGCTGTCAAGCTACAAGAATTACTCCTCCAGCGATTGAACCGAAGTGGCATCACTGTCAGGAATATCAATCTTAAAAAATTCCAAGAAGAGATCAGTGGTCTGAAGCATGTCTACACTGAAGCATGGCAAGATAACTGGGGCTTTGTGCCTCCCACTGATGAAGAATTAGCTCACTTGGGCTCTGAAATGAAAATGGTGGTGGATCCAGATTTTGTATACATCGCAGAGCATGAGGGCAGACCCGTAGGCTTCTCAGTCACTCTTCCAGACATTAATGAGATCACCAAGGATTTTAAAAGGGGAAGACTGTTTCCATTCAATATATTTAAGCTGCTGCTGCGCAGACGGAAGGTGAAGCGCGTCCGAATTCTCTTATTGGGCATCTTAGATGACTACCGCAATAAAGGCATCGAAGCTGTATTCTATGCGATGAACATCAATAAAGCGAAAGAAAAAAATCTGGTCGGTGGTGAAGCATCATGGATATTGGAGAATAATCAAGAAATGGTCAAAGGAGCAGAGAAGCTCAATGGTCGCAAATACAAGACTTATAGAATCTACAGTCAAGACTTGAATGGATAAAATTCTGATTACAGGATCCAGCGGATTTGTGGGCAGCTGGCTGGTGGAAGAAGCCATCAATGCAGGTCTGCAGACCTATGCAGGCATCAGGAAGACCAGCAGCAAGAAGTATCTGCAGCACCCTGATACCCACTTTGTAGAAATTAATTTCAAAGACAAAGATTCGCTTCAGGCCTTGCTGCAAGAACATCAGTTTGACTACATCATCCATAATGCTGGTGTGGTACGCGCACTTTCTAAAGATAGCTTCTATGAAGTCAATGCGGGATACACGCAGACCTTAGTTGATCTTGCGAAGGAAACAACGAGAGAACTTAAGAAATTTGTTCTTATGTCCAGTATCGCTGCCTGTGGCCCTGCAGATAAGCTGCCAACACAAGCTGTCACGCCTGATATGGAGCTACAGCCTGTGACTCACTATGGCCGCAGTAAAGTGCAGGCTGAATCTGCTGTCAAGGATAGTGGGCTGGACTACCTCATCTTTCGCCCCACTGCCGTCTACGGTCCCCGAGATCAGGATATATTCTTGCTGTTTAAAGGCATCAAAACGGGTGTGGCCCCCCTGATCGGTATGAAGGAGAGCATCACCAGTTTTATCTATGTGAAAGACTTAGTCAGAGTGATTCTGCAAGGCGTCAAATCTGATATCGATAATAAGACCTATGTGGTCAGTGATGGGACAGCCTATGTCGGCCCAGATTTCCATAAGGCTGTGAGTCATGTGATGGGCAAAAAGGCCATATATCCCAAGGTACCGATCTCAATTGTGACTGCTTTAGCAGGATTATCACAACTGAAAAGTAGAATCACCAAGAAAGCAGATACCTTTGATCTGGATAAGATGAATGAATTAAAACCGAGAAACTGGAATTGTAATATCTCAGAGTTGAAAAAAGATTTTAATTTCGCGCCGCAATACACACTCAATGAGACCCTGAAACAGACATATCAGTGGTACCTTGATCACAATTGGTTATAATACATAAGAAAAAACATAAAAGATAGCATGGGAGAAGTAAAAGCAACACCAGCAACAGGGAAATTAGGAATTCTCATTCCAGGCCTTGGTGCTGTAGCCACTACCTTTATCGCTGGCTGTATCGCCATCAGAGAAGGATTAGGTCAGCCGATAGGCTCCATCACACAGATGGCGACCATCCGACTGGGTAAAAGGACGGAAAACAGAAAGCCACACATCAAGGATGTGGTCCCCTTAGCTGATCTAAAGGACATCGTATTCGGCGGCTGGGATCTCTTCGAGGACAATGTCTACGAAGCGGCGACTAACGCAGAAGTCCTTGACCAGAGACTACTGGACAAAATCAAAGACGAACTTTCTGCTATCAAGCCAATGAAGGCTGTATTCGATAAGAACTACGTAAAAAGACTGGACGGCCCTAACGTAAAGACAGGCGGCACCAAAATGGAACTCGCTGAAGCTGTCATGGCTGACATCGAAAAATTTAAGGCTGATAACGGCTGTGAGCGCGTCGTCATGGTGTGGTGCGGATCTACAGAGATCTACATCGAAGAAGGTGATGTGCACCAGACTGTGGCCAGCCTGGAAGAAGGTCTTAGGAATAATGATGAAGGCATAGCCCCTAGTATGATCTATGCTTACGCTGCACTGAAAATGGGTATACCTTACGCTAATGGTGCGCCGAATCTCTCTTGTGACGTGCCAGCCATGGTAGAGCTCGCTAAGCAGACTGGTACGCCCATCGCTGGCAAAGACTTTAAAACCGGGCAGACGCTCATGAAGACCGTATTAGCACCAGGCCTCAAAGCAAGGTACCTAGGCATCGCTGGCTGGTTCTCCACGAATATCTTAGGAAACAGAGACGGAGCTGTCCTGGATGATCCAGACAACTTCAAGACTAAAGAAGTGTCCAAGCTCGGTGTACTAGAAGAAATATTAGAACCAGAACTACACCCTGAGCTATACGGAGACATGTATCATAAAGTAAGAATCAACTACTACCCACCACGTGGTGACAATAAAGAAGGCTGGGACAACATAGACATCACAGGCTGGTTAGGTTATCCAATGCAGATCAAAGTTGATTTCCTCTGCCGCGATTCCATTTTAGCTGCCCCATTAGTACTTGACTTAGCGCTATTCTTAGATTTGGCTAAGCGAGCTGAAATGAAAGGCATCCAAGAGTGGCTGTCATTCTACCTAAAATCTCCACAAGTAGCTAAAGGCCTGTATCCACAACACGATTTATTCAAGCAATTCGAAAAACTGAAAAATGTAGTCCGGCACATCGGAGGAGAAGAGATCATTAATCACCTTGGTCTTGACTACTACGAAGAGTAGTTTCTGATGAATGCGATAGCCAAATTCCTGGCGAGCGGCTTTGGAAGTGGCTACTTTCCCGTAGGGCCTGGCACTGCTGGAAGTGTGCTAGCCAGCCTACTCATCTATCTGTATCATAGCCAGATGCAGCCCTCTATGGGAGCTATGGCTTTGGTGCTCATCATAGCGACAGTAGTCAGTACACTGATTGGTGTATGGGCCTGCGGCGTGGTAGAGTCAGAGTGGGGCGAAGATCCATCTAAAGTAGTCATCGATGAGATGGCGGGTATATTTATTGCTTTTATCTGGATACCTTTCAGCATCACTAATCTGCTGATCTCATTGGTCCTCTTTCGCATCTTCGACATCTGCAAGCCACTGTGGATCCGTAAGGCCGAAGCGATGCATGGAGGCGTAGGTGTGATGGCGGATGATCTCTTGGCGGGTATCGTAGCGAATGTGATTTTACAGATATTGGTCTATTTTAGTCTGACCTAAGTATGGAGAAAGTCCTCAAGAAGTCTGGAGTGCAGGTACCACTGGTGAAGTCCTTCTTCCGATGGAATGCCAGTGCGCTCACTGCTACCGCTGTGGATAAGGCTATCGAGATGCTGCTGCATTATCAGTTTGGCGTAGATGAACTGATCGCGACACCGATTGGTATGACTGTAGGTTCTATCATTGCCTTCTTTTTAGGTCGCAACTGGACGTTCATCAGTAAAGACAATAAAATTTCAAATCAGGGTATCAAGTTTTTAGTCATAGCCATCGGGAATATGAGTCTCAACTGGCTCCTCGTATGGGCTCTGAGAGACTTCATCGGCATCGAAGATTATTATTTGACTAGCCCCATTGCAGGAATAATAGTGGGCTTATTGTTTAGTTTTCCGATGCAGCGCTATTTTGTATACAAATAAGGATCATTGGAGAAGAAGACCATTAGATTTATAGTGAATCCCTTTTCGGGCGTTTCTGATAAGAAAAACATCAACAGCCTGATCAGAGCGTCTTTGGATCAGAAGCTTTTTGACTATGAGCTGAAGCTCACGGAGGCACCTATGCATGCTCGCGAGTTAGCCGCAGCGGCTGTATCCCAAGGGACAGATATCGTCGTCGCAGTCGGAGGTGATGGCACCATCAACGAAATAGCACAACCCCTACTCCACTCTACTACTGCATTGGCCGTCGTTCCAGGTGGCTCAGGCAATGGGTTCGCCATGCACTTGGGTCTGGGCAGAGATATTAAAAAAGCCCTTGGATTGATTAACTCAGGCAAAGAAATTACCATAGATACCTGCACGCTCAATGATTTATTCTACATTAATATGGCAGGTGTGGGCTTTGATGCCTCAGTGGCATTTTATACCAAAGAAAAGAGCGCTCGTGGCTTCTCCGTCTATTTTAATCAAAGCATCAAAGAGGCTCTGGGCTATCAAAATAAGACCTACAAGATCACCACGGCAGAGCAGGTGATCGAAGATAAATTTCTCTCCATCAATGTGGCTAATGCCTCCATGTTTGGCTATAATTTCACCATTGCTCCATTTGCTAATCTTCAAGACGGCGTCCTTGATCTAGTGATGATTAAAGACGCCTCCAAGATCAAGTACATACTCGGCGTCTGGCGCTTTTTCAATAAATCCATTCATAAGGTACCTTTTGTAGATATTGTGAAAACTAAGAAGGTGACCATCGAGTGCGAAGAAGAGATGCACTTCCACATAGATGGTGAGGGAAATCTTTCTGATGGCAAAGTCACCTTTGAGGTAGTCCCACAGTCACTCAAGCTGTGGGTGCCAGCTGATCACCAGACATGAAAGAGATTTTAATTAAATTTCTTCGTATATAATTCTACGAACCTCAATAATAATTACCTATTATAAACAACTGAATATCAAGTAATTAAACAATATTCAGTGAAATATATTCGTACCTATAGACAGAAATATATTATATTGTTGTTTAATTAAACTACTTTATGACTCTTGAAGAAATTGAAGGTATAAAGATAGAATGCTATAGTGGTGATCATTTACCCCCTCATATTCATGCTAGGTATGCTGAGTACATGGATAGAATAGTGATAGAGTCGGGTGAACTGATGGATGGGAGTAATCTTCCGAAAAAGAAAAGTAGAGTTGCCATTCAGTATGTTCAAGACAATGAGAAGCTATTGAATACCATATTCTTTCTAATGAATCAAAATTTGAAAAGGAGATGAGAAAAAATAACAGAATACTAAAGATTACTGCAGTTAAGTATCCAAACATCTCTTTTCTATCTAATAGTGGAGATTTTAGAAAAATAAACATTCGTCAAACTTTAAAATCACTTGGATTCCAAAAAGGTGATTTTGGCTATGAAATCATAGAAAACAAAGAACTTTTTGCTGAAGTTGAATTGATCGATAATGCATTAGCATGGAAGAGTTTAAATCAAACAAGAAGACTTCCTAATAAGGAAGAATTCAATTTTTTCTTTCATCTAGACCCAATTGTAACAATTGAAAACTCTACAAAAGATGAGGAGAATATTAAAAGGATAAATTATGGCCGTGCTATAAAAGAGCTGCGGAAACATATTCTTTGCATTTCACAAGACGAATTAGCTACTAAAATTGGTACTGATAAGCAATATATATCTAAGGTTGAAAATTATAAGACTGATTTGGAACTGAAAACTCTTAGAAAAATTTATGAAGTTGGCCTCAATAAGGAAATGGTCATTGCTCATTATGATAAAGATGATCCAATTACGACATTTTCAAATTCTGTTTTTAATTATAAATTTCTTGACTGGGCAACCAGCAATAAGGATAACCTTGAATTGATTGAAGGGATTGGAGAAAGTACTAAAGTGTTTTTATTTGCAAATGATATAAAGACAACGAGTGAGCTTGGTCTTATTGATTTTGCAAGAATCATTGAGTTATCCCAAAAAAGAAAAAGAATTATAGCACAAAAGCCAGATACTTGGATAACTCAAGCCAAATTGATCAATAATTCTCATTGGTTAAGTGTGATTAAACTCCAACGAAGTATTTCTATAAACGGTAAATCAAAATATTCAAAAATTGAAGTATTAGCTAAAAGAAATATCAAAAATGATATCTACAATATTAAGGACTACGCGAAATGAACTATCCTACACTATCCCAATGAAAGAGTTTTTCTGACAAAGCCAAGTAAATAACATCATTGGTTTTTGATTAATCTCATAGAAAATATTAAATGCTATCAATCCTCATCCCCATCTTTAATCAAAATGTCACAAAGCTGGTGGGTGAACTCTGGCAACAGCTACGAAAGTCCGCTATCACTTTCGAAATCCTCTGCTTTGACGACGGCTCCGAAGCTCCGTACTTGGAGCAGAACAGAAGTATAGAGTCACTGCTCTATGTCAGCTACTTGGAACTAAGGCAAAATAAGGGCAGATCAAAAATCAGAAACCAACTCGCACAACATGCTCGCTATGAAAAAATACTCTTCTTAGATAGTGACAGCCAAATCAAGTCTAAAAAATTCATCAGAAAATATGTGTCTGACTTAGAAAGTGCGCCAGTCGTCTGTGGTGGAAGAATCTATGAAAAGAAAGCACCACGTGATATTAAGAAGCGACTGCATTATGATTATGGCACCAAGAGAGAGTCTCAGCCTGCTAATGTCAGGAATAAGCTACCCATACGCTACTTTCATACGAATAACTTTATCATTGATCGAGATCTCATCCTTCGCTATCCATTTAACGAATCCGTATCTAAGTATGGATATGAAGACTTAGCACTGGCTTCTGCCTTGAATAAAAAAGGCTATCAAATTAGACACATTGACAACCCCATCCTGCACAGAGGCTTGGAGACGACTGAAGTATTCTTACAAAAAATAGATGAGTCGATTGACAATCTGATCCTGTTCTATCAGATCAGAAGCATAGACAAGACAGCTCTAATCAGAGCTTATGAGCTGCTACATAAGCTGCAGGTGACGTCGCTATTTTCTAGATTTTATGAGAGGCGAGAGACTAACATTTTGGCTAATCTTCATTCAGATGCTCCATCCATGCGCTACTTGGATTACTATAAGTTGCATCAGTTTATTCGCAAGATGGGCTAAGAATTAGAAGATACTTTTGAGGGAGCAGCATGGGCCTTTAATGCAGCAGGATGCTGCGCCCCAGGCCAGATCCTGAACTAAATTCAGGATGACTTTGGGGGTTGACTATTATGATTGTCATTGATGAAGGGGCTCGTATTTACAGTTACCGTATTGGCTGAGTATGATGCTGCGCCCCAGGCCAGATCCTGAACTAAATTTAGGATGACTTTAGTGGTTGACTAATATTGTTGTCTTTGATGAAGGGGCTCGCATTTACAGTTACCGTATTGGCTGAGCATGATGCTGATACCCAGGCAAGATCCTGAACTAAATTTAGGATGCCTTTGGTGGTTGACTATTATGATGTCTTTGATGAAGGGGCTCGCATTTACAGTTACCGTATTGGCTGAGTATGATGCTGCGCCCCAGGCCAGATCCTGAACTAAATTTAGGATGACTTTGGTGGTTGACTATTATTATTGTCTTTGATGAAGGGGCTCGCATTTACAGTTATCGTATTAGCTCAGCATGATGCTGCGCCCCAGGCCAGATCCTGAACTAAATTCAGGATGACTTTGGTGGTTGAGATCAATATCCTATAGTGCTGCCACTAAATAGCTCGCCTCTTTGATTGCTTTCTTTGCATCTAGCTCCGTTGCTTCTGCAGCTCCTCCGATTAGGTGAGCTTTTATCCCTTTATCCGTCAAGCTCTGGTGCAATGTATTAAGCGGTACTTGACCCGCACATACCACAACGTGGTCTACATCCAAGACCTCATCCTTACCATTGACATGGATGTGCAGTCCTTGATCATCTACTTTTTTATAGGTGACCTCCTGGAGCATATTTACTTTCTTCATGGCTAAACTCGAGCGGTGTATCCAGCCAGTGGTTTTGCCAAGCTTCTTGCCATGTTTTCCTTTCGATCGTTTGAGGAGATACACTTCTCTGGGTGAGGCCAGCGGCTGGGCAGCTGTCGCCAGTGAGCCACCTCTGGTGTAGTCCATGTCCACGCCCCACTCTTTCATATATGCTTCCACATTCATCGTAGGCGACTCATGCTCCATGTCATGAGATAAGTATTCTGCCATGTCAAACCCGATACCTCCAGCTCCGATGATGGCTACTCGCTTACCTACTTCTTGATTGCGATACAGTACATCGGCGTAGTCCAAAACTTTAGCGTGGTCTATGCCTTCTATATCCAGCTGGCGTGGTGTGACACCTGTCGCAATGATGATTTCATCATAGCCACCTTCAGCCAGCTCTTGTTCGCTCACTCGGTGATTCAGGTGAAGATTGACATTATGTTTCTTGATCATCTCCCCATAGTAGCGGATGCTGTGAGCATACTCTTCTTTGCCTGGGATGACCTTTGCCATATTGAACTGGCCACCAATCTCGGATTCGCCTTCGAATAAATCGACATGATGACCCCTTTCTGCGGCGATGGTAGAGGCTGCCAGACCTGCAGGTCCAGCTCCAACTACAGCTATCTTCTTTGGTTGATCAGTCGGTAGATAATTTATTTCTGTTTCATGACAAGCTCTAGGATTCACGATGCAAGAACAGACCTGAGCTGTGAAGGTGTGATCGAGACAGGCCTGATTGCAGGCGATGCAGGTATTGATCTCATTGGCTCTGCCCTCCATTGACTTCAGGACTAACTCTGGGTCAGCTAAGAATGGTCTGGCCATAGAGACCATATCAGCGCATCCGTCTTGGAGAATTTTCTCTGCGACGTCTGGCATGTTGATCCGATTCGTAGCGATCAGCGGGATATTTACCTCGCCCATCATCCGCTTAGTGACCCAGGCAAATCCTCCCTTAGGGACGATGGTGCCAATGGTCGGTACACGCGCTTCGTGCCATCCGATACCGGTATTGATGATGGTGGCTCCTGCTTTTTCTATTTCTTTGGCCAGCTGTACCACCTCCTCCCAGGTGCTACCACCTTCGACAAGGTCCAGCATGGACAGCCGATATATGATGATGAAATTCTCACCTACGGCCTCTCTCGTTCTTCTTACGATTTCGATGGGTAGTTTGATTCGATTCTCGTACGAACCGCCCCATTCATCTGTACGTTTATTCGTTTTGCTGACGATGAATTGATTGATCAGATAGCCCTCTGAGCCCATGATCTCTACTCCATCATATTCAGCTTTTTGCGCCAGCTCGGCACAGTGTACGAAGTCTTTGATGGTCTGCTCTACCTCATCTCCCGAAAGCTCTCGCGCAGGAAAAGGTGAGATGGGGGCTTTGGTCGCACTCGCCGATACATTTTCTGGTGTATATCCGTAGCGCCCCACGTGCAGTATCTGCATGCATATTTTACCACCTTCCTGATGGACAGCATCCGTCACGATCTTATGTTTAGCACACTGCTCCTCATGATCAAAGGGCTCACCTATAGGCATGGCTAAGCCCTGTTTATTCGGTCCAATGCCTCCAGTGACAATCAGGCCTACTTGGCCCCTAGCTCGTTCTGCATAGAAGGCAGCCATACGCTCAAATGTTGGATCTAATTCTTCCAGCATGGTATGCATAGAGCCCATCAGCACTCTATTCTTTAAAGTGGTAAAACCTAAGTCTAATGGGGAGAGTAGTTTATCGTACATGTCTGATTGTTTTAGTATTTATCTTTATGATCCGCTTTTGATCCACAGGCTAAACCTGGCCAAATATCTTTGCTTGACGTAGCTACCAAAAAGATATTCGCAGGACACGAATCATTGCTTCTTCAAAATGGCATTTTTCTGTTTTAATCACTATAATTTCCAGACTCTTTTGGCAATATTTTCGAATAAATTGTCACCAATCAATCCTTTGAGATGCAATAAGGATTTTTGTAGTGGACTTGCCACACTGTAGGAGATTTTGAGCTTCCCCTTTTTGCGTAATAATTTAGCAATCAACTTAGATACCAGAATAGGATCAGCACCATTATGCTCATCTCTCTCTATGACTTCCATAACGGAATCGTACATCGACCAGTAGTGCGGAGAGATACGATTGATTTCATTACGATTCGTAGTGAAATTAGTCTTGAAATCACCCAAAATTAGGTCAGTCGTTTCGATATCATAGCTCGATATTTCATACCTCAAAGATTCTGTAAATCCTCTTAATGCATATTTAGACGCGGCATAATGACTCTGCAATGGAGATCCAATGATGCCTAAAAAAGAATTAATGTTGATGATGGTGCCTTTATTTAGCTCTCTCATATGGCCTAATACTGCTTGGGTCATCCGTACTACCCCAAAATAATTCGTCTCAAACTGAGTCTTGGCTTCTTCAATCGTAGTATCTTCGGCAGGACCTGAGATGCCCATGCCTGCATTATTAATGAGCACATCAATAGAGCCAAGAATGTCTATGGCTTCTTGGATACAGGCTTTGACTGAAGCATCATCCGTAACATCTAATGGCAAGGTCTGAAAGTCAAAGGACTTGTTTTTAGCATTGCGAGAAGTACCAAGAACACGATGCCCTTGCCCGTGTAAGTAATTGGCTATAGAGAGCCCGATACCTGAAGAAGTACCTGTGATCAATATATGCTTCATAGGAGGAGTTGCTTCAGTTTTAAATTGGCTAGTGTAATCTGAATCATTTAGCAATATTTTATCGTCAGGTCAATTAGTTTTTGTTTGAAACCATTGTAAGGCGGCATCAGCATTTCCAATGCACTAGGCAAGTGCTGTTTTAGGATGCCTCGATCATTCGAAAATGCTTTAAAGCCAAATTCACCATGCCCCTTACCTATCCCACTTTGATTTGAACCTCCGAATGGTAGGTTAGTGTTAGAGAAGTGGACGTTAGAATGATTGATACTTGTACCACCCGCTCTCGTATTTGCTATAATATGCTTGGAGTTTTTCTTTTTAGAGCTGTACACATAAAGGGCCAGAGGTTTATCTCGCTGATTGATCTCTTGAATGACCTCATCTATATTGAGGTAGCCCAGCACTGGCATCACAGGCCCAAATATTTCATTTTCCATCAGTGATGATTTCATGGATATCTGAGTAAGTACGGTCGGAGCGATATATCGTTGTTCATCGTCAAAGTCAGCACCTGCCTCCACTTGTGCTCCCCTTGTTATAGCTTGTTGTACATAGCCTTTGATGCGCTGATAGTGCTTCTGATTTACGATACGGGCATAAGATGGTTCGGACTTGGGATCATCGCTGAAGAAGACAATAATCTGTGCTTTTACGGCTTCTATAAATTCTTTTTTGACCCTTTCGTGCACATAGATGTGATCAGGGGCTACACACACTTGCCCATTATTCATGTATTTGGCCCACGTGATTCTTCTGGCTGCCATCTTTATATCAGCTGTCTCATCTACGATGGTAGGTGATTTACCACCCAGCTCCAAGGTCACGGATGCCAGATGTTTTGAGGCAGCTTTCATGACGATCTTGCCCACTGCACTTGATCCTGTAAAATAGATATGATTGAATGGCAATGACAAAAGATGTGTAGAAGTACTTTCAGCTCCTTGAAAA
>CALFUK010000020.1 GCA_937929945.1 uncultured Saprospiraceae bacterium
AGTTTCACCTTGAATTCCTTGAGGTCCAGTGGCTCCTGTGTCACCTTGTGGTCCAGTTGCACCCGTATCACCTTGCGGTCCTTGTGGTCCTTCAGGTCCAGTTGCACCAGTGGCTCCTGTTGCACCCGTGGCACCAGTTTCACCTTGAATTCCTTGTGGTCCAGTAGCACCAGTTGCACCCGTATCACCTTGCGGTCCGGTTGCTCCAGTAGCACCTGTTGCACCGGTTGCACCGGTTTCACCTACAGGTCCTTGTGGTCCTGTTGCACCATTTTGGCCAGCTGGTCCAGCACAGTCTTGAGAGTTGAAAAGGCCATCGCCGTTCGCATCTTCATTGTCATCATTTATTCCATTACCATTTAAATCCCAACATGATACACCGTTAGCACCTGCTATTCCTGTATCACCTTGAGGCCCTTGTGGTCCTGTTGCACCAGTGTCACCTTGCGGTCCTGTTGCACCAGTGGCACCAGTTTCACCTTGTATTCCTTGAGGTCCAGTTGCTCCCGTGTCACCTTGTGGTCCTGAAGCACCAGTATCACCTTGTGGCCCTTGCGGTCCTTCAGCTCCAGTTGCACCCGTATCACCTTGCGGTCCGGTTGCGCCAGTAGTGCCTGTTGCACCAGTTTCACCTTGAGGTCCTTGAGGTCCAGAGTCTCCTCTTGGGCCAGTAGCACCTGTCGCACCAGTTTCACCTTGTGGTCCTTGTGGTCCCGTAGTTCCCGTTGCGCCAGTCTCACCTTGAGGTCCTTGAGGTCCAGTATCTCCTCTTGGTCCTGTTGCACCTTGTTGACCTGCTACACCCGTTGTACCCTGCGGTCCAGTAGCACCCGTGTCACCTTGAATTCCTTGCGGTCCAGTAGCCCCAGTTTCTCCCTGTGGTCCAGTTGCACCCGTATCACCTTGAGGCCCTTGTGGTCCTTCAGGTCCTGTATCACCTTGTGGTCCAGTCGCACCAGTTTCTCCTTGAATACCTTGAGGTCCAGTTGCGCCTGTTGCACCAGTTTCACCCTGAGGCCCTTCAGCTCCGGTTGCCCCTGTATCACCTTGTGGTCCAGTCGCACCAGTGTCACCTTGTGGTCCTTCAGGTCCAGTAGCACCTGTATCACCTTGGGGTCCAGTCGCACCAGTTTCTCCCTGAATTCCTTGCGGTCCAGTTGCGCCTGTTGCACCAGTGTCACCTTGTGGGCCTTCGGCTCCGGTTGCTCCTGTATCACCTTGGGGTCCAGTCGCACCAGTTTCTCCTTGAATACCTTGAGGTCCAGTTGCGCCTGTTGCACCAGTTTCACCTTGAGGCCCTTCAGCTCCGGTTGCTCCTGTATCACCTTGCGGTCCAGTCGCACCAGTTTCTCCTTGAATACCTTGAGGTCCAGTTGCGCCTGTTGCACCAGTTTCACCCTGAGGCCCTTCAGCTCCGGTTGCTCCTGTATCACCTTGTGGTCCAGTCGCACCAGTGTCACCTTGTGGTCCTTCAGGTCCAGTAGCACCTGTATCACCTTGTGGTCCAGTCGCACCAGTTTCTCCCTGAATTCCTTGCGGTCCAGTTGCGCCTGTTGCTCCAGTTTCACCCTGAGGCCCTTCAGCTCCGGTTGCACCTGTATCACCTTGTGGTCCAGTCGCACCAGTGTCACCTTGTTGTCCTTCAGGTCCAGTTGCACCTGTATCACCTTGCGGTCCAGTCGCACCAGTTTCTCCCTGAATACCTTGAGGTCCCGTGGCTCCAGTTTCACCTACAGGTCCTTGTGGTCCAGTAGCGCCTGTCGCACCTGCTTCGCCCTGAGGTCCTTGTGGTCCTTCAGGTCCTGTTATTCCAGCTTGTCCCGATGGACCAGCACAGTCTTGACTGTTGAATAATCCGTCTCCATTAGAGTCTTCATTATCATCATTAATGCCATTACCATTTAGGTCCCAACAGCTGATACCTGGACTACCTTGTGGTCCAGCTTCGCCTTGAGGCCCAGTAGATCCCATAGGTCCTTGAGGACCAACAGGTCCTGTCTCACCTTGCGGGCCTGCTTCTCCCATAGGACCTTGTGGTCCTTCAGGTCCAGTAGATCCTTGGGGACCAGTTTGACCCGCAGGTCCGTCGCAATCTAATGCATTGAAAACGCCATCACCATTTCTATCTTCTGAGTCATCATTAACTCCATTTCCATTATTGTCCCAGCAATTAGTACCAGCAGCACCTTGTGGTCCAGCTTCGCCTTGTGGGCCAGTTTGGCCTTGCGGGCCAGTAGCCCCCGTAGGGCCAGTAGGACCAGCAATACCTTGCGGTCCAGCAGCACCTGTCTGCCCCGCAGGACCGTCACAATCTAAAGCATTGAATATACCATCTCCATTTCGATCCTCTTCTGGGTCATTAACTCCGTTATTATTGTTATCCCAACAATCAACACCCGCTCTACCTTGAGCACCAGTAGGACCTGCAGGTCCAGTGGGGCCAGTAGTACCTTGCGGTCCAGTAGCTCCAGGTTGTCCAGCAGGGCCGTCACAATCTAAAGCATTGAATATACCATCTCCATTTCTGTCTTCCTCGGCATCATTTATACCATTGTTGTTATTATCCCAACAGTCTACACCTGGACTTCCTTGCGCACCAGTAGGACCTGCTGGTCCGGCTGGTCCAGTAGCTCCTTGTGGTCCAGTAGCACCTGGTTGTCCGGCTGGTCCGTCACAATCCAGAGCTGAGAATATCCCATCACCATTTCTATCTTCTTCGGGATCATTCACTCCGTTATTATTATTATCCCAGCAATCAACTCCAGCAGCCCCTTGAGCTCCTGTAGGTCCAGCAGGCCCAGTTTCTCCTTGAGGTCCTGTCGCACCAGTATTACCAGTGGCACCAGTTGGTCCTGCTTCTCCTTGAGGGCCAGCAGGTCCAGTTTCCCCTTGAGGTCCAGTTGGTCCAGTTTCTCCTACGGGTCCTTGAGGACCTACTTCACCTTGCGAACCTGTTTGTCCAGTCGGGCCAGTTGGGCCTGTTTCTCCTTGTAATCCTTGTGGGCCCTGTGGACCAGCTTCTCCTTGACCGCCTTGTGGTCCAGTCGGGCCAGTCGGGCCTGTTTCTCCTTGTATACCTTGAGGGCCTTCAGGTCCTACGGGTCCTCTGTCGCCTTGCGCCCCTTGAGGACCAGTAGCTCCAGTTTCGCCCTGAATACCTTGCTCTCCTTGAGGTCCAGTCATTCCAGTCTCACCAGGTACGCCTTGAATCCCCTGAATGCCTTGCTCTCCTTGCTCACCTTGAGGTCCTGTCATTCCTATCTCTCCTTGAGAACCAGTCTCACCAGATACTCCTTGAATACCTTGAATGCCTTGCTCTCCTCGCTCTCCCTGAGGACCAGTCATGCCTATCTCTCCTTGAGGTCCCATTTCTCCAGTTTCCCCTTGAATTCCTTGTTCGCCCTGTTCTCCTTGCGGACCAACTTCGCCCTGCGGACCAACTTCTCCTTGAATACCCTGAATCCCTTGTTCTCCTTGGGCTCCTACGGGTCCAGTGCTGCCTTGAGGGCCATCACAGTCAGATACACTAAAGACTCCGTCTCCATTGACATCTTCAGAAGCATCATTGACTCCATTACCATTCGTATCCCAGCAATTAATGCCATTAATTCCAGATGGGCCTTGTGGTCCAGTACCTCCGGCTACACCTTGAATGCCTTGATCACCTTGAGGTCCAACAGCACCAGTCTCACCTCTATCACCTTGAGGGCCTTGGATTCCTTGAAGGCCTTGAATTCCTTGTGCACCTACGTTTCCTTGAGGGCCTTGCGGACCTTCACAATCTAATACACTAAATACGCCGTCACCATTTGTATCTTCTGTGGCATCATTTACATTATTACCATTAGTATCCCAGCAGTTTAAACCATTAAGTCCAGAAGGACCTTGAGGTCCTGCGGGACCACTTGTACCTTGAATACCTTGGATACCTTGAGGTCCAGTATCTCCTCTAGCACCTTGAGGACCTTGTGGACCAGCTACTCCAGCTGGGCCTTGGATACCCTGAATACCTTGAGGGCCTGCTATACCTTGCGGGCCTTCACAATCTAAAGAACTAAAGACGCCATCTCCATTCATATCTTCCGTAGCGTCATTAACGCCATTTCCATTGGTATCCCAACAATTGAGGCCATTAATACCTGAAGGGCCTTGAGGGCCTGCTACGCCTGCTGGTCCTTGTGGACCTTGTATACCTGTATCTCCTTGAATTCCCTGAGTTCCTTGTGGACCAGGATTGCCTTGAGGACCTGTTAGACCTGTGGGACCTTGGTTTCCAGCAGGACCTTGAGGTCCTGTAGCTCCAGCAGGACCCTGATCTCCCGTAGGTCCAGCAGGACCTGGGGCTCCAGTAAGACCTACAATACCTTGTGGTCCCATCTCACCTTGAGGGCCTTGCGGACCTGTAAGGCCAGTTGGGCCTTGATCTCCAGCAGGGCCTTGAGGACCTGTTAGACCTTGTAGACCCGTATCACCTTGAGGCCCTTGTGGGCCGGTGGCTCCAGCAGGACCCTGTTCTCCAGTGGCACCTGTTAATCCCTGAGGCCCTGTATCACCTTGTGGACCTTGTGGGCCTGTAGCTCCAGCAGGACCTTGGTCTCCAGTAGCACCAGTTGATCCTTGAGGACCTGTATCACCTTGAGGACCTTGAGGACCTGTAGCACCAGCTGGACCTTGGTCTCCAGTAGCACCAGTTAATCCTTGCGGTCCAGTATCTCCTATAGGACCTTGGGTTCCTTGGTCACCTTGAGGGCCTTGTGGTCCAGTATCTCCTTGAATGCCTTGTGGGCCTGAATCACCTTGAGGACCTTGTGGTCCAGTATTACCAATATCTCCTTGTGGTCCAGGAACTCCTTGAATACCCTGTGGGCCTTCGCTTCCTTGAGGTCCTTCTGGACCTGTAGCTCCTACATCACCTTGAGGCCCTGGTATTCCTTGAGTGCCCTGCGGACCTTCCGGTCCTGGCTGTCCAGTCGGACCGTCGCAGTCTAATGCATTGAAAAGACCATCACCATTTCTATCTTCGGCAGGGTCATTAATGCCATCAGCATTATTATCCCAACAGTCGATGCCCTTTGGACCTCGAGGTCCTGGGTCGCCTTGAATTCCTTGTGGTCCAGTATCACCTTGAGGTCCTGTAGCTCCAGGTTGACCAGCTGGACCATCACAATCTAAAGCGTTGAAGAGACCATCACCATTTCTATCTTCGGCAGGATCATTTACACCATCAGCGTTATTATCCCAGCAATCTATTCCCTTTGGTCCGATAGGTCCTGGAGCACCAGTGGCACCAGGTTGGCCAGCGGGTCCGTCACAATCTAATGCGTTGAACAAGCCGTCACCATTTCTATCTTCTTCCGGATCGTTTACTCTATTTCCATTATTATCCCAACAGTCGATTCCTGTCGAACCTTGCGGTCCAGTGGCACCAGGTTGGCCAGCAGGTCCGTCGCAATCTAATGCATTGAATAATCCATCGCCATTTCTATCTTCATCAGCATCATTGACACCGTTTGCATTATTATCCCAGCAATCAATACCAGCGGGTCCAGGAGCTCCTGTTGCTCCAGTAGGGCCTTGGGGGCCTTCTGGTCCTACTGGTCCAGTGGCACCAGGTTGGCCAGCAGGTCCATCGCAATCTAATGCATTGAACAAGCCGTCACCATTTCTATCTTCATCAGCATCATTGATGCCGTTTGCATTATTATCCCAGCAACTGATGCCTGCAGGACCAGGGGCTCCCGTTGCACCTGTGTTTCCTAGCGGTCCTTGTGGGCCTTCAGGCCCGACGGGTCCAGTAGCACCTGTAGCGCCTGTAGCACCAGTTTCTCCTTGCGGTCCAGTGGCACCGACAGCTCCTTGCGGTCCAGTGGCACCAGGTTGACCAGCAGGTCCGTCGCAGTCTAATGCGTTGAACAAGCCGTCACCATTTCTGTCTTCTTCGGCGTCATTAACTCCGTTTCCATTGTTGTCCCAACAGCTAATTCCGGCTGGTCCAGCGGCACCAGTAGCTCCTGTATTGCCCTGTGGACCTTCAGGTCCAACGGGTCCTGTGGCACCTGTGGCACCAGTAGCACCAATTTCACCTTGAGGACCAGTAGCTCCAGTTTGTCCGGCAGGACCGTCACAATCTAAAGCATTAAACAAGCCATCACCATTTCTATCTTCGTCAGCATCATTGACACCGTTTCCATTATTATCCCAACAACTGATACCAGCAGGACCCGATGCGCCGGTAGCGCCCGTAGCTCCTTGTTGTCCCTCAGGACCTTGTGGTCCTTCAGGGCCAGTGGCACCAGTAGCACCTTGTGGTCCAGTAGCACCAGTTTGACCAGCAGGTCCATCACAATCTAATGCATTGAATACTCCATCTCCATTTCTATCTTCATCTGAATCGTTGATGCCATTTCCATTGTTATCCCAGCAATTGATACCAGCTGAACCAGTTGGTCCTTGAGATCCGGTAGAACCGACAGGCCCTTGTGGTCCTTGATCACCTTGCGGTCCAGTAGCACCAGTAGCACCTGTTTCTCCTTGTGGTCCTGTGGCACCAGTATTCCCTTGTGGTCCAGTAGCACCAGTAGGTCCAGTATCACCTTGCGGTCCAGCAGCACCAGTAGCACCTGTTTCGCCTTGAGGCCCAGTTGCACCAGTCTCACCTTGAGGTCCGGTGGCGCCAGTAGCACCAGTTTCACCTTGTAGTCCTGTGGCACCAGTATCCCCTTGTGGTCCAGTAGCACCAGTCGGTCCAGTGTCCCCTTGCGGTCCAGTTTCACCTTGCGATCCCTGAGGACCAGTAGCACCTGTTTCGCCTTGAGGGCCAGTTGCTCCTGTCGGCCCAGTATCCCCTTGTGGTCCAGTAGCACCAGTCGGTCCAGTATCTCCTTGAGGCCCGGTAGCACCAGTATCCCCTTGAGGTCCGGTTGCTCCCGTCGGCCCAGAATCACCTTGCGGTCCCTGAGGTCCAGTAGCTCCAGTTTCACCTTGTGGTCCTGTGGCACCAGTATCTCCTTGCGGCCCAGTAGCACCAGTAGGTCCAGTATCTCCTTGCGGCCCAGGGGCACCAGTATCCCCTTGTGGTCCAGTAGCACCCGTAGGTCCAACATCTCCTTGAGGCCCAGTAGCGCCAGTATCACCTTGAGGTCCGGTGGCACCAGTTGGTCCAGTATTACCTTGTGCTCCAGTAGCACCAGTTTCACCTTGAGGTCCTGTAGCACCAGTTGGTCCAGTGTCTCCTTGTGGTCCAGTTTCACCAGTTTCACCCTGAGGGCCAGTTGCACCTGTTGGCCCAGAATCACCTTGCGGTCCCTGAGGTCCAGTAGCACCAGTTTCACCTTGAGGTCCTGTGGCACCAGTATCCCCTTGTGGTCCAGTAGCACCAGTCGGTCCAGTATCTCCCTGAGGCCCAGTAGCACCAGTTTCACCTTGAGGTCCGGTTGCACCAGAATCACCTTGTGGTCCAGTAGCACCAGTCGGTCCAGTATCTCCTTGAGGTCCAGTAGCACCAGTTTCACCTTGAGGTCCGGTTGCACCAGTATTCCCTTGTGGTCCAGTAGCACCAGTTTCACCTTGTGGTCCTGTGGCACCACTTGGTCCAGTGTCACCTTGTGGTCCAGTAGCACCAGTTTCACCCTGCGGTCCCTGAGGACCAGTAGCACCAGTTTGACCAGCAGGACCATCACAATCTAAGGCATTAAAGACGCCGTCTTGATTTCTATCTTCTTCAGGGTCATTGACTCCGTTACCATTATTATCCCAACAGCTAATGCCATTAATACCAGCTGCACCTGTAGCACCAGTCGGGCCAGCAGGTCCAGTTTCACCTTGAGGGCCAGAAGCACCAGTATCCCCTTGTGGTCCAGTAGCACCTGTCGGTCCTGTATTTCCTTGAGGCCCAGTTGCACCAGTTTCACCTTGAGGGCCTGTTGCTCCTGTAGGCCCAGTGTCACCTTGCGGCCCCTGAGGACCAGTAGCACCAGTCTCACCTTGTGCTCCTGTGGCACCCGTTTCGCCCTGTGGGCCTGTTGCACCAGTTGGTCCAGTATCACCTTGCGGACCAGTAGCACCAGTCTCACCTTGTGGTCCAGTAGTACCAGTAGCGCCTTGTGGTCCTGTGTTACCAGTTTCACCTTGGGGTCCAGTAGCACCTGTCGGTCCAGTATCACCTTGTGGGCCAGTAGCACCAGTCTCACCTTGAGGGCCTGTTGCTCCTGTAGGCCCAGCGTCGCCTTGCGGTCCTTGGGGACCAGTAGCGCCAGGTTGACCAGCAGGGCCATCACAATCTAAAGCATTAAATACGCCGTCTTGATTTCTGTCTTCTTCAGGATCATTGACTCCATTACCATTATTGTCCCAACAGCTAATGCCATCAGTACCAGCTGCACCTGTAGCTCCAGTCGGGCCTGCAGGTCCAGTGTCGCCTTGAGGGCCAGTTGCACCAGTAGCTCCTTGAGTACCAGTATCACCTGTCGGGCCAGTATTTCCTTGAGGACCAGTAGCTCCTGTCGGTCCAGTATCACCTTGGGGACCGGTAGCACCAGTCTCACCTTGAGGGCCTGTTGCTCCTGTAGGCCCAGAGTCGCCTTGCGGTCCTTGAGGACCAGTAGCGCCAGTTTGACCAGCAGGGCCATCACAATCTAGAGCATTAAATACGCCATCTTGATTTCTATCTTCTTCAGGATCATTGACTCCATTACCATTATTGTCCCAACAGCTAATGCCATCATTACCAGCTGCACCTGTAGCTCCAGTTGGGCCTGCAGGTCCAGTGTCGCCTTGAGGGCCAACGGGACCTGTGTTACCAGTAGCACCTGTTGCTCCAGTGTCGCCTTGTGGTCCTTGCGGCCCAGTAGCACCAGTAGCTCCTTGAGGACCAGTAGCACCAGGTTGACCAGCAGGGCCATCACAATCTAAAGCGTTAAATACGCCATCTTGATTTCTATCTTCTTCAGGATCATTGACTCCATTACCATTATTGTCCCAACAGCTAATGCCATCATTACCAGCTGCACCTGTGGCACCAGTTGGGCCTGCAGGACCAGTGTCGCCTTGAGGTCCTGTTTCTCCTTGTATGCCTTGAGACCCTGTTTGGCCAGTAGGCCCCGCAGGACCTGTGTCTCCTTGAGGACCAGTCGCACCAGCTGGTCCGATCGGGCCAGTCTGCCCTGTCGGTCCAGCAGGACCTGTATCTCCTTGTGGTCCAGTAGCTCCAGTGGCTCCAGCAGGTCCAGCTTCTCCTTGTGTTCCTTGAGGTCCAGCAGGACCTGTCTCTCCAGGAGGGCCTGATGGTCCTTCAGGTCCAGCTTCTCCACGGGCTCCAGCTTCGCCTCTGACACCTTGCGGCCCAGCAGGTCCTTGTTGACCCTGCTGTCCTGTCGGTCCAGCAGGCCCTTCAGGCCCCTGCGCACCTTGAAGACCTTGAGGTCCTGGCGATCCTTGTGATCCAGTAGGGCCTTGAGCTCCAGGAGGGCCTGGAACACCTTGGATACCTGGAGGGCCATCTTTTCCTTGCGGCCCTGTCGGTCCTATAGGGCCTTGCATCCCTGCAATACCTTGTGGACCTGTAGCGCCAGTGGGGCCTTGAATGCCCTGAGGTCCTTGAGGACCTACTTGGCCTTCCACACATTCCCATAGGGGTTGTTGAGGGGTTCCCTTATTTACTTCTATGCATTCGAGCGTCGTATTATATATAAGTGCTCCAGTGAGTGGTGTTGGAATAGAATTTCTCTGAGCAGTTGTCATTCTGGGAGGAATGAATGCTTTATCAGTGCTTTCTAACTCCAAGATAGAGCCATCATCAATTGTCGTTTCATCTCCACCAATCTTAACTTGGGCGTTCGTCGAGATCGACAAACACAAGCTTAAAAAAAGGAAGATGAAAAATTGAGGCTTAATAAAATGACTTAATGGATGGATTGAACCAGTCTTCATTCTCAAAATGATTTTAAGTTATAAATAATAATACAGCGCCTATTAGGGAAAAGCGTTAGATTTTCGTTGAATACAATCAGATCGCAGCAAAGGGTCGGAGAGTTTGATTTCGTCCAGTTTGAGACCCTACGACCTTGCTAATGTAGTAAAGATGATTGATATTATAGTGTGAAAATGCTAATATGTTAGACCTAATTCAGGGATTTTTTTTTGCTGGTCTGAAGAGTGGATACACATTATAAACATATACAATATGTAAGTTATTGAAGGTCATTAATAGCATTGAGTATTTGCTGGCCGTGCTCTTTGGTTTTTACTTTAGTGAGAATAGCGGCGACCTTTCCCGAGTCGTCTATAATAAATGTGGTTCGGTGTACGCCAATGATTTCTCTACCCATGAATTTCTTCGGGCCCCAGATACCAAATGAATTTATCATCTCTTTCTCAGGATCAGCCAATAATGGAAATTGGAATTCATATTTATCTATAAATTTCTTGTGCTTTTTGGTATTGTCTGGACTGACACCAAAGATTAAGTAACCTTTTTTGTTAAGCTGCTTGAAATTATCTCGAATATTGCAAGCTTCTTTTGTACAGCCAGGAGAGTCATCTTTTGGATAAAAAAAGATAATGTATTTCTTGCTGAGTAGAGATTCGTTAGTAACGATTTCTCCATCTTGATTTTCTAATTTAAAGTTTGGCACTTGGTCTCCGACACTAAGATGGGTCATAATATCACTTATTTCTAGTTCAGAGAAATAACAGAGTCATTTTTGAAATGTTTAGCCCATTTTAGAAATAGTTGAACGGTTCTTAATAGGTGCTGATCTGTTTCGAATAGGTAGATTCGTTGTTATGGCAATCTTGTACGAAAAGTTTTAAATCATGTTTTCCGCGAGTCAGATTTCGGAATGGATGTCCATAGAGTCGGTCATTTTTAAGGTCATAAGCTAAGACCATTGGCTCTTCATCAATGTAGAATTGGTATTGTAAATACTGCTTTTTAGTTGAGGGTTTGTTGTTGTCTTTGATGATGAAACTAATGCTTTGATCTTTAGAAAAGATAGCACCTTCTTGTTCCATCTTGATTGTGGGATGAATGGTATCAATTTCGACTGAATAACTCCCGAATGAGCTTAATTCAACAGAAATCCAGTGATCTGTAAGTGATCCTCCCAAATTAATCGATTCTCCTTTTGTGTTGCATTTAGCAAAGTGCATTTTGGGCCATAATGCAGAATCGATCTGGGCGTGGTGATAATGCAATGAAAATGAATGGGCTAAAGGAATATAGTCTGGAGTAATTGATACATACTCTTTGTCAGCAGCCTGCATAATGTCAATGTGAAGAAGGCGATCATTTGGAAGTGTAGCTTTCTGAAAATGGGCTAAAAATTTGCCTTCTTGCACGAGTGTAGTCGTATCCGCCTTGATCATGTATTGATCCTTGACATGATAGATCGGGAGGTCGCTGGTCTTCTGTAGTCTGACCACAAATGAAATCTCTGATTGATTACCCTCTATGTCTTCTACAACGATACGGTAACTCACAAGAGGAATAGCTGATATGACAGAATCATGATCTTTAACAATGCTGAGGCTATCTGAGAGGATAGAGACTTGATGAAAATTAGATTCCTGGTTTTGTAATTGGAACTGATCTGCAATAAACTGGATGTAATCAGAATCTTTAAATCGAAGCTCATCGAACAGTACATCAGTCACCAGAACGTTGTTTTCGAAAATGCGATAACGGTAAATGCCATTCTTGTTCCAAGAGCCATTCATTCTATCAAATGCCTTGAATGAGATGGCAGTCTGATGTACTTCTGACAGGTCTATCGTATCATGTGGCATGGAAAAGACTCCTGGGGCGATCCGATGTAGCTCATATTGCTTAAAAAACACGAGCTGATCGGTGCTGTCTGATTGATATACTGATAGATCTTGGATGGTCGGGGGTCTAGTGTCTTTTGGCTTGATTCCAAATAAAGCGGGATTCAATAATTGATCAGAATCTTGATCTCTGATTTCAAAGTGCAGGTGAGGGCCAAAGGAGTTGCCAGAATTACCCATGATTCCGATAAAGTCTGATTGGTCAACCTTTATTTGATCTTTCTTCAGAAAGTGATCGACGATGAAATTTACTGATTGAGTCTGAATTTCGGCTGAAAGATCTTGTATGTCACTTCTGAAGGTATGTAGATGAGCATAGACTGATTTTAGGCCATTGTCATGGGTGATGTAGATGGAGTTACCATAGCCGCCTGGTTCTACCTTAATGCGTGAGATATAGCCATCAGCAATCGAAAAAATAGAATCTCCAATGGAGCCTCGCGAGGACCTGATATCCAATCCGCTATGAAAGTGACCTGTACGTAACTCTCCAAAGGCACCAGATAGAGTTATCGTATGCTTGACAGGGGAAGTTAATGTCTTTGATGAATTACTTTGCGACAGACATATAATAAATAAAGTAATGAGTAAGAGGCTAATAATCAATTTCATATAAGCTATTTGAGCGAAAGCTCTGCAAATATTTTGGCTGCTAAATTAATGGGAGAGGGCATTTGGGGTTGATCTATATTTCCTAGATTGGCTTTGATGTAAGCTTCCGTTTTTTCTGTAGCATATTCTGCAATGAAAGCTTGGAGATATGCCTCCATTAAGTTGCGGTGCTGCTGATTTCTAATAGATCTAATTATTTTATTAGATTCATTAAAATATATTTTAAGGATGTCTAAAAAGCTTTCGATTCCTTCTGATGTGACAGATGAAGCTTTCATGACAACCGTCCTGTTTTGATTCGATTGGAGCGTTGATTGCATTGTGTTTTGATAGTCTTTCACAGCACTAGTAGCTGCAGCCACGTTGTGACCATCTGCCTTGTGGATTAATATGACATTTGCCAATTCTAATAGCCCTCTTTTGATTCCTTGGATGCCGTCACCGCTTCCTGGCATCACCATCACCGTGAGATGATCGACTAAGTCGCGTATTTTGGATTCTGATTGTCCTACCCCTACCGTTTCTACAATGATGAAATCATACCCTGCAGCTTCGCAGAGTACCATGGCTTCGAATGTTCTCTCTTCGATGCCGCCTAAGACTCCTTTATTGGGACTCGGTCGAATAAAGGCATTGCTCTCCTTTGATAATTGCTCCATCCTGGTCTTGTCACCAAGAATGCTCCCTTTTGAGATCGTACTCGAAGGGTCAATGGATAGGACAGCTACTTTCTGGCCCCTGGCTATGGCGGCCATACCAATTTTTTCAATGAATGAGCTTTTACCTACTCCTGGCGTACCGGTAATGCCAACGCGCCATGCAGCTTTTTGTTGATTCCAACATTGATTGATCAGTCTTCTAGCCTGTCCCTTAGCTGATGGCTTGGTGCTTTCAATGAGGGTTAAGGCCTTTGACAGCTCAAATCGATTTCCATCGATGATACCCTGGTAGAGAGCTTCGATATCTATGTCTTTTTTATTCAAAGAGCCTGATTTTTACAAGTGTAAACTAATTAACATTTATTCGAAATCTGAAATATTATCATAGATACTTTACATCAACAGCCATGAACCAATTAATATCTAATGAGGCGTGATCCATCTCCTCTATTATTTCAAAAAGTCACTCTAATTGAGCTTTAAGATAAAATTAAGAATTAGATCTGATTTTATTAGATTGCTGATTATCAATGATTTATGATGTTAATTTTCTTAACAAGCCTTAAGCTTAGGTTATTCAGCGATCATAGCTATTGAAGTAGATACAATAACCATAGCTTACTTATAAATAAGCATTTCATATGAAAGGTCTATGATGCAGATAATGACGACACCCGAGTGGATGATTAAACTTAGTTATTTGCGGATAGGCATTCAGTCCTAAATTTTAAACACATGAAACGTCTATGACGTAGATAATTAAGACACCCAAGCGGATGATTAAACTTGGTTATTTGCAGATAGGCATTCAGTCCTAAATTTTAAACACATGAAACGTCTATGACGTAGATAATTAAGACACCCAAGTGGATGATTAGACTTGGTTATTTGCAGATAGGCATTCAGTCCTAAATTTTAAACACATGAAAAAGTCCATAATATACCTACTCCTGATTACCAGCCTGGCAAGTTCGTGTGAAGACTATAATGAAGACATCTTTGAGATAGTAGGTACCTATGATGCTAACATAATCGGTGTTCCAGGTGCTTTTGACATGGTGGTCGCCTCTGATTTTGGTGATAACATTCTCATCAAAGCTCCATTCGACGGTGCGGTGATCGATGTGATCTCGGCAGATATAGACTGTGAAGTCTGTGAATTCAAAGAAATCGATATTGACAGGCAAGAAGTAGATCGAAATGTCATTATTTGGGGTAGGGGACTATACTCTTATGGAACCATACAGATCGATTATGAGATGGAGATCGATGGAGTCTGGTTTGAATTTACCATGATTGGTACGAGGTTCTAATTTGAGAGTCTCGGTCAAAGGAAATTGATCAAGAATTAAAGCGTAAAACATACAATCGAAATTAGCCAGCTGGACCAATTATTACATCACAGTAATTCATTGACTTTCTCACCCCAGCTGGCTTTATTTATTAAAGAGCAGAGATCCGTATTCTAACTACTTTAGTCCTTTTTTATTATTTACAATCCTCGTGAAACCTATTTAGATTATAAGCGTTATATTTGCAAATTGATTTGAACCCTTCTCTAAGATTAAACCTTATGAGCGCAAAGCACATTTATTTAGATAATAATTCTACGACTCCCACAGACCCAAGGGTGGTAGATACGATGATCCCCTATTTTTATGAGCATCCGGGCAATGCAGCCTCCAGAACCCATCCTTTCGGATGGAAAGCGGAAGAAGCTGTGGACTATGCTAGGGATCAAATAGCAAATCTTATCGGGGCTGATTCTAAAGAAATCATATTCACTTCAGGTGCTACTGAAGCTGATAACCTCGCGATAAAGGGTGTCTACGAAATGTATAGTCGAAAAGGCAATCATATTGTCACGCTGCAGACAGAACACAAAGCCGTACTCGATACGTGCAAAAAGATCGAAAAGTCTGGAGGAGAGGTTACATATCTATCTGTAGGAAGAAATGGCCTCGTTGATCTGGATGAGCTCAGAGCAGCCATCAAGGACAGCACTATATTGGTATCTATCATGTGGGCCAACAATGAGACAGGTGTTATTCAGCCTATGAAAGAGATTGGTGACATCTGCAAAGAAAAAGGTGTCTTATTCATGAGTGATGCGACTCAAGCTGTTGGCAAGATTCCAGTAAACCCCAAAGAAGTAGGCGTACACTTAATGGCTTTCACTGGTCATAAAATGTACGGCCCGAAAGGAGTGGGAGCACTATTCGTCAATCGTAAAAACCCAAGAGTCAAAGTCACTGCTCAGATGGATGGTGGCGGACATGAGAGAGGGATGAGATCTGGGACGCTGAATGTACCAGGGATCGTCGGTTTTGGTAAGGCTGCTGAATTGGCTCAGCAAGAGATGGCTGCGGATACAGAGAGACTTATAAAAATGAGAGACCGCTTAGAGTCGTCGCTGATGGCTAATCTGGAAGAAGTGTACATCAATGGGACAGTGGATAGTAGGATGCCACACGTGACCAATCTATCTTTTAAGCATGTGGAAGGAGAGGGGCTGATGATGACTTTTAATAACATAGCGGTATCATCGGGATCTGCATGTACTTCTGCTTCATTGGAACCTTCTTATGTACTTATGGCATTAGGGTTAGGGGATGACTTAGCTCATTCTTCGATTCGGTTTAGTCTGGGTCGATTTAATACGGATGAAGATGTAGATTTTGCGATAGACGCTCTGACAAAGGGTGTAACGCACATGAGAGATTTGAGCCCGATTTGGGAGATGTATAAAGAAGGTGTGGATTTAGAATCTGTAGAGTGGTCCGCGCACTAAATTAAATTGTAAAAATTTTAAATTATAGATCAATATGGCTTATTCTGAAAAAGTATTGCAACATTTCAAGCACCCTAAAAATGTGGGTACTCTTGACAAAAGCAAAAAGAATGTAGGTACTGGCTTAGTGGGAGCTCCAGAGTGTGGAGATGTCATGAGGCTACAGATCGAAGTAGATGAAGAAAACAATACCATCAAAGACGCTAAGTTCAAGACCTTTGGCTGTGGCTCTGCGATAGCATCTTCATCATTAGCCACTGAATGGCTAAAGGGTAAGAGCATAGATGAGGCATTGTCCATCGACAATATGGATATTGTGGAAGAATTAGCTTTACCACCAGTTAAAATACATTGCTCCGTATTGGCGGAAGATGCGATTAAAAGTGCTATTTCGGACTATAAGCAAAAAAATGGTTTGGAAGAAGCGGTACAAAACGAGTCTGCCCACGCTTAATTATTAAAGCAATAAATACATCTATTTATGTTATTTGTAGCTGACAGTGCCAGAGAAAAAATCGAAGAGCTTAAGCAGCAAGAAGAAAATCTTACTGCTAAGCACTTCGTAAGGGTATCCGTGACTAGTGGTGGCTGCTCTGGCCTGACTTATTCTATGGATTTCGACAATGAGGACAAAGAGAACGACCAAATATTTGAAGATAATGGAGTGAAAGTCGTCACAGATTTGAGAAGCTTCCTTTATTTATGCAATACGACCTTAGAATTCAGTGGAGGCTTAGATGGAAAGGGCTTCTACTTTAATAATCCTAACGCCTCGAGGACCTGTGGTTGTGGCGAAAGTTTCGCAGTTTAATTTTTAGATTCTTTTTTCCAACTTCCAAAACTCAATTAATCTCGTAAGCGAACAACTTACTATCACCCTTTTTTTAAATATTTTTCACCTTATCATGTGGGTCCAAAATCGAGCTACGTCTTATTGTAAGCTTCATTTTTAGCAAATTTTGTAATTCATTTTATTCAAATTAAAAATTGAATTTTGGTTCAAATGGACGAAAATTAATTTTATACATTGCCCGTGAATAGAGGATTATAGATATAAATACACACGGATTATTACATTTTATGAGTTTAAAGATTCCAGACAAGTTTGGCGAATTTTGGCAGGTAATTGAGTTCAAAGGGACAACAAAAGGTAGGATCTATAAGATCTCGAATAAAGGGCGTGTGAAATCGATTGATAAAGTATCAGGGCAAGAATCGTTGATGAAAGCGACGATGCTGAAAACTGGCTTTCCGAAGATCACCTATCGACTAAAAGAGGGTTGTGAAAGCATCTATCCGCATAAGACTGTAGCTGAATACTTTATACCCAAACCATCAGATGATCACGTTCATGTCGTGCACATCGACATGAATCGGAATAACAATACCATAGACAATCTCAAATGGGTGACGCCCGAAGAGCGAAAGAATTACATCAAGTCAAGAGCCACCAAATTTGGATTTGATAAGCGAGAGCATACCAGAGGCGTGGGGAATTATAAGTTGACAGAGGCTAAAGTGGCCATCATCAAGAAGCAACTCACGACCGCTAAGACTCGTAGATCCATGATAGCCAAGAGATTTGGAGTAACACTGACTCAAATAAAGCGCATTGAAAGAGGCGAGAATTGGTCTCATGTGAAGCCAGCTGAATGACTTTATAGTTACTTGATAAGTTGCTTACACAGCATCGCTGCATGTAGTCAACTATATGATCCACTGGAAGACAAATGATACCGCATTAAGCTATTGATGCGAATGATTTCCCAGCCTGACTCTTCTTGATCAGGATTCAAAATAAAACGACCATCTTATTAATATCACTAGACTTTTAACCATGTCTACTTGGGTAGATCACAGGTATTTTGGATAAAGTACATTCAATCATTTACTAGCGACTTGCTGCCTTACAGCTTAGCTTGATCTGAATATATCAGATGCTATGGGGACTACTTGGGCTATTTCATATTGAGACTAGTGATAGCCTATGGATTCTATAGATCAGGTGCCTAGATATCGGACACTAAGAACTAAATTTTTTAGTGACCTGCATGACGATGTCGGGACCAGCTTAGCTTCTGTGGCGATGCAGACGGAGCTAATGGGACTGTCTGCCCCAGAAGAACACCGAGTAAAATACCAGAAGATCTGTAGGCTCAGCCGAGAAGCGATGGGTCGCATTTGTATAATATGTAAATTAGAATCAACCTCTGTATCTCCTTCGAGAGAGACCTTCCTTTCCTGTATGAACAGACGTCTTATGTCTATCTGAATAGATTTTCCTCGAGAGTAGGAGCAAAAACTGAGAAATAACCACATGCACATGCGGTTTAGTGGAAAGGGTGACACCCGAAGAGAATAAAAGCGACATCAAATCAAGAGCTAACAAATTTGGGTTTGATAAGCGGAGCATACCAGAGGTAAGGGCAATAAAATGTTGGAAGAGATAAAAATAGCTATCATCAAGAAATAACTCGTGATCGGTAAGACTCGAAGCTCTATGATCGCCAGGAGATTTGGGGCGACACTGACTCTAATAAAACACATTGAAAGAGGGGAGAACTGGTCGTATGTGAAACCAGCTGCGACAGTATATAGGAATATTCTGTAAATGGCACCATAATTGGTATTTATTATATTACTTTAGATAACACTGCCTAAGAATTAGCCCTTTACGACTTATTATATTTTTTAATGAAATTTTAGTCCATGACCGTGGCTTTTCAGCGTCCTGTATTGCGTTTGTTTGGTGTCTTTGTATGCCTTCTGTTTACATTGATACCGTCTGTCGTGTATTCTCACGGTGTTCAGGTGGGTTATTGTGTGACTAATGACGGTATGGTCAGGGTATGGATAGAGCATTGGCATGGTCCTAATGTCACCATTGCCCAGTTAGCTAATGCACCAGTTCAGATCAGAGTAGATGATGGCATGACTGTCATTGATCAGTTTTTTCCAGCACAGGGTACAGTCGCGAATACAACGTTTAACAATTTACCAGACTGTAAGACCATGTTTGTGCAGACCTCAGCGTGTAATACGATCTCAAGACCAGCAAATACACAAAATGACTGGGCGTACTGGGATTTTGCACCTCCTGCTTGTGGTATCCCTCTCGAAATCACTGTCGTATCAGTGACGGGTTCTCAATCGTTTTATTTCGATGAAGGATGCGGAAACTTATACCCTACAAGCTTCAATGCTACCTTCGAAGACTGTGTACCACCTGCTGTACAGTGCCCAGATGATTTAACTGTAAACGCTGGTGCCGGTCCTAATTGTTCTGCTTCAGTGACCACAGGATTAGACCCAACAGTGCTTTTTGATGATTGCACTGACGTTAATGATTTAGATATTCAGTACACTATTACTGGTGCTACGGTGAGGACTGGATCTGGCATTGCGAATGGTTTTTATAATATTGGTACATCTATAGTCACCTATACGATTACGGATGAATCAGGTAAATCGGTCATGTGCTCATTTTCTGTTACTGTTCAAGATGAAGTGCCGCCACGAGTAGATTGTTCAGTTGCTGTCGACATGTTGAATCAGGTTTGTTCCTCAGGTCCACCAGCAGTACTCTCATTGGGGAATTTTAGCCCAAGTGATAATTGTACAGCAACTAATGATATAGTATTTTCTTTTACGGACGTTATGACTTCAGCAGAGACATGTCCAGCTGGCTCTGGTAGTTTAATTCGAACCTATTCTTTTCTTGACGAATTTGGAAATGAATCTGAATGTGTACAGACCATCACATTTATTGATGACATTAATCCACCAAGACTTATAGGCGCCGCTCCTGCGGATGCCGTATTGGAGTGTAGCCAATCCGCACCCCCTGTGCCAGATTTAGATTTTGAAGATGATTGTGATGATAATGTTTTAGTCCAATTTTTTGAAACCTTTTCGCCTGATCCATCATGTCCAAGTGCTTTTGTGATTACTCGAAACTGGGTGGCAGAAGACGACTGTGGTAATCAGACAGCCATCATGCAAACCATATCTGTAGATGATACTACAGATCCGACCTTTACCAACCCTGTCCCTAATTTGATACTTGATTGTAATGATGATGCTTTTGGCCAGATTGCCGTTTGGCTCAATGGAGTGACAGCTACTGACAACTGTGGGCCCGCGAGTGTGACTGATAATTGGAGTGGCACAGTTCCAGACTTATGTGTAGGGGGGACTCAGATCGTCATATTTACTGCTACAGACCTTTGTGGTAATACGTCCATGATCAGGGGACAGATCATTACGCAGGCTGATTCAGATGGGCCTGCATTTCTCAATTGTCCAACTGACTTTACCATTAACTTGGATGGTGGAGCGTGCGCAGAGTCGGTATCTGTCGTGTATCCCATACCAGTAGCCGCTGACTGTAATGAGCCCGTGAGTGTGGTCCTTTCTTCTGGACCTCCTTCTGGAGGACAATTCCCCAGTAATGTAGCGACTACAGTAGAATATACAGCTACAGATGCATGTGGTAACGAAACTATTTGTTCATTCGACATTACACCCATTGTCAGTACTGAGTTCGAAATCAGGTGTCCGGTTTCTCCTTTCATTACTTGTACAGATGACAATAGCTGTACATGGACAGCTGATGGATCATTAGCCCCTGTGGTTACGATCTGTGATGGATACACGCTGATGCACGTGGTGACTGGAGCTACGAGTGCCATGGGCAATAATACTGTGGAAAATATCAATTTTGAAATAGGGACTTCGTCTATTAGCTATCAATTAAAGGACCCAGATGGAGTGATCGTCGCTGAGTGTAGTTTCAATGTCATCATAGAAGATTGCCAACCACCGCCGATAAGTTGTACTGATGAGGTCAATGTAGAATGTGGATCAGAAAACGTCCAAGGATGGATCAATGATAATATAGCTGCCATATTAGCCGGTGGCGGTGCTGATTGCGATATTGTCGTGAATGCCGATGCCATGTTAGAGGTAGATATTTCTCAGTGTGGTAACAGTATAGAGCAGATCTATACTTTCATCGCGACGGATGCTGCTGGTAACGAAACAAGGACATCATGCACTTACAGAACTACAGATACCACAGATCCAATCATATCATCCGCAGAAGATTTAGTCTTAGAGTGTGATGGTACTGATCAAGCAGCTGAGATTTTAGCCTGGCTATCTAATAATGGGGGCTCAACAGTTAGCGTAGAAGTGTGTGGCAGTGTCATGTATACTAATGATTTTTCGGGCATAGATGAATCTTGCTTGACGAATGGTAGGACAAGTGTAGAATTCACGGTGATGGATGAATGCGGCAGAACAGCTACGACATCTGCATCTATCATTATTGATGATACTGCTCCACCTACGATAGTCTGCCCAGAAAATATAACACTTGAATGTGGAGATACTAACAATGATGCCATCGTGGTTAGTTGGTTAGCGACGGCGATTGGTGCCGATGATTGTGGAGATGTGACTGTGGATAATACCCCTGTTGTCATCCCTGCTTGCGGGTTGACGAATAGCGTCACATTCACTGTAGAAGATAATTGTGATGGTATGTCTGTCCAATGTAGGGCCACTATATCTATCATCGATACGAAGAAGCCTATTGTGATGATTCCACCCTCTGATCTGATTATTGAATGTGACGGTAGTGTCGATCCTGGAGGAGCTATAGCCGCATGGGTAGCTTTGAGTGGAGAGATGTCAGTCATAGATCAGTGTGACGATGAGCTTTCAATTACAGCAGTACCGAATGAGTTACTTGCAGAATGTGCAGGCGAACGAACAATAGAATATACCTTCACTGCAACTGATGATTGTGGTAATCTTTCAATCAGTGAAATAGCCACAGTCTACATCATTGATAGTTCTCCTCCAACATTAATGGTACCTGCGAATGAAGTAGTTGATTGTGATGATGAAATCGATAGATTGTTGTGGATCGGTACAGCGAATGCGACAGATATTTGTGATAGCGAAGCTACTGTCGTTCCTCACCTACAAGATGTACAGACAAGCTGCACTGGCACTGCCTTAGAAACGACTTATACATATAGATTCATAGCAGTGGATGCATGCGGGAATTATTCCGATATGGTTAATGCCACTTATACTGTGACAGACCAAATGGCGCCGACAGTCACAGCGCCAGATAATTTAGAATTAACATGTGGAGATAATTATGAAGCAGCCCTAGTAGCATGGCTACAATCTGCTACAGTAGAGGATAACTGTTCGAGTACAAGTGAACTGTTTTTATCAAATAATTTTGATGGCAACTTGCCAGCTGTATGTGGCGGCAATATCACAGTGACCTGGACCGTGGTAGATGGCTGTGGTGCGATGAGTACAGCCTCTTCGATGATCATCATAGCAGCAGATAATACGCTTCCAGAATTTACGACATGTCCGACAAGCTACAGTGTGAATGCGGATGTCGATGTGTGTGCAGCTGTGGTCAGCTTCAGTACGCCGCAAGCGACTGATTGTAATGGGATAGCTACAGTGAGTCGGACCTCAGGTCCAGCATCCGGTAGTGTGTTCCCTATAGGAGCGACGGGCATCGTCTTCACTGCCACGGACAATTGTGGGAATGAGAGGACCTGTGAATTTACGATCACCGTAGTGGATAGTGATATACCAAGTATCAGCTGTCCGAGTAATGAGGTGGTGGTGTGTGCTACAGCAGGAGGCTGTGTCTGGGCTGGAGATGATCGCATCTCACCGATTGGGATAGATAACTGTCCGAATGCGAGTATCAGCTACAGCATAGCATTAGCAGATGGAATGACGGCGATGGGAGCTATGGATGCATCAGGGGAGACCTTCCCCTTAGGCACGAGCACAGTGACTTATACGATCCTGGATGATAATGGCAATACCGGTCCGACATGTGATTTTAATGTAGTGGTCGAAGACTGCGAAGCCCCAGTGATCAGCTGTACGGATGAAGTAGATGTCGAGTGTGGGATGGAAGATGTAGCAGCTTGGGTCGCATCAGTAGAGGTCGCTATCATGGCACAAGGTGACTTAGCAGATTGCAGCGAACCACTATCAGTAGAATCATTTTTACAGGCAGATCTATCAGGCTGTGGCAATACAATAGAACAACTGTACACTTTTGTAGCGACTGACGCAGCAGGTAACAGCAGCAGCGTGACCTGTCGCTATGAGACAGATGATAGGACAGCACCTGCGTTCATGCCGGCACCTTCAGCATTACTTTTAGAGTGCGGAGCAGGTACAGACGGAGCCATCCAAAACTGGCTGAATATAAATGGGGGAGCGAGTGCGATAGAGGTATGTGGCAGCGTGACCTGGTCCAATAATTATACAGGCATCACTGATGCAGGCTGCGGAAGCCTGGGGACGACGACAGTGACATTCACCGCTACGGATGAATGTGGTCTGAGCACCAGTATGACAGCGGATATCATTATCAGTGATGCCACAGCACCAACCATCGCGTGTCCGGATAATATCACTTTGCAGTGTGGTAATGGAGATAATGACGCCATCATAGCCCAATGGCTGTCGAGTGCATCAGGCACAGATGACTGTGGAGACATCAGTCTATCCAATACGGAGGTGACTCTGCCATCATGTGGCATGTCAGTGACGGTTACTTTTACCATAGAGGATAACTGTGATGGCATGGAAGTATCGTGCATGAGTATGATCACCGTAGTCGATACGGAGAAACCCGTGATCATGAGTGAACCAGTGGATTTATTTGTAGAGTGCGATGCAGCGGGTAATGCAGCAGCGATAGCAGCCTGGGTAGCAGCTAATGAAGCGAATGATATAGCTCGAGGCATGAGTGCTGTGGACAACTGTACGGCAGTGATCATAGTAGGCTCCGCTCAGCCAATGAGTAATGAATGTGGTAATACGACGACAATACCACATGTGTTTACTGCGTCCGATGAGTGTGGTAATAGCACCACAGTGGTGGCTAATGTGCATATCATAGATACGACCGATCCAGTATTAGTATTACCAGATGAAGCAGCGACAGAACTATGTAATGGACCAATCAGTGCGACATTAAATACGTGGCTGAACTCAGCGGAGGCGACAGATATATGCGGGACAGCTGAAGTGAGTTATGCCTTGATCAGCAGCATAAGTTCTTGCGATGTAGCAAATACAGAAGAGACATTAACCTATCTATTTACAGCGACCGATGAATGCGGTAATAGCACGAGTGCCCAGGCTGACTTTACGATTATTGATGATGTAGCTCCCGTGATCACAGCACCGACAGCACTCAATTTGAGTTGTGGAGCGGATGTGAGTGCGGCGATTACAGCATGGTTAGATAACTATACAGTCACGGAGACTTGCTCAGATTATACGGTGACGAACAATTTTGCAGGTGCACCCCCAGCGGTATGTGGCGGAGATGTGACAGTGACCTGGACCGTGGTAGATGGCTGTGGTGCGATGAGTACAGCCTCTTCGATGATCATCATAGCAGCAGATAATACGCTTCCAGAATTTACGACATGTCCGACGAGCTACAGTGTGAATGCGGATGTCGATGTGTGTGCAGCTGTGGTCAGCTTCAGTACGCCGCAAGCGACTGATTGTAATGGGATAGCTACAGTGAGTCAGACCTCAGGTCCAGCATCCGGTAGTGTGTTCCCTATAGGAGCGACGGACATCGTCTTCACTGCCACGGACAATTGTAGGAATGAGAGTACCTGTGAATTTACGATCACTGTAGTGGATAGTGATATACCAAG
>CALFUK010000021.1 GCA_937929945.1 uncultured Saprospiraceae bacterium
CCCTTTACTTATCTGTCTATAATGTATACATTTGCACCGTGGAAAATATGAGCCGCTTACTGACGCTCTACCAAGAGGACCAGCGAGCGAAAGACATTGTAGAGAAAATAAGTGCTTCCACTCCCACCAGACTTTTACTAAGCCACATGGTGGGGGCGCAGGAGTGCTTTGTCCTGTCGGGAATAAAAGCCCAGTCCAATCAGAATCACATCTTCATCGCCAACGACAAAGAAGAGGCCGCATACATCCAGAATACCTTGGATAATATCGTCCCTGACAAGTCGGTGCTGTTCTTCCCTGACTCCTTCAGACGACCCAATGTATACGAAGAACTAGATAAGAATAATGTGCTCATCCGGACGGAGGCCATCAACAAGCTGAATATCCGAGCCCAGTCAGCGGAGATTCTGGTGACCTATCCAGAAGCCATCTTTGAGAAAGTGGCAGACCCTGCGCTGATCGATAAAGAAAAAATCATCATCACTAAGGGCGAAGACCTCGACCTAGATACCATCATCGAGCTGATGGTGGAGTACGGCTTCGAGCGAACGGACTTCGTCTATGAGCCGGGTCAGTTCTCCATCAGAGGCGGCATCGTCGATATCTTCTCCTATGGTAATGAATGGCCCTACCGCGTAGAGCTATTCGATGAAGAGGTAGAGAGCATCCGGACCTTCAATCCCACGGATCAGATGTCCATCCGCAACATCTCAAAAATCTCGATCATACCTGACGTCAATAAAAAATACAGGAGCGATCAGAAGGTCAGTATCTTCAAAGTACTGCCCGAGAACGCCGTGGTGTGGATCCGAGACTTCGACATGGTACTGGATAAGCTACAGATATCCTTTGAGAAAGCAGAGCAAGCAGCTAAAAACATCAATGTCAAGCAGGATGAAGACCTCGAACAATTTTTTCACGATCGAGCCTTCATCTATCCGAATGAAGTATTGGACGAGATCGGAGAAAATCACATCATCTTTCAGCGGAAGGCGCAGATGCCGCTCCAGTTTGACCTGCAGATAGACTATCAGGCCAAGCCACAGCCATCCTTTAATAAAAACTTCTCCCTGCTCATCGAAGATCTAAAAAAGAAGGAAGCTGCCGGAATAGAGGCTTACCTCTTCACGGACAATAATCGACAGATCGAGCGCTTCTACAATATCTTCGAAGACCTGCAGGCGAATGTCAAGTTTAATCCGATCGTCAAAGCCATCCACCAGGGATTCATCGATCCGCTGCTCAAGATTGCCTGCTTCACCGATCATCAGGTATTCGAGCGCTTCCACCGCTATAAGATCAGAAAGGGATTCACCAGAGAGCAGGCCGTCAACCTCAAGATGCTGCGCGAGCTGCAGCCAGGTGACTTCGTCGTCCACATCGATCATGGTGTGGGACGCTACTCTGGCTTAGAAAAAATAGACATCAACGGCCACGTACAAGAGTCCGTCAGACTATTCTATAAGAATGATGACATCCTCTATGTGAGCATCAACTCGCTGCATAAAATTTCGAAATTCGTCGGTAAAGATGGCACAGCGCCCAAGCTGGATAAGATCGGCAGTGACGCCTGGAAGACGCTCAAGCGCAAGACCAAAAAGAAGGTCAAAGACATCGCCAAAGAGCTCATCAAACTGTACGCTGAGCGCAGAGCCTCAGAGGGCTACGCCTACGCAGAAGATGGCTACCTGCAAAATGAGCTGGAAGCCAGCTTCATCTATGAGGATACTCCTGATCAGTATAAGGCGACGAATGATGTGAAAGAAGACATGATGAAAGCGCACCCCATGGACAGACTGATCTGTGGTGACGTAGGATTCGGTAAGACAGAGATCGCCATCAGAGCCGCATTCAAGGCCGTGGTCAATGGCAAGCAAGTAGCCATCCTCGTCCCGACTACCATACTGGCACTGCAGCACTCGAAGACCTTCAGAGAGCGCTTTAAGGACTTCCCCGTCACGGTGGACTATGTGAATCGCTTTCGAACCACAGCGGAGAAAAAAGAAATTTTTGAGAACCTCGGCGAAGGCAAGATTGACATCGTCATCGGCACCCACGCCATCCTGAGTAAAAATATCAAATTCAAAGATCTGGGACTTTTGGTCATAGATGAAGAACAGAAATTTGGCGTCGCAGCCAAGGAGAAGCTCAGAAATCTAAAAGTCAATGTCGATACTCTGACGCTGACCGCCACACCTATACCGAGGACCTTACAGTTCTCACTCATGGCGGCACGCGATCTCTCCATTATCAGAACGCCGCCTCCTAATCGGCAGCCGATACATACAGAACGCCGCGTCTTCAATGACAATCTGATCAGAGAGTCCATCTACTACGAGGTAAATCGCGGTGGACAAGTCTTCTTCGTACACAATCGGGTCAAGTCACTACCAGACATCACTGCCCTGCTACAGCGGCTGTGCCCCGATATCGATATCTCGATGGCTCACGGGCAGATGGAGTCTAAGAAGCTAGAGTCTACCTTGATGGCATTCATCGATAAGAAGTTTGATGTGCTGGTCTGCACGAACATCATCGAGACCGGTCTAGACATCCCTAATGCGAATACCATCATCATCAATAATGCGCACCAGTTTGGCCTGAGTGATCTGCATCAGCTGCGGGGCCGCGTAGGCCGCTCCAATACCAAAGCCTACTGCTATCTATTCGCCCCACCCCTCTCCGTCCTGACACCTGACGCTCGTAAGCGCATCAAGACCTTGGAAGAGTTCTCTGATCTGGGCAGTGGCTTTGAGATCGCCATGAAAGATCTCGACATCAGAGGTGCTGGCAATCTACTCGGAGGCGAGCAGAGCGGATTCATCTCAGACATCGGATTCGAGACATACCAGAAGATCTTAGATGAGGCTATCCAAGAGCTGAAGGAGACTGACTTCAAGGATGTCTTCAAAGAGGATAATGAAAAGCCAGGCAAGCAGTTTGTCAGAGATGTAGAGATAGAGACTGACATCGAGATGCTCATACCCGATGATTACATCAGCAACATCCAAGAGCGCCTCAATCTATACACTGAGCTGGATGGCATCAATGATGAGCCAGCCTTAGACAAATTCCAAAAGATGATGACGGATCGCTTCGGCCCCCTACCCAAGGAGGTCAAAGAACTCTTCCATGGCCTGCGTCTGCGCTGGATCTGCAAGCAGATGGGTTTCGAGCGTCTATCGCTCAAGAAAAGAAAACTCCGGTGCTACTTCATCAGCAATCCGCAGAGCAGCTTCTACGAAGGCAAATTCTTCAATGCCGTCCTCCAATACGTCTCTACAGAAGCCGTTAACAAAGGCATCACCCTGAAGCAATCCTCTAACTTCTTGATCCTGATAAAGGATAATGTCTCCCACCTCAGAGAGGCTAAAATCATCTTGTCACGGATGCTGGAGGATATTAATGAGCGGGTGAATCCTGGCGTGAAAGCTCCGGAGGGCGCTGGGGTGTAAGTGGAATTTTGATTTGATGATTTTTTGATGTGCTGTTCCTTTACTCAATGATTATAGCCTGTCAGGGGATGTACTGGTCCAGCTGTTCTCCATACACATTAGCATTCGCTGAGATGAAGTCATAGGTGGATGCGAGGTCAGACAAGTCTGGACCACAGGGCCATGAGCTAAAGCCCATGTCGAAGTGAGTGCGCACTTCCTCTGTCAGTAAGCTAGAGTCGAGGCATCTCTTTTTCGAAGCAATACTCATCACTACTCCTTAACACAGACGAAAATAACATCCTCCTTAAAGACTGCATATGTCTCCATTTCTTGGTCCGACAATGTCTCTGCGTACCGACAGGCCTCTACCCTGAATCCCAGCTGCTCCAGACGATCCGAAAAGTCTTGACCGTATAATCTTACATGATCTGTCTGCCCGTAGAGCAGTTCATTTTCATCGCCGCTGAGTGACACATCGCTCTCTATGGTTTTTTCGGTATCTAAATCAATGGGGATCATGATTATAGCTTTAGCCCCTGGCTTAAGCACTCGATAGAGCTCTCGCATCGCGGCGATGTCATCTTTAATGTGCTCCATGATGTGGATGGCTAAGATGTAATCATAAGTCTTCGCAGGGCCTCCAATATCCGTCATATCCATCTTCTGCAGCTGCATCGGGTAGTCTGCAGGATTAAGATCTACAGCGGTGTACGCGATACTGCTGAGCTGACTGAATCGATCATACATCACCTCAGACGGCCCAAAGTGGAGTAGGCTTTTATTCGCCTGCGACTGGAATAGATCAGTCTCCTCCTCCAGGTATAAATGCAGGAGTCGATGCCTCTCCAGAGAATTGCAATGCCAGCATCTCGCATTTTCTCTCGACTGGATGCCGTAGGCTGAGAAGGTCTTATATTGGTGCCCGCAGCATGGGCAATGTACACCACTACCCTTTGCCCTCAGTCGACTGATCGTCTGGCTGATGTGAGTCTGGATGATCTGCCACAGGCGACCTATAGATGACACAAAGAGAGTCAGGCCGATCCTGATATACGACGCCCAAAGGCTAGTACTCCATCCGGCCTTACTGACTTCTTGCCAAGCTGAGCGGTACTGTCTTTCCTGATTTAAAAGAGCAGCAGCACGGATGCGCTTCTCAGCGATAAGTCGTCTTCTGTCTTTAGCATTTAGACGCATACTGATCACTGGATCATGATTGATAAATAAATCATTGATGGCTTCGATCTGCAGGTCTGTCCTTTCGACGATTTCTCTATTTCGAAAGAGCTCCTTAGATCCCATGCGGTCGTGCTGCACGTAGACATAGGTCCATGCTTCGATCTGCAGCATATCAAAAACTGAAAAAAGCCGGAAGATCAAGTGGCTGTCCTGCCAATGTGGATAAGCCTCATGAAACCGATAAGTCTCTAAGCAGACTCTCGGAATGCAGAGACTCCAAACGCCACACATCTCGTGGCTGAAGAATCGGACCGGGTGCTGCGCTGTAGCTGTGTGCAGGATTGACTTTTGCTCGTGCGTACCATTTTTCGTGATAAATCCCACTCTTAGAATGGTATCTCCATCCACTCCGCCGGCGAGCTGTGCTTGAAAGGTGGATAGGTATTCTGGCAAATAGTAATCATCATCATCCAAAAAGCAGATGTACTGTCCACGACTAGCATCGATGCCTGTGTTTCTGGCAATGCTCCGTTCATTATGATCGATGGTAATAATCCGCAGACGTTGCTCCTGAAGGCCGCCAAGGTAAGCCACTGTATCATCCGTAGAGCCATCATCTACGACAATCAGCTCCCAGACCTGACACGACTGAGCGATGACACTTTCCACAGCCCGCTGTAGTAATGCTCTCCGATTGTGGGTCGGCAAGATTACGGAGAAGAGGACTTGATTCATTCGCGTGACAATTTTTATTAGTTTCGCTCAGGTAGCATGCAAAATAAGCCTTTAATCATAGCCATTATCGAATTAGGGACTCATCATGAAGTATTGTGGTCAGTCTACCACCAATGCAGGGCGACCTACGACCATACACATGTCCTAACGACCACGGATAATCATATGTTTCTTAAGCAGGAGTTAAAGGAAGACGACTCCAGCTCTCTACACATCAAGGAAAAGACAGTGTCAATGACCTCCTATCTGGATGCTATGCGACATGTACTCGATAGCTGCGATCACATCTTGATCACGACACTATTGCCCCGAGATTACCTGTATTTCTGTCAATGGGAATGGAGGCACAAGAGCCTCTTACTGCTCCATGATCTACACTATCACTATGCCAGCGATGAGAACATGATGATACCCACTACCCCTAGGCAGATCTCAGCACTGATCAAATATAAGGCTATCAACTATCAAAAATCAGCAGCACGACTGGTAACAGAATACAGATGTCTAGTGTGTGCTGAGTCTATGCTACAGTATGCGAAGGCGCAGCAGTATGACACAGTGGTCGATTATCTAGACTTGGGCTATTCTCCGTCCAGACCCGTCATAAAGGCAACTAAGGGCTCCATCAACATCGTCATACCAGGTAGCATCTCATCCCTGCGGCGGGACTATCAGGCTGTCATCGACGCATTAGCCAGGTCTACTCATCAGCACCCCATATCCATCATCCTAGCGGGGAGCACAGAGTCTACCACTGATGAAGCCATCATCAGTTCATTCAGGCTACTCAGCAGCTCTACGCTCACAGTCGTCTCTTACGACAGCGAGCTTAGTCATGAGGCCTACCTGAGCTGCTTAGCTCAGGCTGATTACCTCTTGCTGCCCATCAGACCTAATAAAGATGTGGGCATCATCAGAGAGCGCTATGGTTACAGCAGTCACTCAGGAGCCCTACATGACCTGACGCGGTATGGCACCAGAACCATCATCCCTGCGCACTACCCACATCAGAAAGCTACATCTCAGTTACTTATACCCTATGACAATGCAGAAACACTGACTCATATTTTAAGTCAATGCACGCCACGTGAAAAGACACCGTATCAATATGAGAGAAGCCGATCTATAATTGAGGTGTTTACTGCATTAGGCTTTTAGTGAGGGTATTGAGAGGTCAAACTTTCTTAGATGGCAATCGATAGGTGGGCATTCCGCTTGAAGTGATGGGTATCTTATTGGGTGCGTGCTGTTTTACAATATCAATCAAAAATCCTTACCAAAAGCGACATACAATCTCGGATCCAGTACACTTCTGGACTCTACACCCCAAGCATAGTCCACCCTGATGTTATAACCGAGCAGCTGAGTCCTCAGTCCAGCCCCATAGCCATACACTAATGGATCTCTGAAGTACTTCACATTGATCTCTAAGATAGGTGGCTGAGATACGGTAGCGGTATTGATGGGATTTTCGTCACTATTCGGCGTCAGCCCGTGCCACGCTGTACCAGCATCGAAGAAGCCGACGATCATAAAGTTTCTCATGAAGGCTGACCTAATCCGGCGTTGTGAAAAATACTTAAAGATCGGTATTCTAAACTCCGTATTCGTAAGTAAGAAGGTGCTCCCATTTCTAATATTAGTCTGAAATCCTCTGAGGTTAGGCGCGATGACCTGATAGGCAAAATCCTTACCTGGCGGGACACCTATGTTATTGTTAAAACTGGACAAAAGCCAGTTCTCTACACCACCTAAATAATAAAGCATCTTATCAGAGCCAAATGATGTCGCACCAGCACCACGCAGTGCAATGATGGCATGATTCAGGACAGGAATGTAGTGCCTGGCATCAAAGCCGACCACAGTCGTAAAGCCCCTGCTGGCTTCGAAGCTGAGGTCTCCCGTCAGATTTACATCAAAGCGATTGACCACTTCTACATAGGCCTTGTATCTCGTACCCCAAAGCACATTATCATCTTTGGGTATTGTACTATCAAAGACGTATTCGCCCTTGATGCTGATGCGCTTTTCATTGTTATCCTGCTGATTCACAGCAAATTCATTAGCGTGCAAGTAGAATCGCTTATCAAATCTCAACTGGCCCGTAACTCGCAGACTCGTGTAGACATCCAGTGGAAACTTAAGCCGGTAGAGACCTAAGATAGAGGAGGTCTTGATCTTCTGCGTGGGAAATGAAAAGCTCGGAATGGTATTCGTCTCCGTCTTGCGATAGATAGCCATGCGCTTATCAATGAGCCCCCGATTATCATCAAAGATCGCGAAGGTCTCTAAGCCATTGAGCGAAGTCGGGACGCGCATCCCTGCCGTGATGGTATAGTCTTCGAAGAGATCTTTGACCACACCTTTGAAAAGCAGTCCCATCGGGGCATTGGCTATTTCTCCATCATCCTGGGTATAGCTCTCCAGCCCTTCGAAGAGGACACTGTTATCCATCTGGGTGGTGAATTGGTCTAACTTAAATTTTGACCTGGCAGCGACTGCTCTGGCTGAGATAAATTCGATGATGCGCTCTTGCTCCAGCTCCGTCTCTTCGATCCTATCCGTCGTCGAGGATCGGGAGAATAGGTCTATGGTTTCTTCTTGATTATTATCCAGAGGCGAGAGCTCTTCTGGATCTTCATATTTAGTCTGAAATAAATAGTCATCCGATAATACTTCTTTCTCAATCTCTTCCAGCTTAATGACTCCATACTGCGGTAGCTCCGGCTTCTCAGCAGATGTCTCGCTGGATGCCTGCACCGACTTAGCATTAGAGAGCGTATGTGGACTGATGGTCGTATCCCACTGCGGATATTCTAAGTAGGTCCTGTAGGCTCCATCCTCGTAGAGGGTATAGATGTATTTCTTAGACCCATTGACTGTGTGATGGCGAATGATGTTTCTGGATTTGTTAGAATTAGGATAGTGCTCATCTCTCACAGCATCCAGCACATAGCGATTCGTCATACCCGAGGTATTCGCGACGTAGGCTACTTTGCCATCTTCTGCAAAGAATGGGTAGCGCTCATTTTCATTGGGCGTATCGAGTAGCTTGATGATATCACCTGCTTTGTCAGCATAGGGCAAGAAGTAGATGTTATATTGATTGATCGGCATGATGGTATCTAGCTTGATGATCTCGCGGGAAGTGCTAGCTCGATTAGAGGAGAATAGAATCCCAGGAGAACCTTCTAAGGTCACATAGTGAGCATCGATATCATCATAGAAATCATTGGTGAGTTTCTCATACTGACGCCCTTTAGAGTAATAGATCATCAGGTCAGAGTAGCCATCATTAGACGCACTCATGATGTAGTCCAGATCCGTCTTGTAAGATATATTGTAGACTCTCTGGATGTCCTCTGGTAGCGTCTGCTCCATTTGCTCTTCGGTCTCCAGATTATATTTGAGCAGCCTGATCTTATCTCTAAATTCGTAGACGATGGTCACCTCCTCACCTGATGGATGCCAAGCGATCAGTGGATAATTATAGTCTGGCTCCTGCACATTATTACGGTATCCATTCTTAAAGATGAGTTTCTCCTGACCCGATTCCAGATGTCGGAGTTTCACCCACATTTTCCCGATGTCATTATAAGCATAGGCCAGCTCTTCGCCATTGGGGCTCAGCCTGAGTGCGCTCACTGGCACGTGATCCTTATTAGAGAGGTCTAACTCTTCTATCTCTAATCCATCTTCGAAGACACCTTCCTCTGCTTCATACAGGCGGTTATAGAAGCTGGTCCATTCTTTCTTGATCACTTCAAAATTTTGCCCTAGTACGAACATGAAGGCATTGTCCAAATTCCGATTGAGACGCATCAGGTAGAGGATATTCGATACCGTACCCGTGCCGTAGGTCTGATCCACAAAATACCAAAATGAGTGCCCAGCTACCTTAGGCCTGAGCTTGGCGATTTTATTGAATTTCTTAAAATTAGGCTTGTCCCTAACCCAGAGGTCTCTTAGCTCATCTTCTACCAGATGATTCCAATCGTTGGACAGATACTCGACAATGCCTTGGGCATACCACTCTGGCAGATTAAGACTGAGACTGCTCTGGACAATCTCCTGGAGGTTATTGCGGGCATACATCGCATTGAGGTATGCATTGGCGATGCCTTTTCTGATCTGCTGGCGCAGATTCCGGTGATTGCCATCGAAGTAGACGAACATCTTATTCCCGATAATCGTGGTATTCCCATGGGATGACTCGAAGGTCTCACTCGTACCTATATTACTCTGCTTGAGATCGGATTGATCCAGATAGACGATGATCTCTATCTTATCATTGATGCGATGCTCCATGATATTCTGAATCTGCGAGTGATCATACTCGGCCATCTGCACGACGAACTGGCCGATGTTCTTCCCCTTACCATACCAGTAGGTGATGAAATTTTCAGTCTCATAGGTCCACCATTTATGATAGTCATCGTGATACTGTACCCGATTTTTACCAAACTCTGTCGCTATGGACTGGCCTAAGACCTGCTGCTGACCGAGGCCATACAGTAGGATTGATATGAATATTAGTCTCCTCACTAGATTGAAAAATACAAAAAGCTAAGCTCTTAGAAAATACCAATGCTATTATAAGTGTATTTGTTCAGACAAAAGGCTCAGGATACTAAGCTACACCTTAGTATATTTACTACATGATACGTCTATGGCGCAGATAATGACGGCATTCAAGTCGTTTGAGTAAGTTATGCTATTTGCAGATTGGCATGAGTCATAAAATATAAAATATGATAGTACAAAGTTTCACGTTTAACGGATTTCAAGAGAATACCTATGTCGTCTCGGATGACAGCTTAGAGTGCATCATCTTCGATCCTGGATGTTCTAATGGATCAGAGGAGCAGCGCCTCCAGCAATACATCGATGGTGCTGGCCTGAAGCCCGTCAGGCTCATCAATACCCACTGTCACATCGACCATATCCTGGGTAATAAATTCATCAGCGACACTTATGAGTTACCATTAGAGGCACATGCCGGTGAAGTGCCTGTCTTAGAATCGGGGAAGATGGTCAGCCAAAACTATGGCATCCCATACACCGAGTCACCACCGATCGCTAAGTATCTAGAGGAAGGTGATGAGATCAGCTTCGGTCAGACTAAGCTGACAGCACTTTTCACCCCAGGCCATTCGCCAGCCAGTCTATCCTTCTACCATGCAGACTCTAAGACGCTGATCGCTGGTGATGTGCTCTTCCAAGGCAGCATCGGCAGGACAGATCTACCAGGCGGAAACTTCGAGACACTGATCCGTCATATCAAAGAGAAATTCTTGGTACTCCCAGATGACACCACCATATACTCTGGACACGGCCCAGCGACAACCATCGGTCATGAAAAACAGCATAATCCATTTTTACAATAATCGATACAGCGATTCCAAACATGCATTTGCTCATGGCACATATGATCTAATTCTGCAGAGCTGAGCCCATTCAAAATAAATCATTAATCTGAATAGGGTATTCTGGCATTTCGCTGTTATTCTCTTGTGGGAATACCCCAATGCAGGCGATATTGGAAGTGCTATTTCAGCGTCGCACGCTAATTTTTAATTGATTATCATTCATACCTATGAGTAAGTCATTTCTTTTTATGAGCGCTGTCATCCTAATCATGGTGATGATCGTCTCTTGTAATCGGCAGATGAGTGACGCTAATCATAGTACCACAACCCTAGGTGCAGACTACTTCGCTAAAAGTACCTTCGAAGAAGAATATGACCTGAGCTGGAATGTCCCAAAAGACTACTGCCTGATTACGAAGTCGCTGAAGTCCAAACAAAATGACATTAACAGTACCATCTACTATCAGGTCTACGATGCTGGGACTGACACCATCGTCCTATCAGATAAAATCGTCTATGGCCAGATCCGCTGGAATGACTACTATCACCTGCGATTAGTCAAGACTCCTGGCAAAGTCGAACCAAAAAATATACCTATAAATAATTACTTGCTTGATGTCCGCAATGGAAAAGTAAGCCCTATCAAAACTAAATAAGATGAAACACTTTATCATATTACTACTCATCATGACACTCGGTATCCTCTCATGCAGCGAGCAGGTAGATCAATCCTCTGTCAGCACTACTCCGAAGAGTCTCACACCACAAAAAAACAGAATCGCCGAAATCCAAAAAATGGGTCCTGGTAAATATGAAGCATTTCATGAACATATCCGGACCAAAACAGGAGACGCGCATCCGACCTACCGGAATAACTATAAGAAGAAAGAACTCCAAAAACAATTACGAGCGTCTAAAACACTAAAACAGAAAAAACTGGACTGGCAAGAGAGAGGACCTGGCAATGTAGCTGGTAGAACCAGAGACATCATCTACGACAAGCGAGATCAAAGCTACTCTACCTGGACAGTCGGATCCGCGGGTGGTGGTGTATGGAGGACTACTGATGCGGGCAGTACCTGGACGCATCTGACCGCAGATCTACCTAATCTATCTACCAGCTCTCTGGTCCGCTCTGATGCGAATCCAGACATCATCTATGTCGGTACTGGAGATTTTTTTAGAGGGATCAATGGTGACGGCATCTATAAGTCCACTGACAATGGTCAAAGTTTTCTAGAGATAGGGTCCACGAGCGAGAATCCACGTTTTGGTAATGTGACAAGAATGGTAATTTCTAAAGATGACCCCAATAAGTTATGGGTAAGCACCATTCAAAACAATAACTCTATAGGTAATGATAACTCATCTTATATACTGACCACTGATGATGGAGGAGATACTTGGAGCACTCTGTACAGCAGTGAATCATCAATACAACAAATAGTCCTCAGCCCTGATGATCAAAATATACTCTTCGCTAGTGTCAATAGCACTGGCATCATCAGATCCGTAGATGGAGGTAATACTTGGGAGCAAGTGTACGATGCCTCGGACAATGATCTGCGCAGAATGGAGCTGGCGATAGCTCCATCTGATCCAGATGTCATCTATTTAGCTGGCGAGAGTATCAGTTCCATCCTATTAAAATCTCAAGACGGCGGCCTATCCTGGCTCGAGGTAAGAGGTACTGAGTCCCCCCTCGGTAATTGGTTGGGAGGCCAAGGCTGGTATGACAATAGCATAGCTGTACATCCTTATGATGAGACTAAATTGATGGTGGGAGGCGCCGGACCTATATTAGAAATCAATACTGATTTTGACAGTATTGATATTGCTGTCCTTAACTATTCTACCGCTACAACACCCTTGAGCCCAGAGACGAGTGTCGTCCCTGGATATGAGTTAGCTCTTGAGTTTGGTGAGTCTTCATTGTTAGAGATAGATGATTTAGTGGATTTAAATCTGGTTTTTTCAAAGGGCAACAGTATGGCTGTACGCTTAGTGTTCAACTCATTCAACCAAAGTATACAAATTATAGACCGTGCAATTATCCCTGTGAAAGCTACTGGTAAAAACGGAGCACAGTATACCATAGGCTGGGTAGACACTGATGATGATAGCAAGTGGAATAAGAACACCATAGCTAATACTGAATCTATGGAAAGTCTTCTTATCTTCAATATATCAAATGCTGATAGTACAAAAGAATCCAGTGTAACAGAAAATATCTTTGAGACCCTACTGTACTATGTGGATCCCGTACTCAAAGATGACACTGAAGAAGACCCAACAATCAAAGGTAGCATTAGCATAAAAGTAGATACCCCTAAGAAAGGGCAAGGTGCAAAATATAGCCCTGTTGTAGATGGGTATTCGCAATACAGAAAGAATTTTCCAGAAGTCGGCTCTAAAGGAGTACACGTGGACCATCATAATATAGTTCTGATACCCATAGACTCTGCAAGTGGATCATTCTATATCCTGAATGCCAACGACGGCGGAATAGCTTTCTCCAAAGATGGAGGCACAAGCTTCACTCAGACAGGAGATACCTTTAAAAGACCACAGGATGAATCATACTTAGGCTATAATACATCACAATTCTACGGACTGGATAAAATGAATGGTGCTGACAGATATGTGGGCGGCACACAAGATAACGGCAGCTGGGTATCCTCTTTAGATCCCAAGGAGCTGAGTGTATGGACTGCGGCACCCAGTGGTGACGGCTTTGAAGCAGCTTGGCACTATGAGGACTCTAACTTGCTCCTGGAATCATCACAATTCAATGATGTATACAAAAGCAGGGATGGTGGCGTCAACTGGAGTAGGGTGACGCTCCCACATAGCGAAGGCCCATTTGTCACCAGAATCGCCAACTCCAAGGTGGAGCCAGACCTCGTACTCATGATCAGCGATCAGGGAGTCCTGCGATCCACTGACTTCGGTGACTCTTGGGAGGTGATCACCATGCCAGATAATTGGTTTTTTGGTGGATTCGGAGCACCCATAGAGATCTCCGTCTCATCGCCTGCCATCGTCTGGACAGGGGAAAACTCTGAAGCACTGACGGTATCTGCCGATGGAGGCCAGACCTTCAGCGATGTCAATGCGTATGATGGCTCAGATCTGGGGCCCATCACAGCCATAGCGACGCATCCCTTCAATCCTAACAAAGCCTATATACTCTACTCTATCCAAGGTGATACAAAAATACTCTTGACCGATGATCTGGGAGACTCATGGACTGATATAACAGGCTTCGGCGATGGAACTGGAGTCAGCACTAATGGCTTCCCTGACGTCGCGACCACCAGCTTGGTGGTGATGCCATACGATACGACCATTATCTGGGCAGGCACAGAGATTGGCCTATTCGAATCCACAGATGGTGGCGCTAGCTGGCACTATGCGGATAATGGTCTTCCACCAGTCAGTATTTGGGAAATGAAAATTGTGAACGATGAAGTCATACTAGCCACCCATGGTAGAGGCATCTGGTCAGTTAGCATACCAGAGCTTGATAATTATGAGCCATTCGCAGCGTTTAGATTTCCTGATATTGACATCCAGAATAATTTTGCTGCTGAAGTAAAAGGTAGCTACGAGCTCTTTTCCAAGTTTGACTCTTCCAGACTCACTTTAAATTTTGCTGACGGTCGTACTGAGGTCATTGCCACAGAGTTACAAAACCCAGCGAATTTTTTCAAAGAGTTTACATTCGATCTTGATGAGTATCTACCTGATCACGCCATCGTAACAGCTCATATGGGAATAGAATCATACCTTGACGGAGAAGTCATCACAAAAAGCAAGCAGGTAGAACTATTCAAAGTAAATGAAAAAGCGCAGGTCTCATATACTAATGATTTTGAATCAACTGAGAAAGGGTTTGCCACTAGAGGCTTGGAAGAAAAATTTTCGGCTGGTATCCAGACGAATGGCTTAAGCTCCACTCATCCTTATGGATTTTTGGAAAACTCAATCGCTATACTGCAGACGCCAATCGTCATAAATGAGGAGAGCTCTTCGATATTCAGTTATGATGAGATTACTCTGGTAGAACCAGGAGATTCTGATGATCCTGAATCAGAGAACTTTTATGATTATGTCAGTATAGATGCCACATCCAATAAAGGACGGGATTGGGTCAGGGTAGCTAAATATGATGCACAAGATGATCCAGATTGGGCAAATAATTTTTTTCAAGAGGACATCGCTTTTGACTCACTGGTAAGAAATAGAGGCATAAATCTAGCTGAATTCTTTAGTCCAGGTGATACTGTCTTCATGAGATTCCGATTGGTCTCTGATGATTTTATAGAAGGCTGGGGTTGGTTCATCGATAACATTAACTACGGAGAGATCAGTACCTCTGTGGCCGATATTTCGATTCTGAATGAAGCCATCACCATCAGCCCTAATCCAGCCAGAACAGAGACCGAAATCTCGATCGAGGTAGCTGATAGTGAAATGGTGCTGATGAATCTGTATGACCTAAAGGGTCAGTTAGTCAAAGAAGTCCTGCAAAAGCGCCTGACCAAAGGGAAGCACAGCATCGATGTCGATTTAAGTGGAATGAACCCAGGAGCATATCTGCTGCAAGTGCAGTCGCCATCGATAATGCAGGTCTTACAGATCGTAAAAATGTAATGAAAAGATGACTCAGATGTTGACACCAGCCATTGTTATGAATGAACAGAGCTAGTTATTAGCTGATGAGAATGCAGCTCTTGTAAGGAAAGAAGATAAAAGCGCTGAATCCTCAGAGAATAAGCTCTCTGTAAGGAATAATCGTCTCAAAGCCCTTCTCCTTAAAGTAGGTCATGGTGGCTTTGACTGGCTTGTCCGAAGTGGCCAGGAGAAAGTCTCCACCCCAAGCGCCCAGTGACTTCACACTGCCCCAGAAGTCTCTGAAGTGCTCCTCCTTCACGGTGATTCTGTCCAGGATATCAGCAATGATCGCCTCGTGGGTATCAATGTGCTGCTCGAACTTCCCGAAGGATTTACTCGTGGCTATTTTATCTGATAGGTCGCTGATCTCTGCGATCTGTGCTTTGGATACTTTCTTCGTCTTGAGAAAGTCTTCTACTTCCATTTTACTGTTTTGCTTTTTGCCAGAGTAGACGAAGTATAGCTTATCCATGAATTTTGGCTCGAAGTCGACACCTGCCACGGTCAGTTCATCATCCTTCATGGTATACTCTATAGGCCCATCAGCCCCTGCACAGGCGATGTCATAGCCACTCCCATTACTCACTTTGAAGTGGAGGTAGTAGGGATTCACCTCTGCCCATTGTGCTACATTATAGATGAGAGTCGAGCTGCTGCCCAGGCCCCAGTCCTGATGAAAGTCTAAGTAGGTTTCTACCCGAAAGCCATTCCATTTATCGAGAAATTCTGAATTGAGTCTGACAGCATTTTTCAAGAGCTTACCTAAGTAGACAGCCTTGTCTTCATCAGTGGTTTTCACCGGAGAAAAATCTAAAAGTGAGATCTGAGCTTCAAACCACTTATTGCCATCAGGATCTTTAGACACCCAGATCAGGTCAGATCCACGGGATGGCTTGACGATCATTTTCTGGCCGACTTTAGTAGGTAGGGCGATAGATTTGGCACCATGAAGTATCACATACTCTCCAGTAAGGAGAACCTTGCCGTTGCCGTAAAATTCCTTTTTAATCTGTTCGTCGCTTTAGTCGGTTAATCTACTATCCATAAATATAATGTTTACCGTAGGCAAATAGGCCATAATCGAGGATAATAAAACATAAATGTATTGAAAGACAAATTATCAGGCCACAATGGTCTGATCCGTCCTGAGGTCATCTAAGTACTGTCTGACAGAGGCAAAGGAAATAATCTTGTCATTGAAATAGGCGACAGCAGCCTTCATTTCTTTTTCAGTGGCCTCTAGCTGATGCAGAATATTCATCAGGTGCATTTTCATGTGGCCTTGCTGTATGCCCACTGTGACGAGTGACTTCACAGCAGCAAAATTTTGAGCCAGCCCAGTGGCGGCGATGATCTGCATTAGTTCTTCTGCATTCGGATTACCGAGTAGCTCCAGCGATCTCTTGGCCATGGGGTGGAGTGAGGTGAGCCCTCCGACTGTCCCGATAGCGAGTGGTATATCTATCCAAAATCTGAATGTCCCATCTGTGAGTGTGCAGTGGCTGAGGCTGGCATAGCGGCCCTCTCGCGCTGCATAGGTATGCCCGCATGATTCTATCGCTCGAAAGTCATTTCCAGTGGCTAGGACTACCGCGTCGATACCATTGAAAATACCCTTGTTGTGCGTGGTCGCTCGGTAGGAATCTATCTCTGCGATCTGTACTGCCGCATGAAAGCGATGTGCAAACTCTTCACCCGACATCCCCTTAGCCACTCCAGCTAAATCTTGGATCGGACAGCTGAGCTCAGCTCTGACGAGGCAGTCCGGCGTGTAGTTAGATAAAATGGACATGATCACCTCCAGCTCTTGCGGCTGGTCTCCAAAGAGCTCACCGTCTGCAGCCAGCGCTTTGAGTCTGGTGGAGAATAGCTCCAGGACCGAATTTATGAAATTAGCTCCCATGGAGTCACAGGTCTCAAAAGAGGCTTTCAGCTGAAAGAGCTGGTCCATCTCTTGGGTTAGATCGATCAGAGAAATATCAGTGATGCCTCCCCCGCGTTTGACCATATTAGCCGTAATCGGCTCCGCCTCCCGCAAGAGGTCTGACTTAATATGAGCAAAGGCATCAAGCAATACGGCAGAATCTCCTTTCCATAAGAAGTGTACCTGACCTATTTTCTCTGTGCCGAGTACTGTGGTCTTAAATCCACCTCGCTTCATCCAGATCTTTGCCGCATTAGATGCAGCAGCGACGACGGAGCTCTCCTCGATCACCATAGGGATACAGTAGGTCTTATCGTTGATGAGAAAATTAGGTGCTACACCGTAAGGCATCGCAAAGTTAGTTATGGTATTCTCACTGAAGCCATCCAAAATTTTTTGTTGTTCTTCATTAGAGTGCCAATAGCTCATCAGCTCTCTTTTCACGGACTCTCGGTCTTTAAAAAAATTCTCCACGAGCCATTTGATTTTGCCTCGTTTAGACAATTTTGAAAATCCGCTGATCGATCTTTTACTATCCATGAGCTATGACTCTTTTACGCGTAAATAGGCAGAGGAAAATTCTAAGCCTTCGATCTGCAACTTAACATAAGATTGTAACTCTTCATAGCTTCCCTGCGCGTGTTTTAGGAAGGCTGAGGCCTGTCCGTAGATGGCATTATGATGCAGCGACTGTATGGCATGGTATCCATCCAAGAAGCCACTGATACCACCTGAGATAATGAAATTGTGGCAGTTCACTTCGTGAGCCATCTCTGGAATTAGCTCATTGATCGTGCTGATCATATCAGATGCATCGTGCCCGAGGTGAGCCATGCACTCGAAGGCGTCCTTCTTCATCTCATCGCCTCTAATCATTTCCAGCATCGAGAAGTTAGTGCCACCCATGGCTGCGAACTCAATGGCATCCACTGGTAGCTTCAGCAGTGCTCTGAGTGACTCTCGCCCGAAGCCCTGCCCTACCTCCTTCACGATCACCGAGATATCCATCTCTCTGACAATATGCGCTATCGTCTCTATGGGAGATACCTTGATCTGGTCTCCTTCTTCTTGCAGCCACTCCTGGAGTGGGTTCACATGTATGATGAGTCCGTCAGCAGATAACTTCTCCAATAAGTTCAAGATCTTATCCGTCTGCGCTGAGGCAATCAGCTGCTCGACCTGGGCGATACCGAGGTTAGCATAGAGCGGCTGGGTACCAATGTGTGGCCTCATGTTAAAATCATCCAGCGTGTCGTCACCATCGAGTAGAGAGCGGCATGAGCCTAGCCCCATACCCAGCCCAAACTCTGCACAGGCCTTAGCCAGATTAGTATTAATGATGCGCGCCATCTGCGTGCCACCCGTCATGCTGCTCACCCAGATCGGAGCTTTGATCTGCTTATCCAGAAATCCCTTCGGATACCCAGCGATACCATCCGGATGCGCGGCCAGTAGAGGCTCATAAGAGAACCTGGTATCGAGCTGTGCGGCTGTAAGCCTGGACTGAAAGGCTAAGTCTATGTGGTCTTTTTTACGAGAGGAGGCTGTTGGGTCTTCGGTTAACTTCATACATCTGTGCCTGATAGCTGAGCTTCAGGAATTCACCTTTTTGTGCAGCTATTTGAATTAACATTGTCTTAATAAGACAAATGTACTTTAAAATAGTTCCCTCCCGTTATGTCTACTGTCTTGCCTATGTAGAAATTATTTACCTGATTTTATTGACTAAAAATACTCCGCTATGAAAATCATCATGATTTTGGCTCTAGTGCTATCCGTGTCTGCCCTATCAGGCCAAAGCAAACGCCAAGCTGTAGAACACTTTAATCAGGCCATTGAAGCCTTTAATCAAAAGGATTATAAGACCGCCATTCAAGAATACAGTCAGTCCCTAGAATTAAACTCTTCTTTCGCAAAAGCATACTACAACCGGGCCAATGCACACCTCAATTTGAAAAATTATCATGCTGCCATCAAAGATTTTGACGAGGCCTTGGCAATAGATGAAAGCTATAGCAAAGCACATCTGTACAAGGGCTATGCCTACATGCAGCTGAAGGATCAGAAAAAAGCCATCCTGAACTTCAGCAAAGCCATCAAAGCTGACCCAGAACTGGAATACGCCTACAGCTATCGCGGCACGCTGGCAATGAAGCAAGGCAGATACACCAAAGCCATCAAGGACTTCGACAAATCAATTGAACTGAATCCAGAAAAGTCAAAATCCTATCTGAATCGGGGGCTCTGCTACCTCAGTGAGAAAATATACGACCAAGCCATCACTGACCTTAGCACAGCGCTAGAGTTGAATCCTAAGCTTAGCTCTGTGTATGCCAGTCGCGCCAAAGCCTACCTCAAATCCAAACGATATGATGCTGCCATCACTGACTTCTCAGAAGCCATCAGCCGTTATGAAGATGCCTATGACCTGTACTACTTCAGAGGCTTCGCAGCCCTCATGAATGACCAGCTCGACATGGCTAATGAAGACTTCGCCCAAGCCATATCCATCAAAGGGGATCATCTGCCTTCATTGAAAAATAAAGCCATCACCAGCATGAAGCTCCAGGTCTACGACGAGTCAGTGGATGACTACTCAGCCATCATCAAGGTCGAACCCGAAGATGCAAATCACTGGACTAATCGTGGCATCGCGCAGCTCAATTTAAAAAATCACGAAGCTGCCGAAAAAGACTTCAGCAAAGCCATCGAATTGAATCCAGAATACGCGATCGCATACTACAACCGTGCGAACGCGCACAACATGATGGACAATCGAGACTTGTCCTGTGAAGACATGCGACAAGCTGCACGCTTGGGCTACAAAGCGGCATTCGACTATATCCCCAGCGTTTGTGATGATCTAAATCCTAGCAAAAAATAGTGGGCTCATTATCTTTGAATCATATACCATACAAAGGGCATACTGTAAGCAAGGATCTTAAGTAGCTGCTACCGTACCAGGATATATCTTAGATACAATATAGCCTACGATCATAGCTAAGGCAAATGAAGGTGCCAGCACATCTAGCTCTATAAAGTAAGGACCGATTTCCTCCATATTAGACACAACAAATTTAAAAAACATCACTGATGTAAAGCCAGTGATCATAGATGCAATGGCTCCTCTTTCAGAATAAGCTTTCCAGAAAAGAGATAGGATGATGACGGGGCAAAAAGTAGCAGCGATGCCAGACCATCCAAAAATCATAATCCAAAAAATCTGTCGATTAGGATATAGATTGTATAATAAGATGGCTATTCCAAGTGAAGCGATGGCCATGGCAAGTGTCACCAGTCTTGAGAATTTAGTTAAATCTTCGTCCTTTAAATCAGGCCTAAATATTTTTTGATAAAAATCACGTGTGACTGCACTAGAAGCAAGAATGAGCAGAGAGTCAATGGTAGACATTATCGCAGACAGCACAATAGCAATGAAGATCGCTACTAAGATCGTAGGTAAGAATTCATTGGTGATCATACTAAGGACATCTTCTCCACCATTACCCAATATGGCTTCAGGATCTTGGCCCTCAGAGGTAAAATATACACGAGCCAGAATACCGATAGTCACAGCCGCTGCATCTGTCAAGAGCGTAAAAAGCAATGCCACCCACTTACCTTTATCCACTTCCTCCTCACTCTGGATTGACATGAAGCGGACATAAACCTGTGGCGACCCCAGAAAACCTAAACCAATCATGGAGAATCCAAGGATCGTAAATAGATTCATTATACCATCATCACTTCTACCCATGATCTGGGTTAAAGTAGGATCAATGGCATTCAGACCATCTGTAATCCCCGTACCATGATCAATAGAGAACCACACGACCACCGGCAGCAAGACCAATCCAAAAAACATCAGAATCCCTTGGAACATATCTGACCATACTGCAGCAACAAAGCCGCCTATAAAGATATACGCCAGGACAATAAAGAAACCGATTAACGCCCCGATACGGTAATCGATACCAAGCATTGACTCAAATGCTATTCCTGTGACATCCATCTGAGAAGCGACATAAATGACCACAAAAATCACTAAAGTGGAAGCCGATATAATTCGGAGTGTATTGGTGGTAGATTTGAAATGACTTTCTAAATAGTCTGGTATCGTAATTGCCTGATATTCATCAGATCGCCTTTTGAACTTTTTTGCCATGAACTGCCAAGAAATATATACGCCGAGCAATTCACCTAAGACTACCCAATAGGCAGAGTAGCCAGCCATCGCGCCCATGCCCGTCAGCCCAATTAGTAACCAACCTGATTCTCCCGTAGCTCTGGCGGAGAAAGCAACAGCCCAAAAGCCCATCTTTTTTCCTCCTACATAATAATCGCTCATACTTTTAATTCGCTTAGAAGCGAGAATCCCGATCAGAAATAAAATCCCAACATAAACCGCCAGCACGGCGATCTTTACAATTAAATCTTTGTCTTGCATATTGGAACTAATTTGTGATGCCCGCTCAGTTACATGCGGAATACGTATGTTGAAATGGTATTAAAAAGATGGAAGATGTCTAAAAGAAAGAGATATACGACATTTAATTAACAATATTGCTAAAAAATTGTTGTACCCATAATTAAAGCTACCTTCGCACCACTTTACACCCTACACAGTGGCTGATTGAATAAGGGTATACCCCAGAGATTGCGAATAAGAGGAAATGAAATAAAAATGAGCCATTTGAATTCTGAAAACCAAGACTTTATAAATATTAATACCATAGACGATTTAATAACTGCTCTTATGACAGAAGAGTGTGATCATTATAATGATATTATAAGGTCAAGTAATTTACCTGTCCATGCTTTTGCAGATTATTGTTCTTGGTCTGCAAAATGCTATACTAGAAATTGTCTTGTTGAGAATGAAAAATTTGAACTAATTCTTCTTTGCTGGGAAGAAGGCCAAATCACTCCAATACATAATCATGGTGGTGAAGAGTGCTGGGTTAAAATTATTGATGGAGAATTCAGAGAAAAGATTTATACCACAAATCAAGCAGGTCAGCTTTACATGGTAAATACCATTAATTCGAAGACTAACGATGTCACTTATATGATAGATTTCATGGGCTATCACAGCATCGAAAACTTGTCTGCCCAAAGAGGGCTATCCCTTCACCTTTATGCGAAGCCAATACGTAGCTGTAGAATATTTGACGAAAATTCACAACAATTTGTGAATAAGGATTTGACCTATCATACTGTAGCGCCATTAGCGAGTATTTAAGAAAATAATATATTTTTTATGCCTGATATGAGTAGTGATCTAGCTCTATTTAATGAGTTAGCTGAAATTTTATTAAGTGAAGAAAAAAACAAGCCAGTTGCAGAGCGAATCGACTCTGATAAACTCTACGGCTCTATTGATCTCTCGCTGAATGATTCAGGACTGATCGATGATGAGTTCAAAGGAGTATTGCGTGACATACTTATAGCCACTCCTAAAACAGCGACCAATCTATTCTTCAATCAACTTTTCGGAGGTAGACAAGGCAAAGCCGTCATAGGAGATCTGCTTGCTGTATTGCTGAACAATAGCATGTACACCTACAAAGTTGCTGGTCCGCAAGTGGGTATAGAACAGGAAATTATTAGACAGTCCTGCGATATGGTGGGCTACGGCGCTCAGAGTAATGGAACATTCCCTACGGGAGGCTCTATGAGTAACTACATGGCACTGGTGATGGCTCGTGACTCCAAAGATCCTGAATGCAGATCAGCAGGAATGACAAAACCACTCACCATCTATACCTCAGAAGCGTCTCACTATTCTAATGCTAAAAATGTCAGCTTTGCGGGCATAGGCAAAGACAACATCAGATATATTCCAGCAGATACTGAGGGGAGAATGATCCCAGAAAAATTAGAAGAGCAAATCAATATTGATGTAAATAACGGATTTATTCCAACCTATGTAAATGCTACTGCGGGAACAACAGTTATCGGGGCTTTTGATCCCATTGATCAAATTGCTGACATCACTGAAAAATATAACATTTGGCTACATGTTGATGGGGCCTATTGTGGAGCTGTCATCTTCAGCAAAAAATATAAGCATCTGCTTCAGGGAGTGGACAGGTCTAATTCCTTCAGTTATAATGCACACAAAATGCTGGGAACACCATTGACCTGTTCCATCATTTTAGTAAAGGATAAAAAACAGCTGCACGACTCTTTTAGTAATGAAGCCGATTATCTCTATCAAACAGACGGTGATGATTTTAATTTGGGTAAAACTTCTTTTCAGTGTGGAAGAAGAAATGATGCATTAAAATTTTGGACCTTATGGAAATCCATCGGCACGAATGGCTTAGAGCAAATGATCGATAGACAATTCGAATTGGCAGATACAGCCCGCAAATACATAAGAAATAACCCTGACTACACCTTCTATAGTTTTGACGATTCAATTTCCATCTGCTTCAATTATAAAAATATTGAGCCAATGGCACTATGCACAGCTCTCTATGAACATCAAGTTACTGTAGTTGGGTTTGGATCTTTTCATGGTGATACATTTATTAGGCTAGTGACTGTGAACGCTAATAATACAGATCGAGACATCATACACTTCTTCAAGATGTTAGAGGAATTCGTCACAAAGACACCAGACTTGACAACATCTAAAGAAGCCATACTGGAGCTGTCATAAAGAATAAATTACCATCGTTTTGATTAACCGTGTCACGAACTGCTATAGCTGACCAGTTGCTATATGAACTACTTTATACCAGCTTTCTAATAGTTGATAGCTATGGCGATAGTCTCGCATCATTGCTATTCTAAGACTTCACTACTGAAATAGAAAAAAATATAAATAATGCTGCTCTGAATTGTTCGATACTTTATCTACTTTGAACAATCATCATTAATATCAGGCATGAAATTATATTGGTTATGTATCAGTTTACTTTTATCTTTCATCACAGGATGCTCAGAAGAAAACTCAGACAATCCCATCCAACAAGAAAATCCTGATGAGCCTAATCAAGTAAAAACCGTCATCCCCTCTGGTGAGGAGCCATATCTCAAGCTGAAATCAGATTACATCTTCGATCAAGAAAAGCTGTACACATATGAACTCATCTTGCCACAAGCGCACTTAGCCCGACTAGATCAAGATCCAGCAGCAGAAGAATACGTCGAAGGCACCCTAGTCTTTCAAGGCGACACCATCAGTCCCGTAGGCATCCGCTATAAGGGCTCAGTGGGTGGCTTTGTCGGCTGCGTATCAGGCTCTGACTGGGCTAACCCCTCTGGCAATAAGACCTGCACCAAGCTCTCCATGAAGGTCAAAATCAATTGGCAAGGGCGAGATGAAAAATTTTTCGGCCTGAAGAAACTCCAATTTCACTCACAGAATCTGGATGACTCCCAAATGCGTGATCGTCTGGGCTACTGGCTCTTTCGAGAGATGGATGTGAAAGGACCCAGAGCCGTCCACGCTAAACTCATGATCAATGGTACATACAGCGGGCTATACTCACTCGTAGAACAAATCGATGGACGCATGACTCGATATAACTGGGATGATGGTAAGGGCAATCTTTACAAAGAAATCTGGCCGCTCCGCTCAAATGGCAGAGCCTATACAGAAGCTGACTATGCTCAGGCGCTGAAGACAAATGAAGACGAGGCAGATGTGTCCATCATGAGCGCATTCGCTACATCCATCATCTCAGCAGATGACCAAGCAGCGCTGCAAGAGGTGATCCGAAACTCTATGAATCTGGAGGAGATCATGGCCTACTGTGTGGTAGACAGAACCATCCGCCATGACGACGGCCCCTTCCACTGGTACTGTAATGGCTCCTCCTGCACCAGCCATAATTTCTACTGGTACGAAGAGCCTCAAAGCAAGAAGCTGCACCTGATCCCCTGGGACCTGGACAATGCCTTTGAAAACATCATCATTGATCGGAATCCTGTCACCCCCATCGCCGATCAGTGGGGCGAATCACAAGCGAACTGCGAACCATTCTCACATGGCCCACTGCGTCTACGACAGTGGTCAGCCGCATGCGATAAGCTGACTAGTGGCTGGGCTAGCTTCTCCGAAGAATATGATCTGACCAAAGAAAAATTTATCTCAGGACCCTTCTCTGAAGGCCAGGTCAATCAGAAACTCACTGAGTGGTCTGAGCAAATCAGAGCAGCCACTGAAGAAGCAGCAGCCAAGCACGATGATGCCCTTAGGATGAGCCAGTGGGAAGCAGGCATAGAATCTTTGCGCAGGCAAGTGTCTTTTGCTAATAATCTTTGATTTTGTTGATGTGCTGATTTGTTGATGTTCTAATTTTTGTTTTGTCGATGAATAAAAGAAAATAGTACGTAAGCAAGGGTGTAAGCTGGAAGATGTTATTGACCCTATCGCTAATCCTCGTCGTAACTTGTGATCCGGTATTTATTGAAAGCATGGCTGGTCGAGCTGGAGCTAGATACCGTACTCCCGAAAATGATGCCACCGCCGAGGATAAAGCCCAGATTAGTGATGTAGCCCTTGTTCCAAAAGAAGAGAGTGGTCACCACGATCACTGATAGCCCAAAAACGATACCGACAACTTTCACTAAATTGGATTCTGCAGCTACCACCTCATTGACATGATACTTCTTCTGAATAGCACACGAGTCACAGCGATAAGAAAATCGATCACCCATTATTCCCGCTAATTCTGGCCTTGAGATAGCATTAGATTTGATTCTAATTTTTTCTTGGCATGCTTTACAGCTAATCTCTAATTTCATCTAATGTTCTTTATACAAAAAATAATTCTCCAACTAATATACAATAGCTGCTGTAAAATGAAAGCAGACAGATTATAGCTTTACTGGAACCAAACGGAAAGATCAGCTGTACTTTGCTCAGCAATCTCATCCAACCTGCCTCATCATTTTCGCATTATAAAATCAGGATTTCAAAAAATCAACGAATCAGAAAATTAACGCATCTCTATCTGACCGCTTGATGCAAATAAGATGCTCTATCAGGCAGTCACTTCACAAACAGATGAGATACTGCTAAATACGAGAGCTCTGTCTGCTGGTTTCTTCTTTGTCAGAGCTGTCAATAAGGCCAACGGAATCATCTCTACTCAAGTCATTTTAAAAGAATGACTGAAACTTCACACGCCACAAAGTCAAACCCAAACCAGCCTCAAAGAGTCGTTGATTTCCAATTGTCTCCACTGGCCCAATAGATCATCCATTAATTGTAAGCTTTGCTCTACCTTGATATGATCTAGCTCTATTTCGAGATGACTTATCATCATCGGTAGTGATTCTTTGTCATAATAACCCGCATAAACAGATTGAATCGGGCCTACTATTTTCTCTATCTGCCTCAGCTCTTCGGTCAGCTCGTTCTCCTTACCAAATAACTGATCAAAACGATAACCTTGTGCCAACATACCCCAAAAGCCATTTTCATATCCGAAAACGCTCTCCACGGCATAGTGACAAATATCATGCTCTATATACGTCTTAGTATCCAGTGTGATGTGTTCCTGTGATCCGTCTCCGCGCTCCATTTTATATTCACATTGATGCTGTGATTTCTTTGTGATGACTATTCTCATACTATGACACGTCTATGACGTAAATAATAAAGACACATAAGAGAGCATGATTAAACGGAGTTATTTGCTGACAAGCATTGAGTTCGCATATCATTACTTAGAGCAGGAATTATATACTCATCCTCATTTCCACAAGATGCTTTTCAAAGCCAAATTTTTGATACGCTGATACAGCTCGGTGATTGGCATCATACACATCCAGTCGGAATTCTTGCAGACCTTTTGCTTTTGCCCATAGCTTGAGTTGCTCCAGCATCATCTGGCTGATCCCCTTACCACGGTGCTCAGGCTTAACGTACATGAATCCCACATAAGCATAGCGATCATGCTGAACATAATCCACCGCATGCTTTATTTTTACATAGCCTGAACCAATGATTTCATCATCGACTTCTGCGACCATGACCTCGGTATCCTTCGCTTCAATCATCCCTTTGATATCATAGTAATGAATGGTGCCCTCTTTTAAAGTCTCATTAAAAGGACGCTCAGCACTAACCACGCCTTGCTCAAATTCGTAGAGTGTCGCTAAGTCCCTGGACTCTGCTGATCTGAAATCTACTTTATTCATTTCGGTTTTATTTGATTGGATATGTAAATGCATGGCGACTCTGGTCTGATCCATCAGCCACCAGCAAGGCGACTATTGTTTTGAAAATCGGTATACCGTCTGGCTCTGATAGACTTCACCAGGACGTAAGACTGCAGCTGGAAAATGGGGCTGGTTAGGTGAGTCTGGATGGTGCTGTGTCTCCAGACAAAATCCATATCGTGGGTGGTATGGTTGATTCTTTTTTCCAGTCGTGCTATCTAAGAAGTTACCTGTATAGAACTGGATACCGGGCTCAGTCGTGAGTACCTCCAGACGTCTGCCAGATACTGGTTCATAGGCTACTGCTGCCAGCCGCAGTTCACCCGCTGCACCATTCAAGACCCAATTATGATCATAGCCACCACCGTAGCTTAGCTGCTGATTCGATCGCTCATCGATGCTCTCCCCTATCCTCCTGGCCTCTCTAAAATCGAACGGTGTGCCAGCCACTGAGTCTAATACTCCGGTGGGGATCAGGGACTCATCCACTGGTGTGTAGCGATCAGCCATGATCATGACTTCATGGTCCAGCACGTCTCCTTCGCCCTGACCTTTCAGATTAAAGTAGCTGTGATTCGTGAGGTTGATGACAGTGGGCTGGTCAGTGGTGGCGTAGTAGTCCATGATGAGCTCGTCGTCTTCATGTAGTAGGTAAGTCACCTTGACATCCAGATTGCCAGGGTATCCCTGATCACCATCCGCACTTCTAGCTGTGAGCCTGACACCTGAGGCCTGATCCTCTTCTATCAGCTCCATGTCCCAGATCATTTTATCAAAGCCTACATCTCCACCGTGCAGTGAGTTAGGACCATTATTGATGGGCAGCTGGTATGACTGATCATCAATGGTGAATTGGCCTCCTGCAATGCGGTTAGCGTATCGGCCGACTAAAGCACCAAAGTAGGGATGAACGCCTTGGTAGCCAGCTAAGTCATCAAAGCCCAGCGTGACATCCTTGACCACACCATTTCTATCTGGCACTTCTATTTTTGTGATGATGCCACCATAATTCATGACACTGAAGGTGATGTGTTGACCATTGGTAAAGCTGTATTCTTTGATCTCTCGCCCAGCGATATGCCCCATTATTTTTTCGGTCATGGATATACTTGATTTTTGGATTTGACTCAAATCTAATGTCTGCTTAGACTGGCAGGCAGTAAATATAACAAGCGGAAATAGTAAAAAATAGAGCCTCACATTTTGATATTGAAACCCTTCAAAAATATGAAGAAATATTTAATGCTAAATAACTATAGATGAGACAGCGATACGACTACTTTACTCGATCCATAAGGAATTGATGGTAACATCAATCACAATTATTGACACTGTTATTTACTCTTAGTAATCAGAAATATGATAATAAAATAGATTAGCCAGACGCTTAGGATTCCATATAGCATTGGGATCCACAAGATGTTTTGGTGCTACTTGATCTGATTATCAGGTGTATCATCAGCATTATTTAACTTCTTTTTGAAGCTACTGATAAATCATAATCTGATCATGATTGGTATGTGTCAGACTTATCCAATAACCAGAGAAATATAGTTTTACAACTCCTTCCTCAATCGTGCTACTGGAATATTCAATTGCTCTCGATATTTTGCTACAGTCCTCCTGGCAATATTGTAGCCTTTATTCTTCAGATAGTCTTTGAGCTTTTCATCTGAGAGCGGCTTACGCTTATCTTCTGCCTTGATCGCATCTTCCAGAATATTTTTGACTTCAAAGGTAGAGACCTCTTTGCCATCCTGAGTCATCAGTGACTCCGAGAAAAAGTCTTTTAGTCTTTTAGTACCAAACTCTGTCTGGACGAACTTACTATTCGCCACCCGTGAGATCGTAGAAATATCCAGGCTTGTGATCTCCGCTATGTCCTTCAAGATCATTGGCTTCAGCTTACGATTGTCTCCTGAGAGGAAGAAATCATACTGATACTGCATGATGGTGTACATGGTATTATACAGAGTCTCTTGGCGCTGCTTGATGGCGTCGATGAACCACTTAGCAGAATCAATCTTCTGCTTGATGAACATGATGGCCTCTTTCTCTTTTTTAGTGGAGCGTCTTCCCTTGGTCGTATCCTTGTAGCTACGGAGCATGTCCATATAGCCATCATTGATTCTGAGGTCAGGCGCGTTTTTATTATTGAGTGACAGCTCCAGCTCTCCATCCCGATTCACGATGATGAAGTCGGGCATGATGTACTGTACCGAGTTAGTATTCTGATAGGAGCCAGAATTAAATCCGCTGGCTGGCTTCGGGTTTAGCTTTAATATTTCTGCTATGGCATCTTTCAGATCAGACTCGGAGATTTCTAAGGCTTTCTTTAGCTTATCATAGTGCTTCTTGGTGAATTCATCGAAGTAGCTATCCAACACTTTTCTAGCCACCATCAGTATTTCAGATGCATCCTCTGATCTATTGATATTTGTATCTATCTGATTCAATAAGCACTCTTGCAAACTGGTGGAAGCTACGCCTGGTGGGTCCAGATGCTGCACCACATTTAGCAAGCGCTGGATGTCTTTTTTCTCTACGATGATATTCTGAGAAAACATCAGATCATCCACGATAGATGCTGGGTCTCTTCTTAAATATCCGTCTTCATCTATGCTTCCTACAATCTGATGAGCTATGATTTCATCCGTCTCATTGTCAAACTCCAACATGCCAATCTGATTTTCCAGATGATCATGAAATGAATTTTCTACGGCGATCGGAATGGTTTTTTCATCTTCGGTGGAGTACACATCAGTCTTCATCTTATAACTGATCGGATCATCATCCATGTACTCTTGTAAGTAGTCATCTAATTCTACATTCTCCTCTGGCTCGGCGTCTTCATCCTTCTCATCACCAAAGCCTTCGTCAATGTCAAATACTTCTTCGAACTCTTCACCTTCATCCAGTGCTGGATTAGATTCCAGTTCTTCTTGTATCCTTTGGTCCAACGTAGCGGTAGGAATCTGCAATAACTTCATCAACTGTATCTGCTGCGGAGACAGTTTTTGGAGCATTCTCTGACTTAGATTCTGCTTGAGCATTTTTTTGAGTTTTTAAGATCGATAATTAGGTTTTGAGCCAGTATTGCTACATTGTAAACGCTTAGATGGATATCATGGTTTAAAACGAGTATACACTGAGCACGGATTCAAATATAATGCCAAATTAAACATATTATAATAAAAAGCAATATAAATATTATTTATAATCAGCTGTTTACACATAATCACAATAAGCAATGAGTATTAACGACAGAATCTCCAGCCTTCGCAAATCCATGGCTGAGCACAGCATAGACGCCTATATCATCCCCAGTACAGATCCCCACCAAAGTGAATATGTCGCCACCCACTGGAAAGGCAGAGAATGGATCTCAGGATTCACCGGATCAGCAGGCCTAGCTGTGGTCACTCGAGATCATGCGGGAGTGTGGACTGACTCTCGCTATTTCATCCAGGCCGAAGAAGAATTAGCCTCAAGTGAATTTACACTACATAAAGTCATCAAGCAAGGTGCGCCCATGCATGAAGTCTGGTTGGCAGAGACGCTGCCCGCTGGTAGTACAGTCGCCATAGACGCTAGCCTCTTCTCCGTATCCCAGGTGAAAGGCCTACGCCTCAGACTTCAGAAAAATGATATCGAGCTGCATGACTCTATTGACCTGCTGCAGCAAGCCTGGCAGGACAGACCCTCACTTCCGATAGAAGCCATCTTCGAGCACGAGCTGGTATACGCTGGCGAATCCAGAGCAGATAAGCTCAGCCGTGTCAGAGACAAAATGAAAGAAGCTAAGGCAGATCAGTATTTCATCAGCACCCTAGATGACATCGCCTGGCTCTTTAATATCAGAGGCAAAGACGTGGCCTGCAATCCAGTAGCCATCGCCTATGCTATTGTGACGATGGACGATGCTCATCTTTTCATCGATCAGCAAAAGGTAAGCGAATCGCTCACTGCCTCACTCTCGGCAGATCAGGTCCAGCTATCAGACTACCGTGACATACAGGCTCACTTAGAGGCTATCACACCTCCCTCCCGCATACTGGTAGATGCTGCCAGCTGCAATGCTGATCTATACCAGTCCATTCACGCTGACGCTGTGCTGAAAGGCGAGAACATCGTGATGCACATGAAGGCTGTCAAAAACAAGACCGAGCTGAGCCACTTCAGAGAAGTCATGAAAAAAGATGCCGTAGCACTGACGAAGCTCTACATGTGGCTGGAGCAAAAGCTAAGCCATCGGGCTGTCCCTGAGGCCGAGCTGGCGGAGCAGCTGATCGCATTTCGAGCAGAAGGTGCCGACTATTATGGCGAGAGCTTTGATGCCATCGTAGGCTATGAGGCTAATGGGGCCATCGTACACTACAGACCCGAGCATGGCTCCTGCGCCGACATTAAAAACAAGGGCATGCTACTGCTCGATTCTGGTGGACAGTACACGGATGGCACCACTGACATCACGCGGACCATCACCTTTAGTGAGCCCACAGCTGAGCAGCGCAGAGCCTATACCGCTGTCTTACAGGGGCACATTGCACTGGCTCAAGCCAAATTTCCCATAGGAACCATCGGCGGCCAGCTAGATGCTCTCGCCAGACAATTCCTCTGGCAGCATGGACTGAACTACCTGCACGGCACAGGCCACGGCGTGGGATTCTTCCTCAATGTGCATGAACCACCACAGGGCTTCGCTCCTGGTCTCTCCACCAGATCCAATACGACCCTACTCCCTGGCATGGTCACCTCTAATGAGCCAGGCTACTATAAAGAAGGTGCCTTCGGTATCCGCATTGAGAATCTCGTGATCTGTAAGCAGGCTGATGACGAAGGCTTTCTCGACTTCGAGACCATCACCCTATTTCCCATAGATACCAGACTCATCGATCAGAGCATGATGAGTGCCGCAGAGATCAAATGGCTGAATGAGTACCATCAAGAGGTAGAAGAAAAATTACGTCCTCACCTAAATGAAGAGCAGCAGCAGTGGATGGGCACCAAGTGTAAGGCTATGTAATCCTTGTTTTGCATTAGATTAGTGGACCATTAGGATCTCGCCTTTGGTAAGCTTGTCCATTCTAAGATCGATTACTAAAGGTCTCATTGCTTTGAAATATATACAGTTTGATCAGACAGGTGCTGTATTTATGCAGTCTTTTGCTTTACTTTGTGGTAAAATCAAGATAGACGCCTTATGTCACAACACGAAGAAGTCGATTACAGCAATAAAGGAGCTAAATTCTTAAAGTTTCTCTTGTTCTTTGCGATGTTTATCATATTTCTGATCTGGATTTACCAGCAAAATCAGAACGGCTTGCCTGGGCAATAAATACTGACCAATTTTTTATCCTTTCTTTGTTAGTCCTAAGCTTGAACTATTAGCTCCAACGCTTAATAATCAGTCTTGATGCTCTTATCAAATGGCACTTTGAACTGATAGGCCACATCCTGAGTGAGAGAATCATCTAATACATCAAGGCCGTAAACCACTTGTCTAGGATCATCATAGACCATGGTCCCAAATGCTCTGTCCCAAAGCGAGAAGATATTACCATAGTTAGTATCCGTCCAAGGGCGCTCAAAGTGATGATGAAACTTATGCATATTCGGCGTGATGAATAAAAGACTCAGCGCTTTATCCAGTCCCGCTGGCAAAGCATAATTAGCATGAGAGAAATAAGTGAAAAAGACTGTCAGTATACGGTAGAAAATATAGTAGGCGAATGGAATCCCTCCAATCACGATAGCGAGCAAAGCAAAAATTTCTCTAAAGACATAGTCACCTGGATGATGCCTCGTACCTGTCGTAGCATCCACATGAGTATCGCTGTGATGGACCATGTGAAATTTCCACATGAAGCTGACCTTGTGCAGTGAGACATGAGCCATATACTGAGCTACGAAGTCAAGCAGCATGACGCCGATCAGCAGCTCTGCCCACAGTGGCAGACTGATCCAATTCAACAAGCCAAAACCTTGACCTGCACACCAAGCGAATACACCCACTGTCATCAGGCCAAAGAGCACATTGATCGTCAGACTCGTCGCTAAGAAGATGAGATTCACTCCCGCGTGCTTCAGCTTCTCATATTCCATCTTAATTAAGGGTATACCAGCCTCCAGTATCCAGCTAAAGCTAAGGCAGATAAATATCCAAACTAACTTTTGCCAAGAAGGCATTGTCTCAAAAAATGAAATGAAGGCTTCCATGTGATTCTTATTTACTCCAATATCAAAATTATCCAGATCACTTAGCTACTAAAGAAGCAAAAAAATCAGCTCATCAGTCTAATTATGAGCCATTGTTATCATTTCTACGCTTCTTTGTTACGAGCAAAATAGAGATAGACATAAAGGGCAGCACCAAAATTAGTCGCGTCAGTAGAGACCAGCGACCATCCTTCCGAGGCTTTTTGATCTATGATGGTCTGCGAATCCGCCTGAGAACTTTCTACAATGTGGTTTTTATTGAGTGACACCTTAGAGTAGTATGCCCTGACTTCTACTTTGTATTCCAGCATTAGAATTGTCTATTTATGATTGATGAAATGTATAATGGTCTACTTTTTCGAAGATAACGCTTCAGCGGATCAAATCCAATACACGTCTCACAATGGGATTATGACTCTGCCCGTGCCAGACGATATTGAGGACTGTCCGCTGTGAGATTTGATCCAGCTCTATAAATTTCACCTTCATATCGAAACCATGAGTGAGGGAAGTGGGGACGATAGATATTCCAAAATTATTTTCGACAAGTCTATATATGGTGCTAGCATCCACCGTATTGTGCGTGACGGCAGGTGCAAAGCCAGCATCATCAAATAACTGCATCACGGTATCATAATATGAATCACTGTAGGTCGGGTCAAACAGAATGAATCGCTCTTCTTTCAGCTGATCAAGACTGGAGAATGTAGTGGCAGTGATCCTATGATCTGCGGGTAGCACTAGAGAAAAGGTATCCTCGACAAATGGTCGAAGTACTAAATCCATAGGAACACGCTCCATTCTGACAAAGCCAAAATCGATTTGCTTATTCAGCAGCGATTCAATCTGAGACTGGTTAGACATAGGCTCTAGATCAAAGATGATCTTCGGATACAGCTGCCTGATTTCCACTAATAACTTAGGAATGGCCTCTTGGATGGCAGAACCCACGTAACCCAACTTCAAATGGCCTGTCATGCCATCTTGCACCATCTTAGTCCGGTCTATGATCTGATCTAACTCTGACAGATACTCACTCAGCTCTTGTCTAAAATATATGCCTGCTTGTGTCAGTTCTACCTTCCGATTATGTCGAATGAATAGCTTGATCTGTAGTCTGTCTTCGAGCTGCTGAATCTGCCTGCTCAGTCCAGGCTGAGAGATATAGAGCCGCTCTGCCGCACGCCTGAAGTGCAGCTCCTCCGCTACAGTCAGAAAGTAGCGAATGTGTCGTAGTTCTATTTGATAATCTGTGGTTATCACGAATAAGCCTAATTAGTCTTAATGAGCATCAATATACAGCATAACTTTGACTTCCTAACGCTAACCAAATGAGCCAATTTAGATATGGACTTGACACTTTAGATGTATCGCGCGTGATGCAAATCACCTCGAAACATCTCAAGGCTGTCGTCACGGCCGAAGCCACCATGCAGATCGATGCTTCAAGAGCTCACGTAAATCAGATCATCAAATCATCAAAGACAGTATACGGCATCAATACCGGATTCGGACCGCTCTGCGATACAACTATATCTCCATCAGCGATAGACCAGCTACAGCAGAATCTGCTACTCAGTCATGCTGTAGGGGTGGGCCAGCCCATCAGTAAGACATTATCTGAGCTGATGATCATCTGCAAGGTCCAGGCGCTCAGCCAAGGCCACTCTGGCGTAAGATCAGAGCTGATCACTCGCCTGCTGACCTTCTTGGAGCGAGACCTTATCCCCGTCGTCCCCGAGCAGGGATCAGTCGGAGCCTCAGGTGACTTAGCGCCCTTATCCCATCTATTCCTTCCGCTGATCGGCGAGGGCGAGATCTGGATCGATGGCCATCCCGCAGCCGCTCCAGACATTCTGACTGCTCACGGCATATCACCCCTGAGACTTCAGGCCAAAGAAGGCTTAGCCCTGATCAATGGCACTCAGTTCATCCTGGCACATGCGATACTCGGATTAGATAAAATGAAATATTTGCTGGATCTGGCGGATCTGGCAGGTGCCATGAGTCTGGAAAGCTACCAGGGGAGTGCATCACCATTCGATGCGCGCCTGCATGAGCTCCGTCCGTATCGGGGTTCTATCGAAGTAGCTTCTCGCATCCGTGGCATGCTGGCAGGATCCCAAAACTTAAGATCACACACAGACTGTCAGCGAGTACAAGACCCCTACTCGATCAGGTGTATGCCACAAGTACACGGTGCCTCGCGCAATGCCTACGAGCACCTCGCCATGTTAGCAGAAATAGAAATGAACTCTGTGACAGATAATCCGATCGTGCTGAGTGGCGAAGAGGCCATCTCAGGTGGCAATTTTCACGGCCAGCCTCTGGCCATGGCTCTGGACTATGCCAGCATCGCTGCCTCTGAGCTGGGCAATATCTCAGATAGACGATGCTACCTCCTACTAGAGGGTCAGTATGGCCTGCCCAGGCTCCTGACCGAAAAAGGCGGGCTCAACTCTGGCATGATGATCCCGCAATACACTACCGCGGCCCTGGCCTCTGAAAATAAATCCCTCTGCTACCCAGCATCTGCGGATAGCATCCCCACCTCTATGGGCCAGGAAGACCATGTGTCCATGGGCAGCATCTCTGGCCGCAAATTCAATCAAATACTCAATAATCTAGAAAAAATATTAGCCATCGAATTAATGTACGCTGCGCAAGCATTGGAGTTCAGAAGACCCAATACTTTCTCTGATATCATCGAAGAGAATCATCGAATCATCCGATCATCCGTCAAAAAACTGGAAGAGGATCGACTGATTAAAGATGATATCCAGCAGATGATTTCTTTAGTCCAGGACCGAGCTTTAATTGTCGATTTAAATTAACACCATGAATTTTCAAGCACAAATAAAGCAAGGCATTCCTGAAGTATTGCCCCCCGCTTATTCTTACCCAGCCAATGTCAATCGGGCTCCAAAACGAAAGGTCCTGCTCAGCACTGAAGAGAAGCGACTGGCCGTCTCCAATGCATTGCGCTACTTTCCCACAGCATGGCATCAGACACTGGCTGTAGAATTTGCCCAAGAACTTAAGGACTATGGCAGAATCTATATGTATAGATTCAAACCAGCATACGATATTCATGCGAGACCCATCGATGAGTATCCAGCGCAAAGCCAAGAAGCTGCCGCCATCATGCTGATGATCCAAAATAACTTAGACCCGGCTGTGGCACAGCATCCAGAAGAGCTCATCACCTATGGTGGTAATGGCTCCGTATTTCAAAACTGGGCGCAGTACCTTCTCACCATGCAGTACCTCTCTGAGATGACTGATCAGCAGACGCTGCACATGTACTCTGGCCATCCCATGGGCCTCTTCCCATCCTCCGCTGATGCTCCCAGAGTGGTCGTCACTAATGGGATGATGATCCCTAACTACTCAGCGCCAGACGACTGGGAAAAATACAATGCTCTAGGCGTGACTCAGTATGGACAAATGACGGCTGGCTCTTATATGTACATCGGTCCGCAAGGCATCGTACACGGCACCACCATCACGCTCATGAATGCCTTCAGAAAAGTGTTGGACAAAGGGGATTCTCCCGCTGGTAAAATATTCTTGACCTCAGGACTGGGCGGCATGAGTGGCGCTCAGCCCAAAGCAGGAAACATTGTAGGATGCATCACCGTATGCGCTGAAGTGAATCCCAAGGCAGCTCAAAAAAGACATGATCAAGGCTGGGTGGACCTGATCTTTGAAGACATCAATGAATTAATCACGCGACTCAAATCAGCCGTCGATGACAAAGAAGTTTTATCCATCGCCTATATCGGCAATGTCATTGACCTGTGGGAATCGTTTCATACTAATGACATAAGAGTCACGGTCGGATCTGACCAGAGCTCACTACATAATCCATGGGCCGGAGGCTATTACCCAGTAGAGCTCCCCTTTGCTGAGGCGAATCAGCTGATGGTGGATGATCCAGCTGGGTTCAAAGCCCTAGTTCAAGCCTCACTACGCAGGCACGTGGATGCCATTCGATTGCACACAGATCAGGGTGCCTATTTCTTTGATTATGGTAATGCATTCTTGTTAGAAAGTTCGCGTGCCGGGGCCGCTATCATGGCGGAAAATAGCATTGACTTCATCTACCCTTCCTATGTACAGGATATCCTGGGGCCGCTTTGTTTTGACTATGGATTCGGGCCATTCAGGTGGGTCTGCGCTTCAGGATCAGCAGAAGATCTGGACCACACTGACCTCATAGCCAGACAGGTACTAGAGGCCATGGAGCAGGATGCCCCCACAGAAATCAAAAATCAACTCGTAGATAATATCAACTGGATCAAGCAGGCAAAAGAAAACCGCCTCGTCGTCGGATCACAAGCGAGGATCCTCTATGCTGATGCGGAAGGAAGAATGAAAATCGCTCAAGCATTTAATGATGCTATCACAAAGGGACTGATCGGACCCGTGATACTCGGCAGAGATCATCACGATGTCAGTGGCACAGACTCCCCCTACCGTGAGACCTCCAATATCTACGATGGCAGCCGCTTCACTGCGGATATGTCTATCCACAATGTGATCGGAGATAGCTTCAGGGGTGCCAGCTGGGTCTCCATACACAATGGTGGTGGCGTAGGCTGGGGTGAAGTGAGCAATGGTGGCTTTGGCCTGCTATTAGACGGCAGCCCCTCCGCTGAATCTAGGCTACAGAGTCTATTATTCTATGATGTGAATAATGGCATAGCCAGGCGCAGCTGGGCCAGAAATGAGGAAGCTATCTTTGCCATAGAAAGAGAGATGGAAAGGAGTCCGCTACTGAGAGTGACACTGCCTCATCTCGCGGACGAATCAGTGACCAAAGACTTATTCTCATGAGAACCGTATTCACAAATATCAAGTCGCTCCTTCAAGTCAGACCTAAAGGGCAGACTATCCTGAAAGGGAAAGACATGGCCGTACTGCCTGCAATAGATCATGCCTACCTGATCATCGATGATGGTGTGATCAAAGCCTATGGCAAGATGGAAGAACTGACTCCCGAGGCCAAGGGCCCAATCATTGATTTATCAGGAAAATATGTCTTACCCAGCTGGTGCGATTCGCACACGCACCTCGTATATGCTGGCAATCGAGAAGGTGAATTCATAGATCGCATCAATGGCGTGAGCTACGAGGACATAGCAGCCAAAGGTGGAGGCATACTCAACTCCGCTAAACGCTTACAATCAGCATCTGAAGAGGAGCTGTACCAGCAGGCCGCAGGAAGACTCACAGAACTGATAAGACAAGGCACGGGTGCCATCGAGATAAAGTCAGGCTATGGCCTATCTGTGGAAGCGGAGATTAAAATGCTCCGAGTCATCAAACGACTCAGAACTGACTATCCCGTAAAAATAAAAAGTACCTTCTTAGGCGCACATGCTGTACCTCAAAAGTACAAGCAAGATCAGCAAGTCTACATCGATCTACTCATGCATGAGATGCTTCCTCAAATTGCCGAAGAAGGACTTGCTGACTACATCGATGTATTCTGCGAGAAGGGCTACTTCTCCGCTGAGGATACCAAAGCTATATTACAAGCTGGGGCCACGCACGGACTCCGCGCTAAGATACACGTCAATCAGTTCAACAGCATAGGTGGCGTACAAGTGGCCGTGGAGCATGGTGCACTCACAGTGGACCACTTAGAGGTCATGAAGGATGCTGACTTCGATTCACTGCAGGAGTCAGAGACGCTACCCGTAGCCTTACCTGGCTGCTCTTTCTTCCTGGGCATCCCCTACTCTCCAGTGAGAGCTATGATTAGTAAGGGCCTGCCTGTGGCCATAGCCTCTGATTATAATCCTGGCTCTTGCCCTTCTGGGAATATGAATCTGATCTTGTCTTTAGCCTGTATCAAACTCAGAATACTTCCCGAAGAAGCCATTAATGCAGCCACGCTCAATGCGGCATACGCCATGGGCATAGAGGATACGCATGGCTCCATCACAGTAGGTAAATCTGCCAGCCTGATCATCACCAAAGAAATTTCCACCATCGGATTTTTGCCCTATTCATATGGCTCTGATCTGATTGATGCTGTCTATATTAATGGAGATAAGATCAGGTAAACTGGTTTATGACTTTACTGATTAAGCATCCCGATGGAATGAATAAACTTGATTATTTGCAGTCAGTCATTTCGCTCAAAACTATAAAACAATGAAACGCTATAAATTCAAAGCTATCTTACAAGCCACAGGATGGGTGGATGATGCTAAAGTTAGTGTGAATGATGATGGCCTGATCATGCAAATCAGTTCAGCAGGTAGCACAGATGATGCAGAGATCATAGACGCTTTTGCCATACCAGGATTCCAAAATGCTCACTCCCATGCCTTTCAGTATGCTATGGCTGGACTGACAGAGTCACACGCCAGCGATAGCGGCACACCTGACGATTTTTGGAGCTGGAGAGAGGCTATGTATCAGCTGGCACTCCATGTGAATCCTGATCAAATGCAAGCCATCGCCACCATGGTCTATGCCGAAATGGCGCGGCTGGGCTACACGAATGTGGCAGAATTTCACTACCTGCATCATGATCCCTCGGGAAGGCCCTATGATAATCTGGCAGAAATGGGCAGCCGCTTAGTGGCAGCAGCTCAGACAGTCGGCATCGGCATTACCCTGATCCCTATCTTCTACCAGAAAGGTGGTTTTGGCCTACCAGCGAATGATGGTCAGCGCCGATTCCTCTCTGCATCCATTGATGACTACCTATCGCTGTATGAATCCAGCCAAGCTGCCTGTCAGCACTACAGTCGCGCCTCCTCCGCCATAGGTGTTCACTCCATGCGAGCTGTGGAGCCACTCGATATTGTCAGATTAGCAGAGCAAGGACCACAAGATGTGCCCTTTCACATGCACGTCTCAGAGCAGCTCAAGGAAGTAGCTGACAGCATCCACTACTTAGGCCAGCGGCCCGTCGAATGGCTGCTCGATCATGCAGAGCTCAGTGCGCGCTTTCACCTGGTGCACGCCACCCACCTTACTGAACAAGAGACAACTGGTCTAGCGCACAGCGGAGCGCATGTGGTGCTGTGTCCAAGTACGGAGGGAAATCTAGGTGATGGCCTTTTTCCGCTGTCTACTTATCAAGCAGCTGGTGGCCAGTGGAGCATCGGTACCGACAGCCACATTGGAATTAATCCACTGGAAGAGTTACGCATACTGGACTATGGGCAGCGAGTATCCACGCACAAGCGAAATATTTTCTACCACCCTGATCAAACTGATAGTGGTGCCTACGCCATTCATATGGCGCTTAGTGCTGGCAGAAAAGCCATGGGCAATCAGAGCGACACTTACCTAAGCATAGGCGACCCCGCCAACATGTGTCTCCTGAATGCCCAAACCCCGCTGCTATCTACTGCCTCAGCTCAAAACAGGCTATCCACAGCTGTATATGCAGCTGATGCTTCTATGCTGCTGCCATCCATAGCTTACGGTAAGCAGACACTGACAGATGGCAAGTATCAAGACATCTGTCGCAAGTTCGTCAAGACGATGACAGAGTTAAAAAATCGATGATTTTCATTCTTTACTCCTCGCTTCGGCAATCACTTTTATTTTTGGAGCTTGCTATCATCTTCTTTTCGTTGGAGAATGCTGCCACGGATAAATCTGTGTCAAATGATGATTGTGATTGATGGCGTAGCTTGGAACGGGTGTAAATAAATAAAAAATCCACAACTCCGCCCGAAGGTGAAATTGTGGAAGGATGTACAGTTTATAAAGCGGTTATTTTGCTTTTCAATTTGATTTGACTCTTTTGTATCTATTAGCTGTCGGTGCCGCGTCTGGCGCTGGTTTTTCGGGTGTATTTTTATATAGCGGGAATATGATGAAAGATGACAGAAGACCAAGCACCACCATTTCCACTATCAGGATTACGTCAATAAGCAGAACTTGTCCCATGGATTCAGCAGCTAAATTATATTTTTGGATAGCCCAGCTGGGTTCTACTACATATAATACGGTGTTAGTGATTGCTGCGATCGCTCCTGCTATCAATGAAATATTGGCAGCAGAGCCAATGAATTTTCCCATAAATTCATTGTAGTCCCAATGCTTAACATTAGCCTGATAGAAGATCATCAGCCCTACCATAAGAATAATATATTTTAGATACTTGACTCCTGCTCCGCCGAATTCTCCACTGATGGCCAATGCAGCTAAGTAAAGGGAGACTAATATTCCTACGATGAGACCTGTTTTTTTGATAGTATTCATATGGTTGTGTGTTTGTATTGAATGCACAATTTGAGATGTGCTGTATGCTGTCTTTACCCTATCAGATCACTACTTGTTCGATACTGATGCAGATTATGTCCATGAAGAAGAAGCTGAAATTTCACTTCGTGTGTCCCTTCCTATGTCTTATTGGAAATAATACTTGTCTCTTAATCAGCTTCGGTGGCTAGAAAGACCTGCTGATATGCGGCTTCCATTTGCTGGATTTCTTCCTCTTGTAGTTCTTGATACATTTTACGTTTGCGGACAGCCAGTTTGCCTTTGTTCTGATGCAAGAAGGTGATCATTCGATCTACTTTTTGTGTGGGCATGTCTACGATGCCCTGAATCTCTGCTTTCAGCTGATCATAGCGCTGCAGGAATAATAGCTCCTCTGGTATATCTACCATCACCGTTGATTTTATGGCTTTCGCTAAGAATACAGCATGATCAGTCAAATCTGGAAATCTATAAAATGCTTCTATGACTTCAGCGTTGTGTACGATGAGTTCGCCATCATCGGTCAAACCATACTCAGCCTTAGCATGGATCAGATCAGATATTTGCTCCAAGGTACTGTCATATGCATCCATCTGTGCCAGTATTTGAGCCGACACTGGTAGAATGGTACTCTGAGGCACGACCCCATCTCTCACCAAGATATCATGAATGAGAAATCGGTGAATCCTGCCATTACCATCTGTAAATGGGTGGATGTATACGTAGCCAAAGGATACCATGGCCGCCTTGATAATGACATTCGTCCCAGTAGATTTCTCACCCAGCTGAATGAGACCTTGCATCAAAGACCTGACAAACTCTGGTGGTGGACAGATGTAATGTATCTTCTGTGTGTAGTCGCGCATGGTCTGCCCGATGTAGTTCTGAAAGTCTCTGAAACCACTGTCCGCATATCTGGGATCGACTATCGCATTCTGAATTCTGACCAGCTCAGACTCTGAGAGTGATGTCTCATATGATTCCTGCCCAGCTTCCTCTAATAAAGAGATGAAGCGATCTATTCTTTCTTTTGATGGCTGCTCGTTCTCTATCTCATTCGAGGATTTAGTCTCCTTGGTGTACAGATAGTAGCTGGCCCGTCTGAATATATCCAAAGAATAGTTGGCTTGAAGCTTATCTATGGCCCCGACCACATCCCACTCCAAGATTTCTCGTAGCTCAGTTGTCTTTCTGATGAGGGGGCAGAAGGCTTGGCTCCCCAGTAGGTTATCGTTGACTTTCCACTTAGACACTTTTTTGATTTCCCCCGTCACATATCTCTCAGCATCCAATACGTCGACATAGTTAGTGGTCGTAATCTGTGGATCATCAATCGTTTCTCCAGTTGTAAATTCATAAAA
>CALFUK010000022.1 GCA_937929945.1 uncultured Saprospiraceae bacterium
ACTATGCTACCACAAAGACAATACTGCCCAGGTCCGACACGTGTGATTAAGTTCATGCAGATAAGAAGATGAAAATTTAATAAATCGGTTCAGTTAATGCGTCAATAGATAGCTCTCTGAATCGAACCGCAACTTAATACACGATCTTTAAACCATTAGTTTATTTCTGTAGAAAAAAGATGAACAGATGATATCAAGCTTATATACATATAATTAATTTTAATACGAACTGCTCGCCTCCAACCAAAATTAGATTGGCTGCTAGAGTTGCATCCGAAAATCTTTACCTTCTTGGAAATACATTACAGTTGTTAACTTTTGAAAATTAAAATTGGGATGCGAGATCTAAGCGTTTGCTATATTTAGAAATCTCCGACTTAAAGATTCTCTAAAAATTCAATGAATCCTTTCTTTTTTTGTTTTGATAATTTAGCAGTTAGTTGATCCCCAAATTTAATTTCTGTAGAGTCGAGATCTAACTTATCATTCAGCTGATTCGCATTGATGAGATAATTCTTATGCGTTCTGATAAATATATTTTTACTAAGTTTATTTTCAAGAAAAGAAAGCGAATTATGAATGGGCATTTTTTTTAGTATTCCTTCTTCAGTTCTGAAATACATGTAAGTGTTCTTATCGATTACAGTGAAGAAATAGATACTATTCGTCTTAAATAACCCTAATGAATTATCCAATTTCTCGATTTCAATGTAATCCTTCGTGGGAGAAATTTGAAATAACTTATTGATATTCAAGCATTTATCAAAAACCATCAGTAGTTCTTTTTCACAGTGTTTTAGCAGATGATTCCAACTGACTTCATGAATAGCTGTTTTGTAAATCTCTGAATAAATACTTTCTGCTCCATCATTAATTAACACCCAACAATTTGCCCGAATAAAAGAATGAAATTCTCTTTTGCTGCTATTTATTGTCGATTTGTCAACAAGATGAATGACAAAGTCTTTGGGTAATTGATGATAGTCGTTTAGCAAGAATTCTAAACTGGCTGTTTCAAATAATTTTGTTAAAGAACCTAACCTTTCCTTGTTATCTATAAAACACTTAAATACGTTCAAGGCCAAGATATTTATTTAATTTTTAAAATATTTTGTGTAATCAACAATCAAGTCGATTATAGATTCATTTCTATTGTTCCAATTTACTGAGACCTGCGACCTAATAAATTAGATTAACATAGTTAGGGGAATAATTGTAAATGTGATTCTGCGCAAATCACATTCGCGCAAGTGGTATTTTTAACTACTTAGCATTTATTAGTGGTCGGTAATACCACTAAATATAAACGCCTGAGTTCTTACACAATTGGATGCGTATCGTACTTCTAACTCTCATACAAAAAAAGAATAAAGTTAACCAACAATATGTAATAATTTAACAAACTAACCGCTACGGTTAGTTAATTTGGAGTTTCTCTTTATCTTGACCATAGATTTAAAAATGAAAGTACGTTAGGTGGAGGATATAAAAGGTTATGAACAAGAAGTGCAACAAAAGCAATTAAAACAATTACTTAAGGAAAGTTATCATGACAATACAAATTTAGAGTTTACTGCTATAGTAGAACAGATTAAGTTAGTAGAGCAATATTCGCTTGACAGCAAACGGATATTAGGCTTGTTTTCAAATCCTGATTTCGGCTTTAAATACATTAGTCAAAATGTAATAGAAATAGTAGGGTTTTACCCTGAGGATATATACAATGGCGGGTTATCATTTTCATTCAAGTCGGCTTATTGGAAACATTGGTCATTGCCAATTAAAATTTTTCAGTGGGGAAGCAGATTTAGAAAGCTCACTAAGCATGTAAATGCTCCTCATGAATTAATTAACTTCTTCTGTGGTGTGAAAATGAAAGACAGCGAAGGAAAGCTTAAGACATTTTTCATTAAACAAAAGATACTCAGTTACAGTCAAAAGAATCAGGCCTTACTCTCATTCATGGAAATAGAGGACATCACTGCAATTTTTAAGCAAGACTTTGTGTGGTCTCGAATGACAAAGAAATCTGAGAAAGAATCTTTTGTCCGTGCCTTTTTCTCCCGAGGTCAAAAAAAGGAATGTGCAGATTTATTAAGCGATCGAGAAAAGCAAATTTTACAACTTGTTGTTGAGCAGAAAAATAATGTAGAGATCAGCAAGCTGTTGGGGATTACTAAAAACACTGTAGAAAGGCATCGGAAAAATATGATAGCCCGACTTGGTGTGGTCGATATGACAAGTCTTATTTATGTATGCAGACTTTGCAATTTCATATGATAAAGCTAAGGCAGCGATATACTTGTGTCAATCAAAATTGGGCCTATAATTTATCTTCAATTTCGAATAACATTTTCAAGCTCGTTCGAGTCTACTCGAATTATGCGAGGCTCAGCCGATTTTACAACCCTCTCGTCATCAGAACTACACTCAGTTATTGCCCTGAGGTATGCAGGCATTGATCAGGTCATAGCAAGGGATATTCAGGAGAGACAATTTTAAAATTGAATTACTCATTTCCAGCAGAATAACAGATTAGGCAGAATTAAATTTGTCACAATTTTTGCAAAAAAAATCCACCAAATTTATGCCTCATCAATAACTTTCCTCAGTACTTCTTGTCGAGCTACAATATTTCGCACTTCCAGTGCTATTTCTGATTTACCGGAGCAAAGCTCAGCTGACATAGCTAACTGTTATTGCTTCTTGTTCGGTTTTTATTGAAGTAGCCTCAAGTTAAAATTTTACCTTAGGCTGTCTCCGCCGCCTTCTGATCCAAGATTTCCTTTAGATTCCTGCGATTCTCATAGACATCCATCGCTAAGAATATCGCCTCTCGCATGGAGCTGGCGTCAGCCTTATTGTCTCCGGCAATATCGTAACCTGTGCCGTGATCTGGCGAAGTACGCACGATGGACAGGCCTGCTGTAAAATTGATCCCTTTACCAAATGACAGTGTCTTGAAGGGGATCAATCCCTGATCGTGATACATGGCCAGTACGCCATCAAACTTCTGATGCTGAGAGGACCCAAAAAATCCATCTGCAGAATAAGGGCCAAAGACCATCACGCCTTTCTTCTTCAGTTCTATGATGGTGGGTCGGATGATCTCTTCTTCTTCGGTTCCGATTCTGCCATTGTCGCCAGCGTGAGGATTCATCCCCAGGATAGCGATCATCGGCTTCTCCTTGCCAAAGTCCTTTTTGAGCGAGTGGTAGAAGAGATTTATTTTTCTGAGTAAGAGCTCTTTAGTAAATTTTTCCTTGATCTCTGCTACAGGGATATGATTCGTGGCGACGGCTATCTTCAGGTCTCCAGAGACCATCATCATCAAGCTCTCCTTAGCACCGAAGGCATCCGTGAGATACTCAGTATGGCCGCCAAAGGGAAAAGAATGCTCATCCATCGTATGCTTGTTGATCGGGGCTGTCACCAGCACATCGATGTGTCCCGCTTTCAGATCATTCACGGCTCTATCCAGAGCAACATGTGCGAACTGACCTGCTTCGGGGGTAGCCTTACCCAGGACGATATTGATGTCGTCATTCCAACAGTTCACCACGCATATTTTGCCTTTGGGTGGATTCTCGGCAGTAGATACATTCGAAAAATTAACATCAACATTATCTACAATATTTTTGTGGTATGCCATCACCTTACCTGAGCCGTATATGATGACGGTGTGGTGATCAAGATGATAATTATTAGAAATGGCCTTCAATATCACCTCTGGTCCTATGCCATTCAAATCGCCTGTCGTTATACCAATTTTCATGTCTAAATTTTTATGTGAATCATTGATTATCAGTGGGTTAAACACCCTATTGATGCCCACTGATCTCTTTTACATCAAATCCAGTATTGTCATTCCTATACCAGTCATTCGATCCTAAAAGTGAGTAAAAATAGTCAATTAAATGACTTGAGCTGCCAGACTATTCTCATGAAGCAATAAGATGAGTTAATCGCATTATTACCCTTATCTTTGACCCTTGGAAAGCTTGGACAAGCCGTAGATGGAAGCGATCAAGGCGACAAGCCAAAAGCCCAGATAGGGTATGACAGGCACCTCGTAGCCAAAAAGGCGTCCAGGAGCTGAAGCTTGGGTCATCAGATGATAGACGATCTCGATAATTGCAATGGCAGCGGCCACGATATAAAGCACTCTTTTCATGTGTTTAATTTTAGAACTGAATGCCTGTCAGCAAATAGCTAAGTTCAATCATCCCCTTGGGTGTCTTAACTATCTACGTCATAGACGTTTCATGTGTTTAAAGTTTGGAACTGAATGCCTGTCAGCAAATAACTAAGTTCAATCATCCACTTGGAGGTTTCACTTATTATTTACGTCAATAGACGTTTCACAGGTTTAAGTTTCATGGCGAAATGCCAATCTGCAAATAATCAATCTGCAAATAACTATGTTTAAGTACGATAGAACCAATTCGTGTGTATCGGTATGCAGCTAAAGCTACCAAATACCATGAGAAATCTAAAATAAGCTAACGCTGCGAGAGTCAATATAGAGTCATGAAAGCAAAAAAGTCATACGGTCAGCACTTTCTCATCAATGAGTCTCTAGCGGATAACATCGTGATAGCCGCTGTAGAAAGGGCCGCTGGGCTGCCCATACTCGAAGTGGGTCCTGGCAAAGGGGTACTGACCAAGCGACTGATCAGTCATGGAGTCGATTTCAAAGCGGCGGAGGCGGATCGAGATATGATCCAATACCTCATCGAAAATCTGCCGGACATGGAGCCCCGCATCATGGAAGGAGACTTCCTCAAGCACGATCTATCTAAGGTCTTTGATGGCGAGTTCTTGCTTTTTGGAAACTACCCCTACAACATTTCCAGCCAGATCATCTTCCGAGCACTGAAATACTACGACAGAATACCAGCCATCATCGGCATGTTTCAGAAAGAGATGGCAGACAGGATCATTGCCACACACGGCAATAAGTCCTATGGAGCCATTAGCGTCTTGACTCAGGTAGTGTACCATGGAAAAACGATATTCAGAGTCTCTCCAGGGTCATTTAGCCCACCGCCCAAGGTGAATTCCAGCGTCATAAAGCTGGAGCGTAATCCTATCCTACCAGAGGAAGTAGACTTTAAGACCTTTAGGATGGTGGTAAAAAATTCTTTCGGCCAACGAAGAAAAATGATCAGAAATACCTTAAAATCGATTGTCACGGACGAGAAGCTGTTCGAGCATCGGTTTTTCACCATGCGGCCTGAACAATTGAGCGTGCAGGAGTTTATAGAGTTAACATTAATGATACAAAACCAAAATACATGACTTTAGAAGAAAGAATAGGACCAGACCTCAAGGAGGCGATGAAAGCCAAAGACCAAGCTAAACTGAGAAGCATCAGAGCCATCAAAGCTGCTCTCTTACTGATGAAGACTGATGGGACTGGACAAGAGATCACACCAGATAAAGAGATCAAACTGGTACAGAAATTGGTGAAGCAACGGAAAGACTCACTCGATATCTACGTCAAGCAAGACCGAGAGGATCTGGCAGCCGTAGAGAGAGAGGAGATCTCAGTCCTGGAGCAATACCTTCCAGCGCAAATGAGCGAAGCAGAACTCACTGAATTCGTCAAAGACATCATCACTAAGACAGGTGCTAGTGGGATGGCTGACATGGGCAAAGTCATGGGTATGGCCTCTAAAGAGCTGGCAGGCAAGGCAGATGGTAAGACGATCTCCGGGATTGTAAAATCCTTACTGACTAGTTAATGCGGCGTAAAAGCTTGACAGACAAGGATAAAAGAGCGATATTGACTGTTTACTGAAGTCAATTACACGCATTCTAAGTCTATTTTAGAATTTAAATTGTACAGAGATATTGAGCAAGCAGAGTAGTTACAAGCTATTAATCACAAAGCTAGATAGCTTCATTCGTAAATTCTATACGAATAAATTGATCAAAGGAGTCCTATTTACTGTGGCTCTGGTCTTGGTCTTATTCCTTACATTCAATCTACTGGAACACCTGTTTTATTTCGGGACAGGCACCAGAAAGCTGATGTTCGTCGGCTTCTTAGGAGTCTGCATTGCGGCCTTAGGATACTGGGTCGTGATGCCGCTGCTGCAAATATTCCGACTGGGTAAGGTCATATCACACGAACAAGCCGCTCTGATCATCGGTGATCACTTCGGCGACGTAGAGGATAAGCTGCTGAATGTACTCCATCTCAAAAAGCAAAGCGAAGACTCCGCTCATAAAGAGCTGATCGAAGCCAGCATCAATCAGAAATCAGAAAAGGTCAGCTTGATCCCATTCCAATCAGCAATCAACCTAAAGAAAAACAACAAATACCTGGGCTACGCTGTGCCTCCAGCTCTGCTTCTGCTCTTCATCCTATTGGCAGCGCCGAGTCTGATCAAAGATAGTACCTACAGAATCATCAATAACGATAAAGAATTCGAAAAGGCAGCTCCATTTCATTTTAAACTACAGCAGGACGAACTAAGTGTCCTGCAGTACAGCGACTTCACCATAGAAGCAGAGGTCACTGGCGAGTATCTACCAGAAGAAGTCTTCATCGATGTAGAGAGCTACCAGTACCGCATGGTGAAAGATGCGAATGATAAGTTCAGCTACACCTTCAAGAATGTACAGAAGCCTGTAGACTTTACTCTTTTCTCAGGGGAAGTCAAGTCACTGGACTACCAGCTCGACGTGCTGCCTAAAGCCAATCTCTCAGCATTCTCCCTCACACTGGACTATCCAGCATACACAAAACGAAAAGACGAAGTCATCCAAAACATCGGAGATGTAGTCATCCCTACAGGCTCTAAGATCAGCTGGAGATTCGAGACGAATCATGCAGAAAAAGTAAATCTAAGCTTCGGAGGAAAGCTCGAAGCAGCAGAACGTAAGGGTGAAAATCAGTTCAGCTATTCTAAAAGACAATACAAAGACCAACTCTATAAAATCTTTTATACCAATCAGTACATGGGATCAGGAGACTCTGTGAGCTACTCTCTTAATGTTATTCCAGATAATCATCCTGCGATCTCCGTAGAGCCATTTCAAGACAGCTTAGAGAATGAGATCATCTACTTCGTCGGACAGGCATCTGACGACTATGGCATTAACACACTTAACTTTAATTATAATATCGTAGACGAATCAGGCAAGCAGGTGGCTCGAGAAGTCATCCCTCTATCAGTGAAAGGCCAGCTAGAGACACCCTATGACTACCTCTTTGACATCAATACCTTAGACATCAAGCCTGGCTATAATATCAGCTACTACTTCGAAGTCTTCGATAATGATGGTGTCAATGGATCAAAATCAGCCAAAACGAATATCATGACCTTCGAGAAGCCCACCATCGAAGAGTATGAAGAGCTGGAGGATGAAAATGAAGAAGACATCAAGAACAATCTAGAAGAATCAGTCAAAGAGCTGAAGCGGCTGCAAGAAGAAATGAAAGAGCTGAAAGACAAGCTCCTCAACGAAAAAGAGCTGGACTGGCAGGACAAGAAAGAACTGGAAAAAATACTCGAGGATCAGAAAGAACTGCAGCAGATGATCGAAGAGACCAAGAAAAAATTCGAAGAGAATCTTCAAAATCAGGAGCAAATGAAGCAGCGAGACGAGCAGCTCTTAGAAAAGCAGGAGAAGCTTCAAGAGATGTTTGACAATGTACTCAGCGAGGAGCAGCAGGAGATGATGAAGAAGATCGAAGAGCTACTGGAAGAGCTCAATAAGGACGAAGCGCTGGAGATGATGGAGGAATTCGAGATGTCCGATGATGAGATGGAGCAAGAGATGGACCGACTCCTCGAACTCATGAAGCAGCTGGAACTGGAGAAAGAACTCCAGGACCAAATAGACAAGCTCAATGAGCTGGCTGAAGAGCAAGAGGATCTTAGCGAGAAAACAGAAGAAGAGTCACTGCCTGAGGAAGAACTCCAGAAAGAGCAAGAAGAGATCAACGAAAAATTCGATGACATCAAAGAAAAGATGGAAGAAATCGAAGAGCAGAACGAAGAGCTGGAATATCCCAAAGAGCTCAATGAAGACACAGAAGAGCAGATGGAAGACATAGAAGAAGACCTGGATGACAGCTCCGAGCAGCTCGAAAAGAATGACAGCAAATCAGCTTCTAAATCCCAGAAGAGTGCAGCTGGTAAAATGAAAGGCCTGGCGGCAAAGATGGAAGAGGCGATGGAGCAGGACGAAAAGGAGCAACTGGAAGAGGACATGAAGGCACTCCGACAGCTCTTGGAAAATATCGTGGCGCTGTCCTTTGATCAAGAGAATCTGATCAATCAATTCAATCGGACTAATGTGAATACGCCTCGCTACACTGGCCTGGTGCAAGATCAATTTAAGATCAAAGATGACTTCGCCATGGTCGAAGACAGCTTGATGGCACTGAGTAAACGCCAGGAAGCCATAGAGACATTCGTCACTGAGAAAGTCACTGAGATCAAATACAACTTTAAAGAATCCATAGACTACTTAGAACAGCGAGAAAAGCCTAATGCCAATCAGAATCAAAGATTCACTATGAAGAATCTGAATGATCTGGCGCTCATGATGTCAGAAGCCATGGAGCAAATGCAGAAGCAGATGTCAGGCATGATGGATGGCAATCAGCAGTGCGAAAATCCAGGTGATGGAAAAGGAAAAGGCAAGAAAAAAGGTAAGGGCAACAGTGGTAACGAGCCATCAGACAAGATCACCAAAGGTCAGCAAGGCCTCGGAAAGCAGCTGAAGGAAATGGCAGAGGGAATGAAAAATGGCAAAGGCGGATCTTCTAAAGACTTTGCCAAGGCTGCTGCCAGACAGGCCGCTATGAGAAAGGCTCTGGAAGAGCTCCAGCAAGAAAATGGCGAACAAGGTAATGGCATGTCCAAAGAGCTGCAGGAGATTATAGACCAGATGAACCAGACTGAGATCGATCTCGTCAATAAACGTCTAGACAGAGAAACCCTACAGAGACAACAACAAATCGAAACCAGACTCCTCGAAGTCGAGAAAGCTGAGCGGCAGAAAGAATATGACAACAAGCGAAAGGGAGAGACGGCGCAGCAAATACAAAGAAAAATTCCTCCATCAATAGAAGAGTATATCAAGAAAAGGGAGGCCGAGGTAGAAATGTATAAGACCATATCGCCATCACTCAGGCCCTACTATCGCAAGCTCGTGGAGGAATATTATAATGCTTTAAAAGCGGATTAACACTACTGATAAAGTCTATGGAAAATATTTTATTGAAGCTGGATACATGTCCATCTAGTATTGCCAAGTTAGAAACATTCGTCTCAAGCTTAGCTGATGACCACAATGTCATGAAAGATCTTTATCCCAATATACTGATCAGTCTGACAGAAGCTGTGAATAATGCCATAGAGCACGGTAACTGTCTGGACAAAACTAAGTCCGTCATCGTAGACACCTACATCAATGGTAAAGGCATGTCCATCAAAGTGACTGATGAAGGCGCTGGCTTCAACCCCAATGATATCCCCGATCCTACACAGCCTGAAAACATAGAATGCTGCGGCGGCAGAGGTGTCTTCCTCATCAAGCAGCTCTGTGATGATGTCAAGTTCATTGACGAAGGCAAGACAGTGGAAATGTTTTTTAATTTCGATTAGGCTGATCAATCAAGACTTAGATCAGACCCCACGGATTCTATTTCATACAGAGATTCCAGATTTTCAATTTACAGAAGAAGAAGCTACGCTGAGCTGGCTCATAGCCGTCGTAGCAGCAGAGTCTAAAGCCATCGAAGCTGTAAACTATATATTCCTGTCAGATGATGAGCTGCTGCAGGTCAATCAAGAATACCTCAATCATGACTACTATACGGATGTGATATCCTTCCAGCTGGCATCAGAACCCATCGAGGGTGATATCTTCATCTCAGTGGATCGCGTCAGGGAGAATGCAGCCTCACTTGACCTTCCATTTATCCAAGAGCTGAGGCGCATCATGGTGCATGGACTGCTGCACTTCATCGGCTACGGAGACAAGACAGCCGAAGAAAAAGCAGTCATGACTCAAAAGGAAGATGAGTATCTGGCAAAGTATACTGAATCTTTATAATAGCAACACGTGTATTACTACATTTACGGCTGACATGATAAGTCTTCCCACTCCATCTCATCGTAATGCTTACTACCTGATTTTACACCTGCTTGTCATTTCTATTCTCTTTTCTAAGGCTGGCATTAGCATCTGCATCGGCCTGCTGCTGTGCCTCAGTCTCTTTAGAATCAGTAGAGCAGATAGCTGGTGGCTGCATCCTAATCGAGCTTTCTTAAGCGCCTTCCGTATGAATCCACATAAGTGGCTCTACCTATCCCTGATGCTGCTCTATGGTCTGACGCTCCTCTCTGGAGCCAATTCTGAGAATACCGCTGACTGGCTCCACTTCGTCAAGATAAAAGCACCCTATCTACTCCTGCCCATCATCTGCCTGAATCATCCACCCATCGAGAGAAAGATGTACCGCAGTCTGCTGCTGACCCTCATACTCTGTGTGCTCATCTCATCAGTAGGTGTCATGAGCTACTACGCCATACATATGCTGGAGAGTAATGAGCAGATCAGCTCAGGCAAATCTCTAGATACCCCACTCACTCATGTCAAATTTAGCGTGCTGCTCGCGATGTCCATCATCTCAGCCTCAGCCTTAGCCCTACAGAATAAATTGATCTGGTCTCGCCACTGGCGCCTTCCTCTATATATAATTATTGGATTTTTATTCGTGACCATTCATGTACTCTCTGCACGCACAGGACTCCTCACACTCTACGCTGTCGGAGGCCCGATGCTATTAGTCTACTTTTGGAAACAGAAAAGATATAGACTCATTGCCCTCGTCTCTCTGATGGCCCTTAGTGCCCCCTTCATCGCTTATCATACTATACCCAGCTTCTACCATAAGTACCACTACATGAAGCATGACCTGCAGATGATGAAAGAAGGTAAGGCTGATAACTACTCCGATGGCGAGCGGCTGCGCTCCATTAGCATCGGGCTGACGCTCTGGAAAGAGAACCCACTCCTCGGGACTGGCATCGGTGATCTGAGAGATCGCTGCGAGCAAGAATACACAGAGCACTACCCCCTTAGTACAAAAAAAATTATGCCTCACAACCAGTACGTCATGTACTTGGCAGCTTATGGTCTCCTAGGCCTAGTGTTGTTCTTACTGTGTTTCGCTTATCCCATCACTCGTTCTGCCTCGTGGCAAAATCCGCATCTCATCGGCTTGTTTTTTATTCTTTTGATATACGGCCTGGTAGAGAAGCCCTTAGATGAGTATGTGTTTATTACGGTTCACGCCTTGTGGTTTTCTTTGGGGATTAGTGTTGCTGATAGTCAAGATGAGTCCTTAGCTCATTCATAATGACCATGAAAAGTCGTCCTCCCTTTCTTTATCTGACTCACACTTAACCAGGTCATCCCCTCAGATTATCCGCCTGTTTAATCTCCCAAAAATGCTCGTACCCTCACACCAACATTCTCTCTGAGATTCATATAAAAAAGACTGATGTCATGGATGTGGTAATTATCATTTGGCAAGAGCCCTGTCTGGTATGCTACCGTCCTGGGCCGTGTGATGTGGAGAATGCCCGTATCATCTAGCTGAGCAGAGACTTCCTCCTTGGTAGGCGCTGATAAGGACTTGATGCGTATGCCAGCAGCCTCATCGGAGAAGAAGTGCTTCATATCAAAATTCGAATCTTCTGTCATCTTCAGTCTGACCGCGCCTCGATGCAGGCGCTTATCTGCTATCTCTGTGCTCGTGGACCAGCTGAGGGGATTGATGCCGATGACCTCCTTGTGCCTGCGGTACTCCCAGGCATCAGTGTCAGGATAATACTGTTGGACACGGTCTCTGTCATGCAGCGGACTGCCAGACATACCATAGCTGTCATAGGCAATGATGCAGCCCGTATCATCAGCGTCATGGGCGGCCACAATCTGATGGAGGGTACGACCCAGCTTGTCCTTGGGTATCTGCATCCCGATCAGATAAGCAGCCACCAGCTGGTCACAGGCTGGCTGCCCATCCACTCGCTGTTCCAGTAGCCTGATGCCATGCAGCGATCCCTGACTGTGGCTGGCGATGATGAAGGGTCTACCCCGATTCAGATGATTCATATAATAATCAAAGGCCTGCTCTACGTCTTGGTAAGCCACATCAAAGGACTGCTGGCTGTTCGTAGATCCATCTAAGAAAGAGTAGAAGGTAGCTTGACGGTATCTGGGGGCATAGATTCGGGCGTACTCGTTGTACACACTGGCTTGGCCTGGCATGATCATCTGGTCGATCATCTCATTCGTCTTGGCATGATCCAGTGGTGCATTCCAGTGTCGCTTACTGAAGCAGAGCGTGGGGTAAATATAGAATACGTCCACTAGCTTATCTTGTTCTGATGGAGGTACACCAGCTGGAGTCATAAGCGCGTGACTGTGCTGATCAGGATGAGCCGCCCAGTGATCCAGCCGCTGGTATTCGGGTGGAGCTGTGAGCTGTGCAGGATCAAAATCATGCGCTGGCTTCACCTGTTGCTTCAGGAGCCTGAATCCCAGTTCTGCCTTTGCTTTCGCCTGAAGCGACTTTATCTTAGATTTTACACTCATTTCGGTCGGAATTTAGTAATTGCTTTGGTTCATAGTTGTGTAATTCAGTATTTATTTCTCTATTCGTGTATCCTTATGATGTACATCAATATTCATCTTCGATACTGCTTCCTTTTAGCTGCGCTCGTGATCGGCTTAGCCACATCAGGCTATGCCCAATGCCTCCCTCTAAGCACGGCGCAAAGCGAGCGCATAGCGGACTACCAGATGGAGCTGAGCTTGGACCATGATCAGAAGATGGCCTCTGGCACCGCTCTCATCACCTGGAGAAATCCATCGCCAAAGGCTGTGAAAGAATTAAAGATGTATATGTATCTGAATGCCTTCAAAAATATGAAGTCCACCTGGCTACGCGGCACTGACGGAGAGGTCTTCGGCAGACAGATGTCAGAGCGCGCGGCGGAGGAATGGGGCTACGTGACAATAGATAGCATATCCATCAAAGATGGTACTGACCTGACAGGCGGCATCCAATACGTACAAGTCGATGGCAATGAGGACGACGAGACCGTACTCTCCATTCCCCTACCTCGGTCAGTGCGCGGCGGAGACTCCATCGTGCTGAGTGTAGACTTCCGAGCTAAGCTGCCTAAGACCATCGCCCGATCAGGCTATGGAGAAAATAACTTCCACCTCTTCGTACACTGGTATCCTAAGCTGGGAGTCTATGAACAAGATAAAGAGGGGCAGTGGGGCTGGAACTGCCATCAGTTCATGCAGCGCACAGAGTTCTATGGCGACTTTGGCCTCTATGATGTATCCATCACTTGCGATGACTCATTCACTGTGGGTGCATCTGGCTGCCTGGTAGCAGAGAGTCAGTCAGAAGGCAGGCAGACGCTGCGCTACATCGCGGAGGATGTGATAGACTTTGCCTGGTGCGTCAGTCCAGAATTAGAAGTGTATGAGGACAGCTGGCAAGACATCTACATCAGGCTGCTGGTGCCGCGAGATCATCGAGGCATGGCTGAGCGCTACATGGCCGCCACTAAGAACGCATTACAATATTTTAATGATCATCTGGGTAAATATCCCTACCCAGGCATCACCATCATGGACCCACCCTTTCACTCTCTGCGCAATGGATTTATGGAATACCCTACCTTCGCCACAGCGGGCACAGTCTATGGTATGCCTGGCTGGTTTAAGGGTTCAGAATCACTGGCCATCCACGAATTCGCCCATCAGTTCTTCATGGCTGTCTTAGCGAATAATGAGAAGGAAGAAGCTTGGCTTGACGAAGGCTTCGTGACCTACTATGAGGACAGGATCATGGAGGCCTACTATGGTGTACATAGCTCTCAGCTAGATGTCTTTGGTATTCGCTACGGGAATAGTGCTTTATCCAGAAAAGAATATGTGAGCATGAGAAATCACAGTTCTACAGCGATAGCTAGACCAGGCTGGGAGATCACCGGTAACTATAAGGGCATCGTATACAGCAAGACAGCCACCATGCTGAAAACATTGGAACGCTATATCTCAAGAAATAAAATGGACGAGATGATGCGCGCTTATTTCGAGCAATATAAATTCACTCATCCCAGAACAGAGACCTTTGTCAATCATCTCAAAACCTATCTACAAGCTAACTACAGCGCATCAGAAGTGGACACCTATTTAGGGCTGGTCAATGCCTGCCTGCACGGATCAGACACCGTAGACTACTACGTGGAAAGCATCACAGAAAATAGCACCACACTTAATAACAAAGGGGCCCTGCGTATGCCTGTAGAGATTGAGCTCATAAGCATTACGAACGACACCATCAGACAGCACTGGGACGGCAGCAGTCCGAAAACCATCACGCTCAAGGACGAGATCAGCTCAGTTCATATTGATCCAGAGCAAAAGCTCTACTTGGATCTGAATCTCAACAACAACAGCCTGAAGACGACACAGACTTCTTTCAGCCGCTATATATTAAAAAGCATCACGAGTATTCAGCATGCGCTACAGTCTTTAAGCTTTTTATTATGATGAAGTCAGTCTTGCGTGGCATCAGTATCGCCGTCTCATTTTGGCCATTGGCTATAATCATTCTGCTGATTCAGCTGGCCTTTGGACTGGTGGTAGGCAGTCAGGTCGGCAGCTCTTTGAGCGAAGTGATCGGCTTCTCTAAAGCCGGCGAGTTATTTTCACAGGGCTTTGATTATGCGGTGTACCAGGATATGCTTAAAGCATTTCCCGATGCACTAGCTGATGTCCAGCGCAGCATCCCCATCGTGATCATTGCTTATCTACTCATATCCATCTTTCTGCACGGAGGGCTGATCAGATCGATCATCACGAATCAGCGTTCATGGTCATCCTTTATGAAAAATGGTCTGACTTATTTTCTCCCTTTTCTTCTGATTGGATTTACATTCTTGATTCTTTTCCTGCTGCTGACAGCTATACTCTGGGCACCTGTCCTAATTAATGCACTTAATATCATAGAGTCCATAGCCTCTGATCGCTTGTTCTTTTATCTCCTATATGTTATCGGCATTATTTATCTGCTGGGTCTATCTCTGCTGGTCTCTGCATCAGTCAATAGCCGCATCAATTATGCCGTCGTGAATGAATCGATTTTTTCATCCCTCAAAGCAGGCTTTGCTTGGACCCTTAAAAAATATCTTCCGCTGACCTGTATCTTCTCAGGCTTCAGCCTACTTTCCTTCTTATTATTATGCTGTAGCATCAAGCTGGATACAGGGCTGGGTCTGAATGTCTGGCTGTCCTTTCTGACGACTTTAGTTTTCATCATTTTCCGGATTCTTGTGAGAAGTTCTTTTTATGCCACACTCATGCACTATTGTGAGGCCATCGTGGATGAAGGAGATCATTAAAAAAACGAGCAGAAGACTATGCTTAGTTATATCCTGATAGCTACGTAGTTCCTAAATGTTAAGCTCTGAGGCAGCGTAAATAATCTAAATTTATTAGAATAATAATGCAACAACCATCGCTCCTATGGTCATGAAGCAAAGTGTCAAGAAGAAGGAAACGATCAATGCTATGATAATTCGCCATACTGATCTTTCTAAACTCCTTTGATACACCCATATGATAGCGACGATAGCCACCACAGAAGATACACTATTATATAACATCACTGCATTCGTTGTATTGAAAGGGGCGAAGAAAATCCCGATCACAACATTAATTAATAAGGAAAAAGAAATAGCGTACAATGCAATCACCAAATGCTCTGCGAGATTATACCTAGACTTTTTATAGATCAAAAAGCTAAACACACTGAGGACTGGTATGATAGCAAACACTAAGAATTGGCTTCGCGTCTGTAACCATAAAAAAATAGCGGTAACCTTTGCCGTCTGTTCATCAACATCACTATCCATTCCATGATTGAATCCTTCTCGCACACTACTGACAAAATTATTTTGCGTCATCAGGTCTAAAAAATCAGAAAATACCAATTGAAATAAGCCATACAAACTGATAATGATTAGCGCATAATTAGTGGGATGATTGATCTTCTTCCTGACCCCCTTGATGTAAGCTATTGTTACTCTTCTAGGGTCTGTGATCAGCCACCGTGTCGTATTAAAAAAAGCAAAATCAAGACTGGTAAATTTGACAAAGAAGACCTTAAATAAACTTGGTATCGTAAGGCGATCACCTACTTGTTTTGCGCCGCAAGAACTGCAGTATGTAGATGAATCAGAAAGTGATGCTAAACAGCTCTTGCAGGAATTCATATTCATTTATCTTTAAAGCGCGCCCCCTATTCGAATCAGATCAAGGTTTAGCTCCTACTAAAGTAACACATAAAGTAAAATGAACCGAGATTTATTCAAATAGATAGCACAGTACTTCGGGACTACTACTTTGAAATAGGCCACCTCTCTCACAGGTAAATTTTATAACCAGGATGTAAGCTGAAATCAGGAAAGCTTTACACTGCTCATCCTTTCATTCAAGAAAGCTGGACAGAAGAACATCAACTCATTGAATCCATCAATGTGGTCAAACCCAATTTTCTGATAAAAGGCCTTTAGCTTGTAAAAGGCTCTTTCATAATCCTGCTCCATTGAGGCATAATTCATTTGCTTCAGCCAGTCATCATGCTCATGCAATCTTCCAGCATATATCTGGCTTTCACATTGTAAGGGGAAAGCATGGACGACGAATAGGCCACAGCTAGATTGAAAGCGATGATAAATATCCCTGATTATTTTATGGCCAAAGGCCTGCCCTCGGTATGATTCTTTAATCTCTAATCTGGTGATGATACATGTGTCACTGTGAAAAGGATCCATCTTATCAAAACCCAATATCTTCTTGTCAAGTTCGAAAGTCTCTAAATCATAGATTTTATTGGCAATCTCGTAGATGTAAGCTTCATGATCAATCACATCGAGCAAATTCATGCCATCATTATAAGCTGCACTAAAGAGAATTAAGCTGAGCGAAAACTTGCCTATGACCTCCTTATGCGCACGATCGAGCTCCAGTTCGTACAAGATGCCTTCGTAAGCAGTAAGATACCTACCCGGCTCCATATCATCGAGATAGGAAGAAAATGTATAATCTATTTCGTAGTATTTACTATCATCCATCGACAACTAAAATAGATGTTTTCTACAAAAAAATTCAATCCTGTCAAGGCGGATATTACTTAGACTCCAGGCCCTCAATGACCGAGGCAATACCTTCATCATAGCTGATGGATAAAGACTTCTGGAATAATTCCAGCGCTTCTTCCATCTGTCCCCGATCATTCAGGTAAAATGCTTTATTATTTAGGACCGACGCATGGTTAGGATACAACTCAATACCATAATCAAATAAGGCCACTGCTAAATCATCTCTCCCAAAATGAGAAATACCGTACGCCCAGGAATTTAGATAGCTGATCATAGGCTTGACCTCAAAGCCTAACTGGGCTGAGATAGTGGCGTAGTGATCCTTGAGCCGATCCACCAGATCATATCTATCCTGAAATGATGGATGATAATAGTCTAAGATTTCCTTGAATGGGTAGTCAGCATAGAAGTACTTTAGTCCATCATAAGTGGATAACACTGGCACGGAAAAATGATCCTCCTTTAGGTAGTCCTGATAAGCGAACTTAATATTCCAGTCTTCTGCCTCGGCATGATCTATGAATTTCATAGCGCTGCGCCTCATCTCTACAATCTCGGAACTGTCATTCTGGATTGCATCTGGACTGATACTGGGAGGTAAAGAATTTGATACGGATAGATAAAGTCCCTCCTGGCTTAAGTCAGCCTCTCTCAGTGTATCCAATAGCTGCTCCATGAAGCTCTCCTGATGATAAGACAGCGCAGGGTCAATCGATAAATAATGATCAAAATAATCACGCTTTTCTAGCAGTGCCTGCAGTGCAGTCAGCCCACCAAAAGAATGACCAATGATGGTCCGATGTCCCGTCGTGGAGTAAAGGCTATCCATGTATGGCACCAGCTCCGCTGTGATAAAATCAAGAAACAGTGATCCGCCACCAGTCATCCCGATATGCAAGGATGTATCTATACTAGGAGTCAAGTCTCGATTCCGATTGACATTCGGTATACCCACGACGATAGAGCGTGGCATCAGATCATTACCCATAGGTGCAGAGCTCAAAAAGTCAACCATAGAAACAGCATTGAGAAATTGGCTCTCACCATCCAGTACGTAGATGACTGGATAATGAGCCGTACTATCATCCATCCCCCAAAAACCTGCAGGCGTATAGATTTGTAACTCTCTCTCTTCATTCAAGATCTGAGAATGCATCATGTGCCTTTCTCCGATGGATATCAGCTCTGCATCAGAAGATTGAGAATACAGCTGCAATGCAAAAATGCTTAACATTAAACAAATCAATAAGGTCATAATAAAATATATTAGTGAAATTAACCGCGTAGTGATCTTTACATGTGGGAATGCAAAGATACGGTTTCACACACTGCCGTGCTTGCATTCAGAAGGGATTTCATGATATAACGCAGCAGTATGGAGACCACAACATCAAATATGTGTCGACTGATTTAACATAGCAGGCAAGATGATTTCTTAAGCTTAAATTTTGGAGCTAATTTTTTTCAAAGTGATGACAGATCTATTCGGCTTCACTATCTGAACAACACAAAATTCAGTAGGCAATTCAGCCTTTGGCAAGGATATAATCTGCGAATAAGGCCTGACTGTCCAATAACTTATGAACGATCGTAAGATCAGTCTGATCCAAGATCTTAGCCAGCACCTCATCGTTGTACTTTCTGGATATCTCCATGTCAATATTCTCCCCTGCTGCAAAATGAACCTGCATGTCCAAGGCTTTGAAATAGACCGTCTGATCGGCCTCACTGACGATAAAGCTGCGCGCAATACCCTCCTCCTCTGTATACGCTGCTCGATGTGAAAATTGCTCTACATTGAAGTCAGCCCCTAATTCTCGATTCATCCGGTGTAGCAGATTCAGATTGAAGCGCGCCGTGATTCCGGCAGCATCATCATAGGCCGGCAGCACAATTGACTGGGGCTTAATGAGATCAAGACCCAGTAGAAGCATGTCACCTGGATTCATCGCATCGTCCAGCTTACATAAAAACTCATTGGCTTCACGATCCCTCATATTACCCAGATTAGAGCCAAGAAATAAAATGATCTTTTTTGCGTCACGATTTTTCAGCCCCTGCAGCACACTGAAATAATCTCCCTGCTGAGTCTCTACCCTGAGCTTAGGAAATTCTTGTCTGAGGTCAGCTAGTAAATTCTTTAGCGATGTCTCTGAAATATCAATGGGCAGGTAATCAAAGCTGTAGGCCAGCTGCAGCAGCTCCGCGAGCAGCCGCTTCGTCTTCGTACCATCACCTGAGCCCAGCTCTATGAGATCAAATGTTTCTGCCCGATCCACAGCAAATGCATCAATGATCTTGTCTGACTTCTCTTCGAATATCTCATGCTCTGCATCGGTGAGATAATATTCTGGCATATTCATGATCTCTACGAATATCTGATCACCTATCGCATCGTAGAAATATTTTGATTTCAGGTATTTCTTCTCTTGAGAGAGCCCCTCTCTGACATCCTCTAAAAACTCTTGATTCATCTCTATCTTCTTTTTAATTTTCGTTCGACCATTAGACAAACATTCGTCATCCTTAATTGGATATCATAGCTATCTAAAGCATAATTATCCGCTAATTGTTCTATCTGTTAGCAACTCCTCACTCAGGCTCTTTGATATGGTTTTCACTCCAACATCATGAGCAGCTGCTCATGCATCCTGTGCCAGCCTGAGTCCAGAAAACTGCCAGCGTGTAGCCGATGGGAAAAAATTGCGGTAGGTATGGCGGCTATGCTCAGGCGAAGTAACAATGGATGCCCCTCGGAGCACCATTTGATTGGACATGAACTTGCCATTGTACTCTCCTATGGCACCTGGAGAGGTCTTGTATTTTGGATATGGCAGATAGGCAGAGTTAGTCCATTCCCACCTTGACCCCCAAGTGAATCCATCACTAGCAGCCTCCCACTCAAACTCTGTGGGCAGCCGACACCCCTTCCAGCTGGCATAGGCACTGGCCTCAAAATGCGATAGATGACACACAGGCTCTTCCAGCTCCAGATCAACAAGTCCCGCCAGCGAAAATCGCTTCCACTGCTCATCATCCTTGATCCAATACAGTGGACTGTTGATGCCCTGCGCCTGCCGCCAAGCCCAGCCTTCATCCAGCCAATAACTGACATTGTCATAGCCTCCCGCTTGCATGAATTCTAAGTATTCACCCCGAGTCACTAAGGCGCTGGATAGCTGATAAGCTTCGAGATGTACTCGATGCCTGCCGTGCTCATTGTCATAAGAGAAGCCTGGCCCAGCGTGCCCGATCTCATAGATACCTGTATTCATGCTGATCCACGCTGCTTCAGACTTCGTGTATGATGGATCGAAATCCTTGTTATACACTGGATAAGTCGGATTGCAAGAGAATGTGTATTTCAGATCTGTAAGCAATAACTCCTGGTGCTGCTGCTCATGATTGATGCCCAGCGTCACCAGAGATGCCAGCTCCCCACTTACTTGCTCATCCATTAGTGCCTCCATATGGCGATCTACGTAGTCTCTGTATTCTAGGACGCGGCTGACGGATGGCCGCGTGATGAGTCCCCGCTGCCCGCGCTCTATGCGCTGCCCCAATGTATTGTAGTAGCTGTTGAAAAGGTAATTATACGATGGATCAAAGACTTGGTATGCTGAATCATACTTCATCAAGATCAGCTGCTCAAAAAACCAAGTGGTATGCGCTATATGCCACTTCACGGGACTGGCGAACACAGCAGACTGAGGCACCATATCTTCTGGACTCAGGTCGCTGATGAGTGACATGGTATAATCTCTGACTTCTCTGTACTTATCCCTCACCAGTTGGTTGGGCAGGACATTAGTGTTATTCGTATTTATCATCTCTGGGAGCATAACGATAAATGAGCTTTCTCTTGTATAATCTTCCACGCCAACAGTCCAATACCAGGAGATATCTGAGAGTATTCAGCTTTAATCTCAGGTCCCCAATCTGATTAAGCTATTGATCAAAAGCACCAATCATAATGAATACACGATCATTGATGACCTTACGGCACTGACCCCATCAGGCGTGACGGCTCTTGCCAAGCTCAGAAATCACTTCCACATCATCGCAGCTGCGCGTCAGATCAAAATGACGCACTCCAGTTTTCTGAGTAATTTTCAGAACATAGAAATCCTCCCACTCAATAGGATAGAGTCGACTGAGCCGATCATGAAGCTCAGTCATCCTCTGCTGAAACGCATCGAAAATATAGAGCCATACAAAAATCATATCTATGATCAAACTAATGCTAATCCACTGTATATCAAGGAGTTATTAGAAAGATTCAGTAAGGAGCCAGTGATCTCATTAGAGCACATCCGGGACATCAGACACACAGCAGCATTGCCAGAGATTGATATGAGTGTGCCCGTTGTGATCGGCTTATCGAGCCTGATGGTCTTGCGCTGCGTGGGTGGAGAATTCGAACATGATACAGGAGCCTACCGATTATTTGGAAGCGTGTTTTTGTTGTTTGCGCTGTTCGCAAGAAGTATCTTTAATTATGGGAAACGGAAGTTTGTTTAATTATTTCTGAGTATCTTGATTTCGGCAATTAATAGTTAGTGCTATGAACGAAACAACTAAAAAAAATACTAATAGATTCGTCAGCTATTTTATCATCATTGCTTTCATGGTTTCCATCATACAACTACTCGGATACCTTGGGTAGACAAACTATTTGCATTTGGAATAAAGTCTCAGATGGAAAAAGAAACAGACGATCTCAAGAAAGAACTGCTGATCATCCGCTTAGCCAAAATGAAAGCCCCTACTCTTCCCAAAGCTTCTACTGATAAGATTAAGCGATTACAATCGGACATCAGGCAGTTACAGCAGTCGGACGATCACCAATATACAGCCGCCGCAGCAGCGACCAGACACAGTGCATTGTAGAACCGATCTTCACCCTTGAGAATGTATCGCTGTAGTGCCCACAAAATGACATAGTTTAACTATTCCGAATACTATACCTGTTCACTAACTTTGGAGCATAATCAAATATTTATGTTTCTTTCCTATATAGACGAATCAGGAGATGATGGCTTTCCTAAATTTTCAAGTCCTGTATTTGTACTGACAGCTTGTTACTTTAATGAAGATAGCTTTACGACTAACTATAATCTCTATCGCCAATTCCGTATTCGTTTAAGAGATAACTATAATTTACCTGTCAAAATAGAACTCCACCTAAGAGAATTGATCCAACTGAAAAAACCATATACTGGTTTGGGTATATCGAAAGAGAATAGACAAGCTATAGTAGATGATATTTTTGACTTTATAGCAAATCCAGAATTAGATGTCAAGTTCATATCTGTAGTAGTCGATAAAACAGTGATCACATCAAAAGAGTTTGATGTATTGAACCAATGTTTGATGTATTTGCTTCAGAGGATACATAATGACATGGAAGCACAAGGTGACCATAACTTCCTGTGTATTTCAGATAAAGGTAGGGTAGCGGTGATGAATAAAATAGCTAGAAAGCTAAGGCGATTCAACTATGTACCGTCCAAAATAAATCAGCCAAAGGGTAATACACCTTTAAATTTATTTCTGGAGGATATATTAGAAAAGGATTCAAGAGAGTCGCCATTTATTCAATTGAGTGATTGTGTATCCAGAATAGTTAATCTGTATGCTCTACAACATCTTGTTGGGTTTGAGCAACCTTGGATTAGGAAAACACTGAAATTCTTCAGTTATGGTGATGAGCTGAGATTGCTTAATAAAGTCAAATCTAAGCTAAATATCAAAGCAGCAAGTAATAATGAATTTGGTATAAAGTGTATTCCCTAAATAGGAAAAGGTCACATTTCTGTGAACTTTTCCGTATAACATCTCCACCTTACAGACTTTAGTCCTTGAAGTGGATTACCTCAAAAATACAAATTTTGACCAATAAGTTCCATTTGGGAGTATCGATTTGAATAAATATCTTAGGATAAATACATAGATGTCTTGATAATGCAACCACTTCTTTACTTACACAACGCGTATCTTTGGATTCATCAAACAGCCATAAATGCCATTATACTGGAATGAAATCAAAGATCGAGCCCTGCGCTTTTCCAAACAGTGGGAAGGGGAGCGGCGAGAGCGAGCGGAGAAGGATACCTTCTGGAATCAGTTCTTCCATGTCTTCGGGATCTCACGGCGGCGGGTAGCCACCTTTGAGGCACCGTTTAGTTATCCTGATAGTAGCATAGCAGATTTCTATCATTCTTTGCCCATGCCTACTGATCTCGTCACAGCAGCCCAAGCACTAGGCTATAAGAGAAGCGGCCAAAGAGCTGATTAAGCACTCGGCAGATGATCTTAGTGACCTTATGTTTGTCAGAGACACGGCAGAGGATGCTGTCGTGCTTGCTGACTGCCTTGATTTTACGCTTGTGACACTGGGCCAGTATCTTGCCTATAAACACCAGAGAATCAGTCTGTTGCAGCATGACCGCAAAGGAAGCATTGCCCTTATCACGTGCTTTGTCCTTGGTATAGCCCTCCTGCTCGCTGTAGTACTGGATCATCCCTCACTTGAAGTCCTCTATGAGCTGTATGACGCTCGGGAAGTGTTTCTTGAGCACGGTCTTACCCTCTGGACAGTAGCGATGGGAGGAGAAGGCTACAGTGAACATCAGCTGCTTTGCTTCTTTACGGAAATCCAATTAATCAATGGTGCTACTGGCCTACTTATGATGTCTCATAGAATACGTTGACACAAAAAGTAATGTGAATTTTTCCTCAAATTAGAATTAATGAGAAAAAACAAGACGAGTATTTAGTGAAAATTTTAGGCTCAACTAATTCTTGTTCTTTGGGTACATTCCCCATCTCGTGATCAAGCTAAAAGGGGCTTAGACATAAATTGATCAACAATTCAAACACTTCCTCTTCTGAGCATTTCATATCTGCACTCAGAGAAGTAATCTACCAGATTTCAACTCATCTCAACCACTTTTAAAGTCAAGGCCTCCGATTTTAAATTCAAGCCCACAATGACATCAGAAAGCACTGATATTTGGATCATCAACAGAATAATTAAAAAGAAGTAAAAGCGAATAAAGCTCCGCTCTGCTGAAAATATAACACTTCTGGCAAGGACGCGCACCTTGCCCTGGGACACTCGTGTCTCGTGGCCACGAAATGATTCGAGTGAGTGAGGACTAACATTTCCAAACTCATTAAAACACTAGGATCATGGATTTTATTCAATGGTTAATCGAATTACTATTCGGTTATGGCTCTACTGGCCCATCTTCCATTATTGGCGAAGATGGAGAAGGTATGTAATGCAAAATGGCGGGATAGCTCCCGCCATTTCTTTTACAAATGAGAACTAATCCATGTCCGATAATGCAGATGCTTATAAACACTAAGATCAATGTCTATTGACTTATATCTTCGCTTTGTCAATAATATGAGCACAGTCAAAAAGTTAGACCTTCCTTCGTATGCAGCTACGGACAATTCATGACTATGACGTCTAAAGAATCTTCTATGATTATGTATTTGGGTATACAGCACCTCCTCATCACATGTCTCGTCTTCAAACATGGCAACACAACTATAACACATAGCCCTTGTCCGTGAATCAATATCTTCATAAGTTACATCCCTGACATAAGGTAATATCTTATCGTATTCTTGGTGCACAAAACAATTTTCAGCCATCGCCAAAGCATATACAGAATCAACATGATTTGTCTCTATGTAAGCGATCCATTCATTGATGAAGTCACACATATAATCATATGACCTAATTGTCCCCAAGGTGCCCACGATATTTAAGAATCTAATCCTCGGTATTTTGCCATTCTGTAAAAGCACCCCTGCCGTGAGGCAGTGATTGTAAAGTTCAGAGATTAAGTCAGGTTCTTTTAAAATACCAATTCTCCAAAATCGTAAAGCACATGATATACTGTATAATCCAATCAGTGAATGTAATTCTGTATCCGATTTAAAGTCACCATTCAATAGACGCCCAACGACAGATTCGAACTCACTTAGCTGATCATTCTTCAAAGCTTCATATAAAGAATTGCCTACTTTACTAATCGTAGATACAGGTAGTGTATTCCTTATCGCATCATAGTCAGATAACAATTCAGAATAATCATAGCTTCTGATTCGTCCCCAACTGAACATTTCATTTTGATAAAATTGGCCTTGTTCTGCAAAATGCGTAAAAGATGATCTAACCAGTTTTTCTAACAATTGAGTCCCTTCTTCATATTTAATTGGGTTATCGCTGTAATACTGATGATGATACAATTGGGCCAAATATTTTTGATCATTCAAATCAAGCTTCGTATCCTCTGTCCATCTCTTTTCTAATTTTCTATATAATTTGGTTGCCAATTGATACAGTCCTCTTTGGTTGTAAGACCTGACCAATTGTAATTCTCTTTCACACTTTGATTGTGATATATCGTAGCTCACCAACCAATCTTCTACCTGAATACCTACCCGAGACAACATGTTAGAAAAACCTTTATCTGTCATTTGCGGAAATTGCTTTTTTTTGATGTTCTCTACATCTAACTTCTGTGGTGCCTTCAAGATCTGCTTTTGAAGTGCTTTGAAGATCCGATAATCGTCTGACCCAGCCTGATGTAAGGAATTCATATGCTTCTCTAGTGCAGTTAATTCTGCCTTAGAGAATTTTTTAAAAATTTGGACTAGCTTAGGTTGCTTCATTTTAAATGGGAAATATTCTCTGATAAATAGCTTTGATTCAGCACTTTATGAAATATCAAGCACCGATTCATATAGGAAAATACAAAATTTTTGTCTTTTCAGGGTACTGCTATCCGATTACCTTGCTTACATAAATAAAGAAGTGGATGACTTCTATCAATCTTCCTTCTTCATAAAATAAAATCATAGATGCATAAAGACAACGCACGCCAACTGAGCGCTCGCGAACGAGAAGTTCTATTCCTGATTGTACAGGAATACACGACAGAAGAGATCGCAGCATTCTTACACATCAGTCAGGAGACTGTGAAGTCACACAGAAAGAACCTGATGAATAAAATGCAAGTGCGGAATGTGGCGGGGCTGGTGAGGAAGGCGATGGTAGAATATAAATCATAAGCAATACAATTTTCTAACTTAATACATATAAGATGAATTTCATGAAAACCAGAGGGAATTATAAACCTCAAATATTTTATCAACAAGGCTTGGCCAAATTAGTATTACTTTATCTTCTAATTGTTCCTTACTATTCCCTACTTACAGCTCAAGAGGTGACATTGAAAGGTAATGAAAAAAATAATTTCGTCAGAGTCATTGAAGAGTTCAACAATTCAATTTATTACATCACTGCAACCGATGATGACGAAAGTTACTTAACCAAAACAAATTTGAGTGGCTCGGAAATATGGAAATGCCCACTATCCTCAGAGTTTATGGCAAATGACCTTACTATACTAAATAATAGAATATTTGTTGTTGGTAGATCTGCATATGCCTTCAATTTTTCAAATAATTCTGTGATTACATCTATTGATGATTTAGGTAGTAGTTATAGTAAGGTTAGTTCTAAGGAATTCAATATTTCAGGTAGAGATAATTTTACTAGAGTCATCAAACATCATTCCCTGCCTGACCATCTTTTGGTTCAGAGCTTTTCACAAGGGGATGATGTGAATCTAATTACTTTCGATACCGATCTTAATATGGTATCAGGTTCAGTATATGATTCTGGTGATGATCAATTTTGGGGAGGTTTAAAAGATGATCAACTTGGCATTACGCTGACAGGTAATCTAGGTGGATTCAATAGTGGATGTATGGTTAATTTCAACAATGATTTGGACGTCAAATCTGCTTACAAATACAATAATATAGGGTATATAAACGATCACATAGACAAAAGTGATAATAGTAGAATCATTACAGGAAATACTTCTGATAATAAAGGATTCATTGCGGAAGTGGATAGTAGTGGAAATCAAATCTGGGCCAAAATTATAGATCAAACAAGCCTCTTGAATAAAGTCAATTTTCTTGGAACATCAACCACTCAAAATGGTACGCAAGACAGGTACATTATTAACGGAAGGGCTGCTGATAATACCTTCTTTATCCTCAAAATTGCAGTTAATAATAACAATCAAGGTCAACAATCACTTTATGACTCAGATCAAATGGATTTTAGAAAGAAAAGTTTGAAATCTAATAATGCCTTTGACTTATCCATCCTCTGGGCTAAGCAAATGGTAATTGAGGGTACTAAAAGTGAAGGAAATATATATACTTGGCATAATAACTTAATCTACGCCATTGATCAATTTTCTAATCTACCCAATGGATTTGGAGGAGTAGATTATTCTTTATCAGTGACTGATGATAACTTTAATAGTTGTATCAGTATCCCACTCAATTATACAGTAAGTGATTTAATCATCACTCCACAAGCATTTACAGTTACTAAAAGTGCTTATTCAATTCCCAATGCAATAACACAATCCTTTCTACCAGAAGTTGAATTTTCACTCGAAAATATCTGTGTGCCTGCAACATGCTTGATTGATACCTTAAGCATTAATACAGGATACAACAGCATAACAGATGATACATACGATATCATGACTCAGGATGGATTTTGGATATTAGAAGATGCCTGTCAAGATAATGGTCCAGTCAATCTCGGTTCACCTGCATGGAATATTGAAAAACATCCTGCATGGTCCGCTCCAGGATACAAGAGTACCTACATTTCTGCTTTCTCAAATCCAGGTAGTAATTTAGCTAATATAAATACAGGTGATCCTTATAAGTTTAGACGATGTTTTTGTTCTGCCTATGCTAATACAGAAATTGAATTTGACATAAATGTGCATGTTGACAATCAGATGAAATTTTTCTTGTATGACCCTGCTAACGGTACCCAGACTTTATTGGGAGAGGTAACCAATGGAAGTAGTACTTCTAATTTTAAGGGCCAGCCAGAACATTTAAATATCACCCCCATAACATTAGGCCCATCAGGTCAGTACTGTATAGAAGCCGAGCTTCGCAATGATCATACTGACACTCCTATGGGACTTAATATCGAAGGTTGGATTTCTGGTGATGGCATCACTACTGACGCTTGTTGTAACCAGACATCTTATATCACTGGATATAAGTATCGCGATCAAGACTGTGATGGCGTAGTTGGTTTTGGTGATCCAATTGTAGCAGATTGGGTGATAGAATTATTAGATGCTGAAGGAACTGTAATCTCCAAGGACACTACTGATTCTAATGGCTATTATGTCTTTGAAGTCACAGAAGGAGAATACACACTTAATGAAATAGAACAAGAAGAATGGGAATATTCCACACCAGAAAATGGCCAATTTGACATCTTTTACATTAATGCAAATGAAGTGGTCCAAAAAGATTTTGGTAATATTTATGTCGGTCCTTTAGAAACGACTCCTTTAGAATCAAGTTGTTATGAGGTAGAATCTAATATCTCTTTTGAATGGATCGGAAAGTCTTGTGATTGTCAGATGACCTTATACTATAGAGACTGCAACGATGCGTCTCAGTTTATTCCAATTTCTGATGTAGAGAATACTGGAAGCTACACTTACAACATCCCTGAATATCTAATAGGTGATATTGAATTCATGCTCGAGGACTGTGAAGGTAATCAAGTCCCTTTTGTGGGATGCATTACCATCTCTGAATTTGACTTAAAGATCGCAGCTGTTCAGACAGATTGTGGAGAATATGAATTTAGCTACACTGTAACTGAACTATCACCAAGCGACATTGCATCCGTAGCGTGGAATTTCGGTGTGCTAGGCTCATCAACTATTGCCAATCCTACATATACTTTTGAAGAATCAGGGGATTACCAAATCAAACTGCAAATTATCACAAATGATGGATGTATCCTTAGACAAAGTATGACGCTAAACGCATTATTTGGGTCCCTTGACGAAAACTGCAACTTCTGTCCCCCCAATGTGCTGAGCGAAATAGAACAAGGTGACCTATACATATATGATGAGTGTTTTGGCATGATCATCAAATCACCCAATGGATCATGCTTTAGAATCAAAGTCAGCGATGAGGGACTCTTATACGCACAAGCCATTGACTGTCCAGACACTACAGTATCACCATAATCTAAACTGCTCAGCACAATTTAAATTACAACGTCTCTTGATATCCTTAAAATCTTTGATCAGGAGCCAAGACTATCTCTTGGCTCCTTCTTTAGACAATTATTTCAGTATGACCTATACCAACTTTTAAACTTTAAGACCATCAAATACACTAATCTATCCAAAATATTTTTATCTTAGACATGAACCAACATCCACCATGAGAACTGCCATCATCGAAAACGAGACGAAGGCTCAACGACTGCTTTCTGATATCATCAACACATATTGTACAGAGCTAGAAGTGATCGGCATAGCTCCAACGGTAAATGATGGCAGACGATTGATCACAGAACATAAACCTGACTTGCTTTTTCTGGATATACAACTGGATGATGGTGATGGCTTTGATCTACTGGACATTTTAGACCAACAAGAACTCAAAGTGATCTTTACCACAGCCTATGACAGCTATGCCATCAAAGCCTTCAAGTACGAGGCCATAGACTATCTTCTTAAGCCTATCACTCCAAAAGAAGTCATGAAAGCTGTAGAAAAGGTAAAACGAATGAAAGAATCACAAGTCTCTTTCCAGCAATTAAAAGCACTCTTGCAAAATAAAACCACAGACACTTTGCGTGTCTCAACTGCTGAAAGCATCAGTCTCATAAAAATATCAGACATCATCAGAATCGAAGGTGATGGCGCCTACTCCACTATTCACTTAGCTGATGGAGAATCAGAAATGGTCAGCCGATCAATTGGCCAATTAGAAAACGAAATCAATCAATCATCTTTTCTTCGCGTACATACCAGCCACCTCATCAATCAATCTTATCTCCGTAAATACATCAAAGAGGACGGAGGTTATGCATTGATGAAGGATGGGGTTAAGCTGCCTGTGAGTAGAAGGAAGAAAGATATAATTCAAACTATCCTATATTAGTAATGACTACGAAATTAATATTTACAACGATAATACTATTTATTATCACTGGGCTAACAATAAAACGCAATAAGCTATATATCTCAAAAAAATGTGAAAAATGCAATGAACATATCTGTGAAACAGAACCACTAATAGTATTTTATAATCAATGCGAATTTTTAAAACTTTTGCATAGTTTTTCTAACCATACTCAAATTGATAGAAGTGACTCATTCACTAATCAATTTTGCATAGAAGAACAAATAAATCTTCGTGGTTACATACCCACAGCCCTATATTTTGACCCAGAAATAATACCGAATGTAAATCTTAATAGCATAATTGACAATAATGGCCATTGCTTTAGGGTAAGAGCCTTATTTCAAAACATAAATGAGATGTACATGCAAAACCAATCTATCGAGTTGTCTGACAACTATATTGACTTGACTAATTCAGCGTTATCTGTTAATACTATTACAGATCCTTTACCATACATAACCACAGCTCAACTAAATAATAATGGTTATTTTCCTAGAAATTTACAATTTAATGAGTTAGTCCCTTCTCCATTTAATCAACAATTAGATAAAATTGAAGTTCCATACTGGGAGCTTATGGAATTAGTAAGATATTCAGACTATATTGGAATATCTGGCGCACGAGTATCTAGTGGAAATCATATGATAGATGAGAACAATAGAGGAATATACAACGCATGTAACAAGGATTATTTTACTTTGAAGTTTACTGGATTTAGAGATGGAGGATATTTTACTTTTATTATCTCAAACGGACAAAAAATAAAATATATAAAAATGGTGCCAAATAACTACTTCGCACAATATCAGAGAGATACTTCATCTGTTGCAAATCGAATTCAATCTAAATCGATGGTTCCACCACCAACTGGAAATCGAATGATTCCTGGAACTGTATGGGGATCTCCATGCCCTCCTGTTTGGATACCACAATGATCAAACAAAGATCACTATTAACTTTAATTTTAACTTACTCAATTTTCCCAATTCTTATTGGACAAAATGAATCACTACTTGGGAAATATCATAACACGTTCCATTCTGAAATTAATAACGAATTTTGGATCGCATCGTCTGCCAAAGGATTTAATAGGATTAAGGGAAATAAAACTGAATACTACGTTTTAAATGACTCATTAAGTGGTTTAAAAGGTAGTTATATCCAAAGCAAAATATTTCCAGAAACCGATAACATATTTTGGACATCAACAGATGATCATTTATGTAAATTTAGTAGCAAGGAGAATAAATTTAACTGCTTTCAAACTGAGATAAACAAAAATTTTCTCACTCAAGGCTATCATATATTCTATATAGATACTACCAGTAGTTTACTTTATTACAGAGCGGATTCTATCATACTTGAGTTAAACACTTTTGATTATAGCACTAAGATAATAGGGAAAACCGATGCTATTAGATTTTCAAAATTAGAAGACGAAATATATGCAGCTCCGTGGTCCAAAAAGCCAGGAATTGAATATTGGGCAAAAACCAACCAGAAATGGAAAAAGGAATATATTGATTTTACTAATTGTCATCCGTCGCTTAGAAAAATTCAAACAGTCAAATTTTTTCATTACGATAGTCAGATATGGATAATTACAAATTATGGAGTCATGAAATTCAATAAATCTGATTCATGCCAATCAAAACTAATTGACATAAATGACCATCAAACAATACTGTATGATGCTATTATATATGATAAATATTTATTAATAACATCTCAAGCTCATGGATTGATTATTTTCGATATGTCTACGGAGAAGTTTATTTTAAACAAGAATTGCTCAGAATTATTTTCAGTAAATAAGATAACACCAAATTACATTTATATATCATCAAAAAACGAAATTTTTCTTTCATACCCAGGTATTGGTGTTAAAAAATATAATTTATTTGAAATTTTACAATGTAGCTTACAGGTAAATGACATCAAGCATTCGAAAATAATCAAAATATTTCAAGATATAATCTTTACATCAGACTTAAATAATTATATACTAATTTTTAAATATGAAAATAATAGATTGGATTTAATTGAAAAATTACAGGTTTCAATTGAAAAGATAGTTGATTTTGAAGCAATTAATCAAACTGAATTAATCATCGCTGGTCTAAATGATTTATACTTATTTAATACAAAAAATAATAGTTTGCAACGAATTAATAAAACTAATATAGGTCAGTTAAATGATCTTATCCAAGATAATAATATACTTTATGTTTCTGCAGAACAAAAAGGCCTTTTACTAAACAAAGCTGATTTGACGATTGGATTATCAAATAGCATAACAGATAATTTACGAAAAATAAGTTACGCTGACGAACTAATGAGAGTAGAATTATCCGAAAGTGGTCAAATTAGAATTATAGACAATAATAATGATACAATTCTTAAACTTAATACCTATATTAATAATACTACTTATAATCCTGTTTTGAGCTCTCACCTCTGCGCCACCACCTCCGGCCTCTACCAAATCGACAGCACTTACCAAGTAAGCCAACTCGCGACCCAACCTTGGCAAATCGGTAACCGCTCCATCTCAGAGATCGAATACCACCAAGGCTGTGTCTACATGACCATAGAGAATCGCTTAGCCCGCTATAATACTCAGACCAAAGAACTCCGATACTTTACCAAAGACAGATTTGATCATTCACCCGTATTTGCCATCCAAGACTCGGTGATCCATGTGGCTGAAAAGTATGTGATGAGCTATGATCTCGAAGAAGCATTCAACGATACAAATAGCTACATCCTCAAATTGGATGAGCTCAAGATTAATAGAGAAGCACTCAATCTGTATCAGACTGACATCTCCAATGGACTCGACTTAGATCACACCCAGAATGAAATCGCTTTCACACATTACACCAACAACTGGCATAATGCAGACTTATCTACTCTCAGATATAAATTGCTTCCTCACTATCCAGAATGGACCATGATCGAAAATGGTGAAGAAGTTGAGTTTCCCTTTCTGCCGCCAGATGAATACAGCTATATGGTGCAAGGCATATTGCCTTCAGGAGAGATGACCGAGATCACCACATTTCCTTTTGTCGTCAATCCGCCATGGTGGAAGACCACTTGGTTCTATGCATTATCGGGGATAGGCCTGATTGGATTATTATACGCCCTGTACCGATACCGCTTAAATCAACTGACTGAATCTCTCCGCATAGACAATGAGATGAGCCAATTGGAAAAATCGGCTCTCCAGGCTCAAATGAATCCTCACTTTATCTTTAATTGCTTGAACTCCATTCAAGGATTTATCATGGATAATGATAAAGAGCAGGCGATGGAGTACCTCGGTAAATTCGCCAAGCTGATCAGACTCAATCTAAATGCATCAGTCGATTCTTTCATTCGCCTCGACCAAGAGATATTAATCTTAGAGAACTACCTCTCTCTAGAGCAACTCAGACATGATTACAGCTTCTCTTATCAGATTCATACGGCCCAAGACATCGCAAAAGAAGTCATCCATATCCCACCCATGCTGTTACAACCCTTTGTCGAAAATGCAGTCTTACATGGCATGAAGGGCAAAGAGTCTCATGGCAAGATTCAGATAGACTTTACCAAAGATCAGGCAATGCTCGTCATAGACATCAGAGACAATGGATCAGGCTCAACAAATGCTAAGCCATCAAAAATCCATCGTTCGCTAGGCATGAGCATCACTAAGAAGAGACTGGCCCACATCAACAGCAGCGAATCAGAGCAATATGCCATAGAGCAGATTCCAACTCCTGAAGGCACCCACAATCGAGTCAGGATTCTAATAAGCTAATAAACACTCGAGTTAACTTATTGAGAACCTGTATCATCTAGCTTTCTACACCAACTCAAACACCCGCCCAAAATACCCCGTCAATTCCGTCACTGCTTCATCACGCGCCTCTACACCCGCCAAAACCTTAGCCAGCCGCTTCTTATACTCCAGCTGCATCGCTCTGCCAATCTGGATGCGCTGTGCCTGGGGCGAGCCCGCACCGTGCATGGACTCCGTAAGGTAACCCACCGCATTTCTACCCAGCGTCATATTCTCTATGAGGCGGAGGATGCGCATGCGATCCTCTGTGGAGTACTCCGCTTTGCCCTGTAGGTATTTCTTCACCAAGGCTCCGATCTCTGGATGATTGAGGTCCTTCTCTGATGGCATGGTAGCTACGAGCCCGCCGCCCAGATCTTGTGCCAGCCGACCTATCTCGTAGGGCATCTTCGTCACGTGGTGCTTACAGACATTCGCCAGCATATCATCACAAAGGTAGCAGCCTGACTTCGTCGCATGACCCTGGTATGAGGAGGCGATACCCGTGGCATAGATGGTCTCATTCAGGTGAGTCATCTCGACCAGCTTATCCTTGATGTGTGAGGCCTTATCCACACCATTCATCTCCGCGATGGAGGCGGCAGCGCCGATGAGGACATCCCCTACTCCACTCTTACACACATAGCTCCTGCGGTGATAGGTGGTGAAGCGCTCCACCAGCATAGATGCGAATTCGTACTCGCCATCCATGAAGACTAAATCATGCGGGATGAAGACATCCTCGAATACCACCATGGCCTCTTGGCCTCCGTATTCATGATTGCCCGTGTCAATATTGCCACCCTCCATGCTGCGCGAATCACAGGACTGACGCCCATAGATGTAGGTGATACCCTTGGCATCCACTGGTACAGCACCGATGATGGCATAGTCTCGATCAGCTTCTTTCAGCCGCATCGTCGGCATGATGAGCATCCAGTGAGAATTAATGCAGCCCGTCTGATGCGCCTTGGCTCCTGAGACATAGACGCCCTCATCAGTACGCTTCGTGATGTGGACGAACATGTCTGGATCAGCCTGCTGGTGCGGCGCTAAGCTTCGATCTCCTTTCACATCGGTCATGGCGCCTCCCACGACATAGTTGTGCTCATGCATCTTAGTAAGAAAATCTTTCAGCTTGCTGTGATAGCTGCTGCCATGAGCTTCGTCCATCTCAAAGGTGACAGAGTAGAGCGAATTAAAAGCATCCATACCGACGCAACGCTGAAAGCAGGTACCCGTATTCTGGCCCAACTTACGCTGCATCTTATTCTGCATCACCATGTCATCCGTCGACATGGAGACGTGGAGAAAACGACTGACGCGCTCTCCTGTAAATGGTGACACCACCGAGGCTAATTCGGGTTCTCTCACAGCCAGGTCGTAGGTCTCAGCCACCGCATTGATGGATGGCCTGATGACGGGATGCTCTACGGGGTCTTGTACTTTCTCGCCCATCAGGTATATCGTCAGCTCTCGATCTCTCAGGCTATCTATGTAATCCGCGCCTGTTCTGATTTTCTGTTGGCCTGCAGGTGGCTGTTTCATGTGTTACTATTTTAGTACTAATGTCTATCAGCAAGTACGAATTTTATTCACCCACTTGAGGTGCATTACTTATCTGGGTCATAGACGTTGGTTGATTGCTAATGAGTGGTAAGTTAATTCTTATCATTCAGTATTTATGAATATTCATCATGCAGCTACACTGCACGCTAAGCCTGATATTACAAATTATTGAAATAGATAACTACAGTTATATTTGCAGCATTGCTGATCAACTAATTGACATATGAGCCAAACTACTTTATTTCCTCAACAAAAACTGCGTGAGAAATTCGCTAAATCCTTCACCGAAGCCCTGAGCAAGCTAAACGAAGATCAGCAAAAAGCAGTGCAGCAAATCGATGGTCCAGTCATGGTCATAGCAGGACCAGGGACAGGAAAGACCCAAATCCTTTCTGTCAGAATCGGGCAGATCCTCAGAGAGACAGATGCTCAGGCGCATAATGTCCTCTGCCTCACCTTCACCGATGCCGCCACCATAGCGATGCGGACCCGCCTGGTCGAAATCATCGGCCCCGAAGCACACAAAATACACATCTACACCTTCCACGGCTTCTGCAATCAGGTGATCCAGGAGAACCTCGACATCTTTGGCAATTATCGCCAGCTAGAGCACCTCAGTGATTTGGAGAAAGTGGATGTCTACAAAGAGATCATTGATGGTATGGCCCAGACACACCGGCTGAAGCGACTGAAAGGCGATCCCTACTTCGAGGCGAAGCGACTGTCAAATCTCTTTGACATGATGAAGCGGGAAAACCTAACAGAGCAAGAGATCATCTCCCGCGTAGATGAATACCTGGCCCGCCGCTTAGAAAACACGGAGGATAAAGACCTCTACTACACCCGAAAATACAAGGATAATCCAGCAGGCTCCTTGAAGCAAAAGAAATGGGACGAGCTAAATGACAAAATGAATGACCTCAAGGCAGCAGCTGGTCTCTTTGATCAGTACAAAGCCATCCTCGATCGGATGGGCCGCTATGATTATAATGATATGATCACCTGGGTGCTGCGGCGATTCGAGCAAGACGAAAATCTACTCGCCACCTACCAAGAGCGCTACCAGTATTTTCTGGTAGACGAATACCAAGATACGAATGGATCGCAAAAGCGGATCCTCGAACTACTGATCAGCTTCTGGGAGGATAGCCCGAATGCCTTCATCGTAGGCGATGATGATCAGGCCATCTACCGCTTCCAAGGGGCGAATATGAAAAACATCGAAGACTTCCAAAATCAATATCAGCCAGAGGTGGTGGTCCTGAAAAACAACTATCGCTCTAATCAGCTCATTCTGGATCTATCTAAATCCTTGATCGAGCTGAACCAAGAACGGATCATCAATCATCCAGCTCTCCAACTGGAGAAAGAGCTCATCGCTTCTCACGGAGAGATCATGCACGATCAGACAAAACCCATCCTCCGAGAATTCGCTAATCTGGCGCAAGAGCAGGCCTGGATCATCCAAGAGATAGAAAGACTCTATACGCTGGACTCGAATCTGGACGAAGTGGCGATCATCTATCGGAATCACAGTCAGGTGGAGAAGATCACCAGCGTGCTGGAGAAGAAAAACATTCCCATCAATGTGAAACGCAAAGTCAATATACTCAAACACCCCCTGATAGACAACCTGCTCAATATACTCCACTACATCCAAGAAGAATATGACAAACCTAATAGTGCAGAAGGCCGACTCTTCGAAATCCTCCACTACGACTTTCTGGGCATAGACTCTGCTGATGCCGCTAAGGTGGCCATCGAGTGCCGCAGTGCCTATTCTGACAGCGATGTGGGAGAGGCAGGGAATAAGCAAGAATGGACCATCTGGAATGACGTGATCAGCGATCTGGACAGACTCAAAAAACTCAAATGCAAGCAACCAGAGAAAATCGTCAGAGCCTATGAGCTGATGCAGCTCTGGATCAGCAATATTGCGAATACCACCCTGCAGCAGCTATTCGAAAATGTGATCAATGATGGAAATGTGCTCAAGACCATATTCAATCATCCAGACCGCACCTGGCTGCTGCAAGTCGTAAGTACCCTCTTCGATCTGATCAAGCAAGAGACCACCAAAAATCCATCACTCAAGCTGGGCGAATTCTTAGTGATGATCAATAAAATGATCGAAAATGAGATACCCCTGGAGATCAATAAGGTGGTGTCTAATAAACATGGGGTACACTTCGTCACCGCACACTCGGCGAAGGGCTTAGAATTTGATAAGGTCTATATGATCGGCTGCACGAAGCGGGTGTGGGATGGAAAAAAAGGCAACCGAAATAACTACAGCTTCCCCGATAACATCAATGAAGATGTGGACGCGAATGATGAAGACGAAAGAAGACTGTTCTACGTAGCCATGACCAGAGCCAAGACCAGTCTGAACATCTCCTACGCAACCCAAAATGATAATGGCAAACCACTGAGCAAAAGCAAATTCGTGGATGAAGTGAGTGTCGCTGGCGATCATGACATCGGCTATGACAGCATCGTACAGGAAGTATCTGATGATGTAATGAATGAATTTCAATATCATACCCTACTCAAGCTCAATAAGTCCATCCAACTCATCGACAAAGAACTCATCGATCGTACCCTGACTAACTATAAGCTCAGCGTGACAGGACTGAATAAGTATTTGAAATGCCCCATGAGCTTTTACTTCGAGACCATCCTCAAAGTGCCTACCGCTAGAAATAAATACATGGGATTCGGTAGAGCCATGCACCGCGCTCTGGAAATGTATTATGATGCCGTCAATAAAAAAACAGCTGAGGGGCCGAAGACCCTGATCGAGCATTTCCACATCGGTATGAAGCATCACAAATCACACTTCACTGATCTGGAATATAAGGACATGAGCTACTACGGCGAGCAGATACTCACAGCCTACTACGAGACGACGATCAAAGGGAAGACTCCAGCAAAATCATACGAACTGGAGGCCAAGATCAAAGAGGCTCACTACAAGCACGTACCCATTAAAGGGGTGCTGGACAGAGTTGACATCTTTGACCACGGCGTAGAAGTGACAGACTACAAGACGGGTAACTACGCCAAGACGGAGACCAGAGATAAACTTAAAAATCCTAATGAAAAGAATCCCCTGGGCGGAGATTACTGGCGCCAGATCGTCTTTTATAAGCTGCTCTTAGACAGCGACAAAAAGCATAACTGGTCTATGACTACAGGCTACGTCGACTTCTTAGAGCCCAAGCCCAAAACCACAGACTTCCACATGGAAAAATTTGTCATCCAACAAGAACACCTAGATATTGTCGGCGATCAAATCGTAGAGGTATGGAATAAAATCCAAGCCCATGACTTCAATCAGCTCTGCGAAGATGAGCGCTGCTACTGGTGTGACTTCGTCCGCAATGATTATGTCTTCAGCGAAGACGCTGAGCTGGATGTAGAGGATGCAGTGCAGGAGGCTTGATTTTGATGATTTGTTGATTTTGTTGATATGATGATGCGATGATACCAAAATTAAAAGTTGTGAGTCATTCTGAACTCGTTTCAGAATCTGGCCCATTCAATTGCACGTCATTCTGAACTTGTTTCAGAATCTGGCCAAGCAATTCCGTGTCATACTGAACTCGTTTCAAAATCTGGCCCATTCAATTGCGCGTCATTCTGAACTCGTTTCAGAATCTGGCCAAACAATTGCGCGTCATGCTGGACTCGTTTCAGAATCTATTCTCCAACAGAATCAGACATAAACCAACCCAGATAAGCCTCTAACCATCCACTAAGAAAATACGGCAAATTGAGCAATTTGTACAGCTTACCAGTACGGGAGTTCATCTCGTCGATAGACAAATCTCCACCGTATATCCGCACCGCATAGCCGTGATCGCATCTATCCATATACTCATGAAGAGAGCGGAGAGTGCCCGTGGCACCTGACTTCACCTCGATGGGGATTAGCATCCCTCTGTACGCGAAGACGATGTCTACCTCGGCGGTGGAGCCTCGTGATTCTCTGACCCAGAACGCTCGTTTTTGGCCCGGGAGGTTTTGCTGGGCTTTGATTTCTTGATTGACGATTTGCTGCACCAGCTTGCCCTTGGAGCTCATATGTAGATCATTAATGGTGAGCAGCTCTTGGTGCAGCCCCAGCTGATAATTCACTAAGCCGACATCCAAAAAATGAAGCCGAGGTCTCTTTTTCATGTCAGCTACGATTGGTGGTGCTGTCTGCGTCGTGGGATAGATCAGCTCCAGTACACGAGCCTTCTCTAGCGACAGCATTGCCTCCTTGATTTCGCGGGTCCTGAAGTTAGAATGGCCGAAGTGGTTGAGCTTTATCCGATTGTCGATTTCATATGGCGCCGTGTCCATGATGTGCCTGATGATGCGTTTCTCTTGGTCATTACTGGCGTACTTTTCGACATCCTGCTTGTAGGACTCTATGATCGCAGCGTAGAGGTGACGCACTGAGCTGATCTCTCGGCCTTGGTCTATGTACTGCGAGACGATACCTGGCATACCTCCCACCAGAGTATACTCATGAAAGAGCTTGTAAAAAATCTGATTCATTGCATTGTCCAAGGGAATGCGATCCAGCACCTCTAAACTCACCTCATGCCCAATACCACGCAAGTACTCTCTAAAATTGAGAGGATGTAACTCCAGATACTCCACCCGCCCGACAGGTATGCGCGAGATCTTGCCAAAGGCAAACTCCAATAAAGAGCCGGATACGATGATGTCTAAAAAGGCATGGTCTTCTTTGAAGTAGCGTAAGGCCTCGATCAGCTCGGGACGCTCCTGCACCTCATCGAAAAAGAGCAGGACAGTCTGATCTGGAGAGAGCTGCGCCTGCCTGGAGACGAAGAGCAGCGAGATGGTACGGTCCAGATCATCCAAGTAATCAAACAGCGCTGCATCCTCTTTCTTTTCTAAATTAAAATAGAGATACTGGTCATAAGTCTTGCCGAATTCTTCTACCATCGTAGTCTTGCCTACTTGCCTGGCTCCACGAAGGATGAGGGGCATGCTGTGACTGTTGATCTTCCACTGTTGTAAATTTATATGTAAGTCTCTGTTAATCAATTAATTATAATATATTTATACGCAAAAATCCTCTAATATTGTTCGTTTGCATAGGCAAATATAGAATATTTTTGTTTGTTTGCATAGGCATATTTTAGCATTTATTGTTCGATTGCATAGGTAAATTTGGGCCAATTTTGTTTGATTGCATAGGTAAATAGCCCAAATGCGTAAGTGAAATGGAGTAATGAATCCGTAAAAAGCAGCAGTGGAAATAAAAAAGCAGAACCCCGACTGATCAAGATTCTGCTTCTTTACTTTGGACTTATCGGTATCTCAATCACTAATCCCTTGCACAGCAGCAGAGGCATTGATGTTACCCCATCCGTAGCTGTTGCTCCGATTAGGATAGATATCAGATGCTTGCTTGAGTCTATTTAGCACAGTACTTCTGGACATGGATGGATTCGTGGCCCAGACCAGCGCTGCTATGCCCGCGGTAGTCGCCGTAGCTGCCGATGAGCCGCTGATGTACGAGCTGCCATTAGCATTTTTCGTGATGGCCAGAGAGTTACGATCCGAGTCATAGCTGCGCTGCATCTGGATGGTGAAGTCTACCTTGCTGCCACTGTGGCAGGTATTGCATCTTCTGTAGGAGCTCTGAGCTTTAACACCTGTGACAGCTGTAGTCTGGCTCATATTAGCGGGAAAAATCACCCCTGTCCAATTGGTAATACTGGTCGAAGTACCAGCCGCAGCAAGAAGTAGCTTACCTCTGTTATAGGCATAATACACTCCATCTTTGACAGTGCCAGATGATATGATATTTCCGATGGACATACTGATGATTTTTACATCCGATCTTCTGCCCGCCAGTCGTAGAGCATCCTTCACACCGTTCTTCTCATTCGAGTTGCTGATGAGCACATCTTCTACCGCCCGCACTGATATGACATTCGCTCTATAAGCTACGCCTAAGGCATTGCCATCCGTACTCCAGGGGCCTGCTGCCAGTCCTGCCATAGCGGTGCCATGTCCACACTGGTCATGGGGTGAGTCCTTCTTCTTCCCCCACCAGAAGCCTGAGTATTTTGTGCTGTATTTTCGGATGTATCGGTTACTAGAATTACCAGAAGCGAATTGGCTGCCGAGATTATCCTGGCTATCAGAGGCACCTGTATCGATGATGCAGATACCAATGTTATCTCCGCTAGACGAAGACCAGGCATTTGGGATGTTATGATTGGCAAAGTTCCACGGGATTTTGGCATTGTAAGTATTGGTATTGTTGTAGTCATTAGGGTTTATATTGGATGGGTTCCCATTGCATCCAGAAGAGCTCTTCAATTGCTTCTCTTGGATATCAGCTGGATCGTAGCCCATCGGCTCCACATACCTGATGGTCGGATCTGCACGCAGCTCTTCCAGTGTAGACAGAGAGGTGATCTTCACGGCCAGTGTGGGGATCTCATCATCCAGCTCGAATGGTAAAATATTGGCTAACTCTAATTCTGGATTGTCAGTCGCTATTCTTTCACCAGCTAAAATTGATGCTAATAGCGCATCTCTCCTTTGCAAGTAGGAGCTGGGTAGCTGATCTTCGACACCAATGATATTCTCAATGTCCTCGACTCCTTCCACGGTATATCCTATGGCTATGATCTGGTCACTCAGTGTCGCTGCACTCAGGATCATATCTGTCGGTGCCTCCAGCCAGTCAAAGATTTTATCATCCTTCGTTATGGCTTCTATGAATTCATTGATTTCTGCAATAGAATAGTCTTTCGGAGAAGAAGAAAGAAATGGCTGATCCGCTTCTTCTTTGCTGCAGGACAGCAGTAATAATAAGAGTAAAGCGAGTAGTTGATATTGTTTCATAGTGAGATGGTCTTGAAGGGGAAGTTTAGATAATGATTAAAAGATAGGAAATTCAGCTGGCGAAAAAAAGTGAGACCGACAAAGTGACAAGCATTATTCATAAAATCCCTATTTATAGGGAGCCTCACTGCCCTACCTTACTGATGTTTTCGATGTAAATAGAAACCTGTCAGAGGGTGCGCGCTTATCGTACGGCCTCAGAGTGAGAAGTGAAATACTGATCCGCTACCAGTTATGTTTTAATCATCCTCTTGTGCCTCATTATTATACAGGCCATAGACGATACAAAAATTATTTTGATTGCATAAGCAGACAGCGCGAATGCTGAGTCGTTTTAGATCAGCGATCTAATATAATAATAGCCTGTATCATAAACCCACTCTTTTATAGGGCAGGAAGGACGTTTATCGGCTTAGTCAAAAACTAAGCGAGTATTGACTTGTTTCTCATTCGTAGCTCAGAATCAGAGAATTCCGTACTTTTGCAAACCATTTTCTAACCTAAAATAAGAATATGCCATTTGACATAGACATGCTGAAAGCACATTATGCTTCATTAGCGGAGAGAGTAGACGCAGCGAAGAAGACCTTACAGAGGCCATTGACCCTTGCCGAGAAGATCCTATATGCTCACTTACATGAGGATTCTCCGATGCAAAATTATACGAGAGGGAAGGACTATGTCTTCTATGCTCCAGATCGCGTCGCTATGCAAGATGCCACTGCTCAGATGGCACTACTACAGTTTATGATGGCGGGAAAAGATAAAGTCGCAGTGCCATCCACGGTACACTGTGATCACCTGATCCAAGCTAAAATAGGAGCTGATGTAGACCTGCAGCATGCCATCAACACCAGTAATGAGGTCTTTAACTTCTTAGAGTCTGTTTCTGATAAGTACGGCATCGGATTCTGGAAGCCAGGTGCAGGGATCATTCATCAGGTTGTCTTGGAGAATTATGCTTTCCCAGGTGGCATGATGATCGGTACAGATAGCCACACCGTGAATGCGGGTGGACTCGGCATGGTCGCCATTGGTGTAGGAGGAGCAGATGCGGTGGATGTCATGGCAGGTATGCCTTGGGAGCTTAAGAATCCGAAACTCATCGGTGTCAAACTCACAGGTAAACTATCGGGCTGGTCATCTCCAAAAGATGTCATCCTGAAAGTAGCAGATATACTCACCGTGAAAGGTGGTACAGGTGCCATAGTCGAATATTTTGGAGAAGGTGCCAAAAATCTAAGTTGTACAGGTAAAGGCACGATCTGTAATATGGGCGCAGAAATCGGAGCGACGACTTCGACCTTCGGATACGATGAAAGTATGGACAGGTACCTCAGAGCCACGGATAGAGCAGAGGTCGCGGATGCCGCGAATGCTGTGAAGGAACACTTAGTAGCAGATCCAGAATGTTATGCAGATCCTGAAAAGTATTTTGATCAAGTGATAGAGATCGACCTGTCGACACTCCAGCCACTGATCAATGGACCATTCACACCAGATCTATCCACCAATGCTGGAAAAGAAATGACGGAGAAAGCGACAGCAAATGGCTGGCCGCTGGACGTAGAGTGGGGACTGATCGGATCATGTACTAACTCATCTTACGAAGATCTTTCCAGAGCTGCCTCCATAGCTAAGCAGGCTGTAGACAAAGGCCTGACGACTAAAGCAGAGTTTGGTATCAATCCTGGAAGTGAGCAAGTCAGATTCACCACAGAGAGAGATGGCATACTGAAAATCTTTGAAGACCTCAATGCGACCATATTCACCAATGCATGTGGACCATGTATAGGCCAGTGGGCGAGATATAAGGACCCGATGAATGCGCCTAAGAACAGCATCATTCACTCGTTTAACAGAAATTTCTCTAAGCGAGCGGACGGAAATCCAAGCACTCATGCATTCGTGGCTTCTCCAGAAATCGTAGCTGCGATAGCTATAGCAGGAAGACTGGATTTTAATCCAATGACAGATACCCTGACCAATGATAAAGGCGAACAGGTCAAACTGGATGAACCAACAGGTCATGAACTACCACCCAATGGTTTTGATGTAGAAGACATTGGCTATAATGCGCCTGCGGAAGATGGGAGTAAGATAGAGGTTGTCGTAGATCCTTCATCAGACAGATTACAACTACTGACTCCATTCACTCCGATCACCCAAGATAACATGACGGACATGAGAGTCCTGATCAAAGTAAAAGGTAAGTGTACGACCGATCACATCTCTATGGCAGGACCATGGTTGACCTATAGAGGTCATCTTCAGAACATTTCTGAAAACTGTTATACAGGCGCGATCAACTATTTCAATGATAAAGCGAACAGTGTATTGAACTACATCACGAATGATTACGTCCCTGTGCCAGACTCTGCTAAAGCTTACCAAGCAAAAGGGATTGGAACAGTGGTCTTTGGAGAGGAGAACCTCGGAGAAGGCTCATCCAGAGAGCATGCGGCCATGGAGCCACGATTTTTAGGTGTGAATGCCGTCATTGTAAAATCATTTGCCAGAATCCACGAGACGAATCTGAAAAAGCAAGGCATGCTAGCCTTGACTTTCATTGATAAGGCTGATTACGATTTAGTCAGACAAGATGACATCGTATCCATAGTAGATTTTGATCAGATGGCCCCTGGCAAGCCACTTACGATTAAACTGGATCATCATGATGGGACGAATGATGAGTTTAAAGTAGCTCATACCTATAATCAGGCACAGATCGACTGGGTACGCGCAGGATCAGCTCTAAATAAGATTAGACAAGATGCTGGAGTAGCATAGTTTTAAATCGTTATAGTGTTATATTTAAATTTTTATAATATCTTTATTCATAATACTAATTAAAACGAAAAATTATGTGGAAAGAATTTAAAGAATTTATCCTGACGGGCAATGTGCTAGACTTCGCCATCGCCGTAATATTAGCAGGCGCCGTAGGACTAGTCGTCACGGGCTTTGTGAATGACATCATCATGCCAATCGTCGGAGAGGCCGCTGGTGGATATGATTTCGGAGACCTCAAGTATGTGTTATCAGAAGGTGTAGGTGCAGAAGGAGACGCTAACTACAAGCCAACGAATGCCATCAGATATGGTAAATGGTTTAACACGATCATTAACTTACTTATCATTGGATTCGTCCTGTTTATGATGGGTAAAGCTAAGATCAAGTTTATGGGCGCTGCTCCAGATCCAGATCCGACGCCAGATCAGGCACTATTGACTGAGATCAGAGATGCGCTAAAGAAATAAGTCTAATAGACTTTTTTAGTTTTAAAATAATCTCGAGGCCTGTAGTTCATACTACAGGCCTTTTTTGTGAATTGAATTAATCATAGCGCTTTTTATAAACGAATGTCTCATAGGGACATCATTTCGGTAGCAAAGGGGATTCCCATTATGACCCGTGCCGTCAGGTACGAAGTATCATCATTGGTCGTAAATCTGCGGTCATAATTTATCACAATAACTTAATAGCATTTATTACAAGACAAGGCTGATTCTGATCAGGTATTCCATAACTTACCATTCCAAATCAGATCACTTATGAGAAAAATAGAACACATCGGCATAGCCGTAAAAGATCTTGACGAAAGCAATACTCTCTTCTCCTCCCTCTTCAATGTAGAAGGCCCCTACAAAATAGAAGAAGTAGAATCAGAAGGGGTCAAGACATCTTTCTTCAAAAATGGACCCAACAAGATAGAGCTGGTCCAAGGCACCAAAGAAGATGATGCCATCACAAAATACATCACTAAGCGTGGAGAAGGCATACACCACATCGCCTTTGACGTGGCAGACATCAGAGCAGAGATGGCCAGGCTGAAGGCTGAAGGCTTCACCTTACTCAGTGATGAGCCTAAAAAGGGAGCTGATAATAAATGGGTCTGCTTCGTGCACCCTAAGTCTGCTAATGGTGTCCTCATAGAACTGTGCCAAGAGATCGCAGCTAGTGCGACTTAAATCCTGATGGACTATACGCTTGTAGAATTCGCCATCATCATCATTGGTAGCTTTGTCGCTGGATGCATCAATACACTCGCAGGCAGTGGCTCTGCCATCACACTGGCTATACTGACTGAGATCATGGGCCTTCCTGGCAATCTGGCCAATGGGACCAATCGAGTCGGCGTCATCGCCCAGGGTTCACTCACCAGCTTGGTATTCTATAAGAATGGCAAGCTCGATATCAGACGGGGACTACCCATCATCATCTATGTCACCTTAGGCTCCTTAATCGGTGTATATGTGGCGACCATCATCTCCAATGATCAGTTCAAAGTGGTCTTCAAGTACCTGATGATTCTGGTGCTCCTGGTCATCTTAGTCAATCCAAAACGATGGTTGGTGCAGCAAGGAGACATCAACATGCTGCCTTGGTATCTTGCTGTTCCCTTATTCTTAGCAGTTGGTTTTTATGGTGGCTTTATTCAGATGGGTATGGGTATCTTCTTTATCGCAGCCCTGGTTCTCGCATCTAAGTACAGCCTGATTACGGGCAATGCAATCAAAGGTTTCACCGTAGCATTCTATAGCATATTCGTCATTGGCATTTTTCATTATCACGGACTCATCGACTGGAAGGCAGGAGCGCTCCTGGCCATAGGCCAGATGATCGGTGGATATGTGACAGCGCAGTTTGCCTCACATTACAAGCATGCGGATGTGTGGGCTTACCGCCTTCTGGTATTGATTGTCGTACTGGTTATATTGAAGTTGTTTGGCATTATCTCTTTATAATTAACCCTAACTATTTCCTCTTATGAGGACCAAGTTAATCATGATACGAAGTACCACTTAGATTGACACTCAGTCCTAAAAATTAAGCTTACGAAACATCTGTGAAGTAGATGACTAAGACACCCAAGGGAAATGCTTTAACTTGGTTATTTTACTAACAGACATTTATATACAAATTTTGCAAACATGAAATATCTTTCCATTCTATTGCTTCTCTCTTTCCAGTCCTTATTCACAGCACCTGGCATCTCGCAAGGCTTAGAGAGTTTCAAGGTCACTCCCGAATGGATAGCTAAAATGGAGAACATCGCGCCAGCAAGAGCTACGGTGACTGGTGAGTCAAAGAAAAAAATATTAGTTTTCTCGCGAGCCACTGGGTTCGATCACTGGATTATCCCACACAACATTGAGCTGCTAAAGATCTTAGCAAAAAAAACTGGTGCATTCGATATTCACGTCGGTTATGACATAGAGCAGTTTGGTAAAAAAAACCTCAAGCAATATGATGCCGTCATTCTCAATAATTCGAATCCAAGCGGACCCGATCGAAACTTGTTTGCGGATTTATTGCGCATGAATACATCTCTGAGTCGGACTGAGATAGCAACTGAAGCGCTGGTCTATGAGCAAAACCTAAAGAGATACATTGCTAAGGGCGGAGGCTTAATGATGCTGCATGGTGCTATCACAGTGCAAAATAACTCTGAGTCATTCAGTCAGATCACAGGAGGCAGCTTTGACTATCATCCGCCCCAGCAAGAGATGCATGTGAAAGAAGTAGACCCCACTCATCCACTTGTCCAAGCCTTTAAAGGTCAGGGCATGACGCACGTAGACGAGCCATACTTCTTTAAAAATGCCTACTTCGACTATAACTTCAGACCACTGCTCTACATAGAGGCAGATAAGCTGACTGGGCTGAGAAAAGAAGTCAGCAACAATACCATCTATGTCTCTTGGATCAAAAGACACGGTAAAGGTAGAGTCTTCTATAGCTCGCCGTCTCACAATGCTCAGTCATATGACAATCCAGATTTTCTACAATACTTATTAGACGGCATACAGTACGTCGTGGGTGATCTCAAGTGTGATGACTCCCCTATTGGCCATTGACATCCCCTGATTCAAATGGTTCATTCAGGTGAAATACTAAACGAAACGTTTCTCAAGCCCGTGAACATAACAGCATATAGATAGTCTAAAGAAACACTCTTACCACAAAGCAAAAGTCAGCCAAATCGTAAAAGCTAAACGCAGAGCAACAGCAGATACAGTTCTAAGATTCTCAAAATATTATGAAACAGGCGCCAAATTTTGGTTAGACATACAAGCCGATTTTGAGTTAGAAGAACTAAAGCCTAAGCACAAAAATGAACTGAATCAAATAAGCGAATGTGCAGTTTTACGCGAGGTCACTTTAAGCGCTACTTCTGCCATTCACTGGCTATTACCCCAGCATCACATCAAATCCTTCCCATGCACCAGATCGTGGCACAGCTTGATGAAGCGATCAATCTGCCGCTCCATGTCCTCTGACTCTACGATGTAGCCTGGTCGGTACATGATAATGCTGTGGTCCTTCGCTTCGTAGGTCCAGCCTTTATGATCTCCGATGTGATCTAGAAAATCTACATTGATGGTCTCTTTGAATAGCTCGGACTGATCTGTGTGAATCTGATAGTGCTCATCGAATTCTGGTGTGGTGGTCAGGATAATGGGCTGAGTGGCCTTACCAAACATATTCTTAAACACGCCGCCTTTTGGTTCGATCACAAAGGAATGCAGTATCAGGTCTGGATTCGTATATTCGAAGATGGTGACTGCCTTATTTCCAAAATCAAAATAGAGGAGATCAAACATTCTAAATCCGCCCTTCAGCTTCTTGTGTTTGAAGCTGATCATCGCTTTCAATCGCTTTTTTGACTTTCCTTCGAAGAGTCGGAAGCCATTGAGGGATATGACGTCTTCCTCAAATTTACGTCGGCGTAAAAATTTCCATCGGTACTCTTTTGCCAATGCCTTTTGACTCGCAATCCGAGGGTCCTTATTGAAAAAATAGTCTACAATGTCTAATATCCCTTTCAAGTGCTAGAAGTCTATGAGTGATCAACTGAGGATGAATATAATATTATTTACAACGATCATAAAGATTATCGCGCTTCAGATAGTGAAGCCTATTGTCACACTCAGATGGAGAGAGAATCGTGAGAAAATGTAATAAATGAGCTCAGATAATCGAGAAGTACTCAATATGTAAAATAGAGTATAAGATTGAAAAAAAGCCGTAAGAGATAACTTATAGTTGTAGGTAATGATTGGATTACTTATACTTATATCAAATATGCTTGCCATGCCTCTCTTAGATGCACACTTTGGTGGGCTTTTTTTTTGCCATGGATTATAAAAAACCACCATTATCCATTGATAATCAAGTAGTCAAACTACAGGACAAAGGATTAATATTTTCGAATACTGCAGCAGCTAAAAAATGTCAATTACTACAGATTAAGCTGCTATTTTATACCATGCTATAAGAGAAGAATAGGATTGAGTAATCGCGAAACAAAATCTATAATAGAGTTTGCAAATAACCTATCCTTAGAAGAAAGAAGAATTATGGGATTTCCAGATGCATACAAAACTGAACCATTGTGGAACTAATATCTTGCCAATAACATGCTAAAATAAGGACATGCCTTCGTCGTCAGCACTTCCAATATCATCGATCCACAAGAGAAACCTACTTCAATGCAACGATATCGTCATGGGCCCAAAAGAAGATGACCTGCCCTGACCTATAGTCAAAGAGGACTTTATCAACATCCAGAGAACTGAGGCTGAGTATACCGTCAATCTGATCATGGCCCGTGTCTGATTGTATCAGGGAGAGATCACGGTATATGACGCCAAGGTTTGAGACTTTGACGCGGTTAATGGATAATTCGTCTAAGGTGAAGTCATCCACGATCGGTGAAACATTATTTTTTTGGTGTGTGGACCTCAATAGCTTTTTCATTCCTTTATGAAGGACTGATATATTAGCACCAGAATCAAGCAGAAGAGTATAGCTTTCATTTTGTATCTGCACCTCGATGAATGATTTTTCACTATGTGTCGTCATGGCCGATTTGACGATCGTGTGAGACAGTGCATTGATGTCTAAGTGAGGTGAATCCTCTCCGATGAAATATACCTTCATCTCGGTATAATCGATCAAGATGTTATGATCTTCCATGACCTGGGTGCCTATCAGGCCATCAATGTCTGTGCCGACGATCGCTTCTATCTTCTTCATATCGAATGCCAGCGCATCTATATTTTGCATACTGATATTGCCTAATTCGAAATTAGCCAGGCTGGTCTCGGAAGCGGTCTCAGCAAATTCTGTGGAGCTGAGCTCTATGTCTCCTTTACCCTGTGGTCCATCTACAGCGATAAATGAGCAACCCGTATCCAAGATGTACTTCCCTTTGATGTGATCTACTGATGCCTCTAAGACAATTAATCCATTGACTAAATCAAAGTTGATTGCAAAACTTTCAATTATACCAGATGTACTTTTGGTGGGTGTGCCTGACCCAAATAGGGCCACCTGACTCATCAGAAAGAGTATAAAGAGGGAGCTAAGGTGCTGATATGTACTTCTTGTTTGCATTGGACGCTGATCCAAATTAAACATTTATTTACTATGCAGCAACGTTTTAGACACATTTAGGTAACATTAAGTTAACATTGGAAAGCCCGTTGTCATTTCTATGCACTGACACATCATTATGCCCCATAAAAAAAGGGTTGCTCTTCCGTCAAAAAGCAACCCTATGATTATATATAATAAATCAGAATAAACCTTGCCGATACTACAGTCTGTAGCTAAATCCTACTGAGTAAGAAGTGTGTGGCACAAATCTCTGGAACACTTCATCGGCCGCTCCAAATGATTCGTACAGTAACTCTCTCTTAGATCCTAAGATGTTATTCGCCGAAAGACTGATTCTCGCTCTATTATCTTCTCCGAATGCTTTAGAAGCTTTCAAGTTAAGCGCGTGAAATGGCACCTCAAAGATGTCTGGATTCTCACCTACACCGACGATGGCCAGTCTTTTACCCTGTACATTATAGCTCAGATTCGCCTCGATGCCATTGTCTCTGTTGTTATAGTTGAGGTAGGTATTCACGATGTATGGTGACTGTCCCTGCATGCTTCTTGTCGTAGAGACTGTCTCGCCCACTCTCGCCGTCCTTAGTTTTGATTGGTATTCTCCACCCGCTGACTGATCCAGTGTCACTTTAGAATCCACCAGTGTGACATTAGCCCCGATGCTGAATGGAGACTGCTCTACCTGACCGAAGTTCAAGTTTTTACGGACTTCGATCTCTACACCTCTCACAGAGGCGTCACCTACATTTCTCGGCGTCACACTATTAGGTGACTGCTCACTGAAGGCGATCAGCTCGATCGGGTTAGAGAATGACTTATAGAATCCACTCAAGGCAAACATCTGTCCACCTGACTGGAATAGCTCCCATCTGAGATCAAAGTTCATGATGTCAGTGGTCTCCAAGTCCAGATTACCTACAAAGATTCTGTCTGACAGTGCATCATATATCTGCGCTATGGATAGCTCCTTGAATGATGGCCTGGCTACCGTCTTGGAGAATGAAGCTCTCAGATTCATATCATCCGTCAGGCTATAGATTAGATTAGCAGCTGGTAGGATATCGACCTTATCCAGCACCTTCTTTTTATTGAATATGACATCACCCAGATTATTCTGACCTGTGTAGATGTGGTCAAACTTCTCTACTCTTAGTCCGTACACAGCTTTCAGCTTATCCGTGACTGGCAGCTCATTCATGATGTATGCTGACAGGGTATTCTGCTGCGCATTATAAGTATTAGCAGGCTCGAAGTTACCGATGACGTATACACCTGTTCTTGATTCTGGAGTCCACACATTCTGGTCCAGCAGGATTTCATTAGCATCTCCTGTGAAGTTGAGCAGGCTAGATCCGATCGCAGAGAACTGGTAGTTCAGAATGCCGTAGTCTCTCTCCTTGAATGAGTTGCTGAAGCCCAGCTTGAGCTTAGCATCTCTCTCTTGAAAAGAGAATTTCTTGGTCACGTCTACCTTACCTGAATAATTCACTTCGGTGAGATCTCTGAAGAGTCTGCTGGGTATCGCACCTTCACTTGGCTCGATGTTATACGCGCCATCATCCAGTCTGAACTGTGCCAGTCTGATGTCCTTATCTTGGATTCTGGAGTAGGTCGGTGATAATTTCCAATCGACTTCCAAGCCTGAACCTTCAAAGCTGTGCTTACCTTTCAGCAGAGCGTTAGATATGCTTCTCTGACTGTACTCTAGATTATCTCTGGTGATGGTGTTAGAGTTATTCAGGATGGTCTCTTGAGTGAAGATACCCGCTTTGCTTTCTCCATTTTGCAAGTGGATTAGGTTAAGCGAGATTTTGTGATTGTTCACTTTGATCGCTCCGCCCAGCAGGCCACTCATTAGTACATTATTAGATGATAGCTCACCCTTTCTGGTCTTATTGGTCTCCAGCTGGAGTACATCAGTCGAGTTAGCTTTGATGAATTCCCTGAATTCGACATCATCAAAATAGTCATTGGAGTTCTTATAATTAAATGCCGCATTGTAGCCCAGTGTCACCTTATCTTTATTAATCTGATTGCCATGCGATACACCGAAATTAATGTCTGGCCTATTAGCCTCTCGCTGAGCTGCCCAGTTATTAGAGAAGCTCTTCGTAATATTTGTCAGCCTCTCTGATCTGTCACTGGTACTCGGTATCTGAGCAAATGATTGGAATGGCAGATTACGCGTACCATCATCAAATCCAAGAAAGTCAGTGGATCCGCCTGGGTAAGTGAGCGCATTTTTATTAAGGTGCATATTAGGATTGAAACCAGCTCCGAAAGAGATGTTGGTAGACTTCTCCTCTGGGAAATCTTTCGTCACGATATCTACCACTCCACCTGTAAAGTCACCTGGAAGATCTGGTGTGAATGATTTCACGACGATGATGTTATCAATGATGTTAGTCGGGAAGATATCCATCTGAAGAGTATTCCGATCTGGATCCAGACCTGGTATGTCCATGCCATTGAGGATAGACTTAGTGTATCGATCACCCAGTCCTCTGACGAATACATACTTGCCCCCTTGGACAGATACACCAGTGACTCTTTTGATCGCTCCAGCAGCATCGCTGTCCCCAATCTTTCTGAAGGTCTGAGATGAAATACCGTCCAGTAGATTAGCTGATTTTTTCTGAATGGTTAGGACTGCCGCCTCCGTATTTCTGATGGTCTTAGCCTGAATGACGATCTCGTCCAATACTTCTGACTCCTCTTTCATTCTGACATCCATGAGTGTCACTTCTCCCTCTGTGACAGTCACATCCGCTACGGTAAGTGCAGCGTAGCCGATGAATGAATACTCCAAAGTATAAGTCCCTGGATCTAATGATAGTGAGTAAGCACCATCAAGATCAGTGTTAGTACCGCCACTGGTCTCCTGTACGAATACAGTCGCAAAGGGTACGGTCTCCCCAGTAATATCGTCGATGATGGTCCCTCTCACAGTACCCTGTGCGTAAGAACCGATTTGTAGTAAGAGAAAGAGTGTAAAACTAAGTACAGGTGTAAGTAAAAATTTCATTTTGTGTATGTTTATTCTGAAGGTTAAGAAGAAGTGATTCAGCATTTGACGGTACCGAATCACTTCTGAATTTGATTCTGTGTATGATATATTTAATTAAAAATCTAAAGCGCCTTTTTGTGAAGCCATCGTCCAGCTAAAGACAGATGTATCAGCACCGACCGATGCTCCTCCTGCAGCGACTGCCGCATTCTCAGACGCGAACTGCATGTCGAAGCCCGCGTCATTGCCAGCATCTGCTTTATCGGCACTCACGGCTGAGAGGTCGACTCCATCCGCTAGTGTGAATTCATTTCCTTTGATGACGATCAGGCCAGCGAAGTAGTTAGCTGATTCGCCATCTTTGTCTAGCTCGACATCTGCATCCGCTGGAAAGTTAAACCAGTACGAATTCAAGACACTGCCACGCGCGCCATCTCTGAAGTCAGCATACTCAGAAGCCAGGCCTTTAAGTGTGCCATTGATCAGTGTGAAGCTTCCATCAGGATTTACATCTGATTCTGCACCGTCTATTTCTAGGGCGTGATCTGAATCAACACCTGCGATGTATACGAAGTTGTCCACTGTACCAGAGTAGGATTGATCGATGTCATATGCATCATCACCCTGTGCCCAGACCAGTGCATTATTGATATTGACAGAGCCACCGAAGAGCTCTATGCCGTCATCTACATTAGCCACGACCTCGATGTGCTCGATGACTGTACCAGAGCCTACGCCACCCAGCGTCAGTCCGTTGATCTCATTACCCTCTCCGATCAGCGCACCTCCGTGTCTGATGGATACGTATCTGATCACACCACTGTCATCAGCAGCATCATTACCGCCGTACAGTCCGAAACTATCATCTGGTGGAAGACCTTCGATCAGTGCCTCTTCCCCTGACTTAGATGAGACAGGCGCTTTACCGAGGACGATCAGTCCACCCCACTCTCCTCTCTGAGTTTCGTCGAGGTTAGTCCCGACTAGTTGACCAGGCATGATGTTGTCTTTCGCTGTGGTCATGATGATCGGAGCATCTGCAGTCCCCTCAGCCATGATCTTACCACCTCTCTCTACGATGAGTGTTGAGGCCAGTGTACCTGTCCCTGCGGCACCTTTGATAATCGTGCCAGGCTCAATGGTAAGAGTCACTCCGTCATTCACGACGACCTTACCAGCTATAGTATATACGGTATTAGCTGTCCAAGTCTCATCAGCTGAGATTCTACCAGACTTCGTCTCCGAGAATCCCGAAGTCTGTACACATTCGTCATTCATACAGGTGAAGCCATCTGGGCAGGTACCCGCGCAAGGCTCTCCAGAGGTAGGACTGATGCATGTACAGTCTATGGCAAGTATCTCGCCTGCTGGGCAGGTGATGCCTGGGCAATCTGGTGGATTCTGTGGAAAACAGGTACAATCTAGGCCTTGGATTTGATCCGTGGAACAAGATGCGTCGCAGCTATTCTCTGAATCACAGCTCGCTAAGAAGAGCAGGCAGAGGGCGAAGGTTGTTAGTTTTAAAAGCTTTGTCATTTGTCTACGTTTGATAATGTTAGCATTGAATTTGATGCTGCAAAAGTAGAGGATGACTTACGTTTGCTTCTTAAGCCATTGTTAAGTCTAAGTAAACTAATGTTAGCTAATTGTTATGTGAATGATGCCCTAGTGTTATGCCAGCAGAACCCAAATGTTAATTCACTTACAACTAATTGATTTGCAGCGTATTATAAGATTATTCATAGTTGTTATGTTGTTCTGGAGCAAGCGGATATCATGTGGCAATCTT